>NZ_WVRS01000013.1:0-81015 GCF_011525565.1 Lawsonella sp.
GGATCCTTCCCCGTAAAGGATGCAAGGTAAGCATGACCGCCCCGCTCATACGCCAGCGTGCAATCGTAACGATTAAGAGGCGTTCCTTCACCCACGAATTCAATATGCCCCATGTAGTAGGTTTGATCTCCCCGCTTGGTCACCCACCGACGATCAATATCTTTCCGATCAAGAATCTCCTGCAACGAATTTTCCCGCCCAAAATAGAACTGTAAACGGCCATTATCACGACCCCAAGAACACATAAACTTTCTTAATCCACCATGACGATTCTGCAGATCTTTTTGTGGATCAAATCCTATTTTTCGCAAAGCCGGCACATTCACCTGATTACAGATTTCTAACCAGTCAGGCGTCTGCCTCACACCCCACTTGCCTAAAACAGCGTAATATTCGTCAAAGGCTTCCGGAGAATCAAAATGTTTAATCTTCGGATCCACACCTTTATCGTGATTAGCGTAAATCCGATCCGGATCCCGCTGACCCGCACTAGCCGACGCAGACGTAGCCGATTTCCCCGCAGACTTCCCAGACCCAGACAACACAGAATGGTTGTCACACCCCGATACCCCCACCAACAGACCACACGCCACTACCGCTGTTACCAGTCTTTTTCCCATAGAAACAGAACCCATCACGTACTGACCTTCCAACTGAAATACATCTCTAAAAAAATTTAGTGAGCACAGTAAACCACACCCTCTGCTTCCGTGGGAGAGCTACTTTTGCGGCGAGACCATATCAATGAGTTCATCGCAGGCTTGTTTGTGGCTCTTCGGATCCTTACCAGTAAAAGCAGCCAAATAAGCATGACCACCACGCTCATACGCCAGCGTGCAATCGTAACGATTAAGGGACGTACCTTCAGCAAAAAATTCAATATGACCCATGTAGTAGGTTTGGCTCCCCCGCTTAGTTACCCACCGACGATCAATATCTTTCCGATCAAGAATCTCTTTCAACGAATTTTCCCTACCGAAAAAGAACTGCAACCGATCGTGGTCACGAAGCCAAAAACAGATGGACTTTTTATTTCCACCATGACGATTCTGCAGATCTTTTTGCGGGTCGAATCCTACTTTCCGCAAAGCCGGCACATTCACCTGATTACAGATCTTTAACCAGTCAGGTGTCTGCTTCACACCCCATTTGCCTAAAACAGCGTAATATTCGTCAAAGGCTTCCGGAGAATCAAAATGTTTAATCTTCGGATCCACACCTTTATCGTGATTAGCGTAAATCCGATCCGGATCCCGCTGACCCGCACTAGCCGACGCAGACGTAGCCGATTTCCCCGCAGACTTCCCAGACCCAGACAACACAGAATGGTTGTCACACCCCGATACCCCCACCAACAGACCACACGCCACTACCGCTGTTACCAGTCTTTTTCCTGCAGATACAGGCTTCATCACACCACTAATCTTCTTCTCGATCTTCGTCACCAAAATAATGACCGCGCACAGTAAACCACACCCTCTGCTTCCGTGGGAGAGCTACTTTTGCGGGGACTGTATTGGTGGATTCACCACACTGGTGTTTTCCAGTAGAAATATGGGTGAGTACTGGCATTTCACTAAGGCACAATTGTGCATATACAAGTGGCATATAAATAGGGGAACCCCTAGCTAGAGCAGGGGTTCCCCTATTTATGTATTTAATGTTCAATGCACGTCAATAGCCGTAAGTGGAAGGTTGTACGGCCATGTACAGGCGGCCGTGTTTAGCTGGCGTCTTCGCTGGCGAGTTCAGCACCGGAGGCGGCGTCTGCCCAGACGGTTGTCATTTCCTTGTTGGTGTTCTTGTTGTTGTATTTCAGAGTCCACACAAGGGTGTCATCGCTGTTTTCTAGGGTGGCGGAGGCAATAACGCCGTCTTTGGGAGTGTTGTCGGAGATAATTTCGTCCAGGCCGGGGGTGTCCATGTCGGCGAGGAGTTTTGCTATTCCCTGCTGGTCTTTGGTGGGTTCTTGTGCGGCAACATTCTTGTTGAGGACGGTGCCGTCGTAGTCCACTTGTACGTCAACGACTTGTTTGGCGGCGGTAAGGAGGGTTACTACCCAGCCTTCTTTGCTGTTTGTGGTGGTGGCAAGGTTGAGGGCTTTACTGTTGGGGTATGCCTTGTATGCTGCGGAAATAGCTTTTTTGGCGGAGTTTAGGGTGGCTTTGGTAGAGGTGCTGGCGGATACGCTGGTGCCAGAGTTGTTAGCGGTGTCTTTGTCATTGTCGTCGTTACCGCAGCCGGCTGCGCCGAAGGCGAGGAGGGCGGCGAGGGGGAGAGCAGCGATTTTTGTTGTCTTGTTCAAGAAAACACTCCTTTAGGTTTCCAGGTTCGTGTTTGGAATCTGGCGGTGAGTATTCCCGCAGAATATCACCGAGGGTGACGCCTCTACCTTAGCAAAATTAGGTAATACTCACTTTACTAAGGTGATGGGAGGAAGAACGTATATTTTTACTACTTTTGTGAAAAAAGAAATTTTTATCACAAAGTAGCTGTGAACTGCGGTTTATAGCCTTAATTACCCCATTTGGTCACCCTGCCAACTACCCAGAAAGCAGATTATTTTCTAGGCTAGATATATGAAAACCCATTCTTAGAAAACTGTGATGGTCCACAAGCCTCACGCCTAAAAATGGGTACCACCACCAAATAGCCCCGCTATTTGCTAGGGGCTATCCACAACCTAGCTACAGTACGACTGTTGCGCTGCCCTCCCAGGGGGAAACACTTGCTGCGTACGAGAACGATCGGACCCCATCCGATAGACGCGCCTACAGCATCGCAACCGTACCGTTAATGCCGGTCTCCAGGAGTATGCATGCCTGAAAATCTGCAGATTGATAAGCCACTCATCGCACACGGAATTGGCGTCGTAGGCGAGGAGGGGCCAGTTTTTGGACCCCTCGACCTTGAACTCCCCGATAAGAAACTCGTCTTCCTTTCCGGGCGCGATGGCTCTGGCCGCACTGCCCTCGCTCTTGCTCTATCTGGACGTATGCGCCTCAGCACAGGAACTCTTGAGGTGTGTGGCCACAAGAAGCAGAAACATATCCGCGAATCCGTCGCCATCGCCGGGGTTGACGCCATCGACGAACTAGACCGTAACGTCAAAGTACGAGATATCCTCAACGAGCACCGCGCGTGGGGCCACCACTGGTATAGGTGGGTGGCGCGCGTAGACGAAAATTACCGCGACCGCATTCTTGGCCCCGTCTACGGGGAGCGTTCCTTCCCGGACCTAGACCTTTACGTTAGCCAAATCCCCAGTCTGGATCGTTTACTTATCCGTATTGCCCTCTCCCTGCACCCCGCCCATCGCAAGCAAGTCAAGATGCTGGTGTTGGACGATCTGGAGCAAGTACGGGAAATGACGGATCGTATTGTCCTCATTGATGTTCTCCACCGTCTCTCTCAAAACATGCTGGTTATCGTTAACTCGGTTAACCCACCACCAGAGGAAATCTACGACAATATGATGGTGATTCCGCTCTTCACTGAACGAAACCACTACGAGCCGCGCCGCACTGGGCTGCGCGATACTCGTCTCGGTAAACTCAGCCGGAAATGGGTCATTTCGGAACAGTCACAATTACCCACCTCCACCAATAGCCAAGGTGCTACCTACACTGACGCCAGTAAAGTAGCATCCTCCTCCAGCCTGTCATCCAGCGCTGAGGCTATTACAGCAGCCGATATTGCCGGCGCAGCTGCCGCCGTTCTGCGGACGGAGTCAGCGAAAGAATCGGGGGAAAAGGACCAGTAATGTTTGCAGCAGTGAATTTAGGAACAGAGCTACGGCGGTTCCGACGCTCCCGTTTGGGCAAACTCGCCATTATTGCGATCTGCCTTATCCCCCTCCTCTACTCCACCCTCTACCTGTGGAGTTTCTGGGATCCGTTCGGCAAACTGGGCAGAGTACCCGTCGCCTTTGTCAATAATGACCAGGGCACTGTACTCTCCGGGAAGCCGTTTAACGCGGGCGAACAAATTGAAAACAAGATTCGCCACAATGACCAACTATCCTGGATCCCCACAGACGAGCACGACGCCACCACTGGTGTCCACAAGGGCAAGTACTATTTTGCGGTTATCCTCCCCAAGGATTTCACCGAGGATGTTGTATCCCCCACCGGCGATAAGCCCCGCAAAGCAACTGTCTACACCCACTACAACGACTCTAACGGCTGGCTCGCTAGCCTTATCGGCCAAAACGCCATGCGCGTTTTCCTAGAGACAGTCAGCTCCGAAATTGGCCAGCAGGCAATTGATAAAGTACTTGTAGCCATACAAGATGCCGGTAAAGGCATTACAAAAGCCACAGTGGGCGCTAAACAGCTCGCCGATGGTGCCGTGCAGGTAAACGACGGCACCGTCAAACTGCAGGAGGCCTCCGCTAAACTCGATGACGGCGCTGGGCGCCTATCCGCCGGCTCCGACAAACTAGCAGCTGGCACGCAACAAATGCATGACCAACTCTATGCCTTCATCGGCAAGTTGACGGGTATGACGTCGCAGGTTCACGACTACCACCGGAAAGCCCAGAAGATCTCCGAAGTACAGGGCACCACGTCGCAGGAACTACGGAAAACCGTGGCCATTCTGCGGAGAAGCCACGACCCTGCCGTCTTGGCGGAAGCCGATAGAATCGACAAACTAGCAACCCGTCTAGATACTGAGGGTGCTGGCCCCCACTCAAAGCTTATGAAGCAGCTGAACGAGATTGACGCGGCCGCCACCGACCTTGACCATGGGAAGATGCCCGCCAAGCTCACGAAGCTCACGGACGGCGTTAACCAGCTTAATAATGGTGCCCATGAACTCTCCACGGGTCTCCACACCCTCCACAATGGCACTGGCCAGCTTGTCACTGGTGTTAACCAGCTACATGACGGATCCACCCGCCTGTCCAATGGTGCTAACGAACTGCACACGAAACTAGCGGAAGGCTCCAAAGCTATCCCCACCTGGACGGAAGACCACCGCAAATCCATTGCGAAAACCCTGGCGGAACCAGTACAGCTCTCCGACCAGCGTGACTCCCGCGAGCGCACATTCGGTGGTGGCCTGGCCCCCTTCTTCTTCTGCCTGGCCCTCTACATTGGCGGCATTATCGCATTCCTGCTGCTACGCCCAATACATGCACGGGCAGTAGCCAGCGGAATTAACCCGGTGCGGGCTGCCCTCAACGGCTTTACCCCCGCCGCCATCATCGCCCTCATTCAGGCACTAGTTATTGTGCTGGTGACGAATGCTTCTGTCCCGCTGGAGCCCTACACCATGGTTGGTCTGGTGTTCTTCACCATGCTGGTGGGCTTGGTGTTCATGGCAATGAACCAAATGTTGGTGGCACTCCTTGGGCCTGGGCCTGGACGTGTCGCAACAATGGCATTGTTGATGATTCAGATTCTGGCCTCGGGTGGCCTCTATCCTGTGGAAACAGAACCTTCCATGTGGGAATGGTTGCACCCGATCTTACCCATGAGTTACGCCGTCAACGGGTTCCGGCAAACCCTTTACGGCGACTTCGATGGACGCATGATAGAAGCAGTTGTCATGCTCTTCGTCTTCCTCGCCCTCAACATCTGTTTGACGGCATTGGGAGCACGCCGCGACAGGAACTGGAATATGGAGAAGCTGCACCCCTCCATCAACATCTAACTGCACAGGGTGCCAGCAAGGGTGCCAAGTTTAGGGGTGCCAGGTCTAGGGGCCTGGCACCCCTTCAAACTACTTGGGTGTGCTGCTTAAGCGCGCTGTTCGAGTGTGCTGTTTAAGCATGAGAATAAGACATGAAAAAGCCGGAGGCCATGATGGCCTCCGGCTTAGTTTTTTGTGGGCGAAGGGGGACTTGAACCCCCACGACCTTGCGGTCACTGGCACCTGAAGCCAGCGCGTCTGCCTATTCCGCCACTCGCCCGGAGTAACTTTTTGAGGTTAACACACGGCCTAACGGAATGAAAAATCTTCACGAATGATGGGATATACCCCCAACTCATCCAGATTCTGGCTGTAGTCACGCATCATCTCCGCCGGTCCACACAGCACTGCAGAAACGCCGTCCAGGTTGGCAGGATCCAACCCGGGGGTTTCCTCAATAATTTCGGCGGCGGTTTGGCGATCTACTTGGGTAGTATCCCGAATATGTACCTCTAGCCAGGAGAAACGGCTCTCCCAATAGTAGAGTTCCTCCGCATAGGCGGGCTCACCGTGGTGGAAGAACCACAGGTCAACTTTATGAATACCCAGTTGCTCCATAACTTCCTGTGACGCCACTTTACGGATTTTTGAGGAACGAACCCCAGAGCGGTGAATTTTCTCGTCGATCAGTGCATCAATAGCGCGTAGCCAGGAGATAAAGGGGGTAATGCCAATGCCGGCAGCAATCCACACCTGGCGTGGGGTGGCGCGGCGGAGGTCAAGGTCGCCGTAAGGCCCGCGTACATGCACCTTCATACCAACACCCACGGTTTCGCGGAGGACGCGGGTATCAATGCCGGATACTTTTACCGCTATCTGCAAAATGTCCCGTCCCGGGGCCGATATTTCCATAAAGGGGTGTGGGCCATTCACCACGCCCGGCGCGGAGAGACACACATATTGTCCGGGGAGGCCTTTACGAACGGGCTTGTCGTCGGTGGGTTCGAGGGTAATTTCGACGGTTTTGGAGGCGAGGGAGCGGACGCCGGTAATGACCATGCGGCGGCCTTTGAAAACGAAGCGTTGCAGGAAGGAGGAATATATCCAGGAAACGACGCCGAAGACGGTAAGGAGGCTGAAGATGGGGGCCATGACGGCGTCGTCGCATAGTGGTGTGCAGGCTGTGTAGGCGTAGGCGAAGAGGATGGTTACCCACACGCCAAGGAGGTCTTGGAAAACGCGCCAGACGTCGTAGGGGGGGTCAACGATCCAGGAGAGGGGGAAGGGGAGTTTGCGGAGGGTGGGCCAGGCGGTGGCGAGCTGTATGCAGAGGGTGATGAAGACGGTGATGCCGATGAAGACCAGGCTCACAATGGCCACAATGTTCATTGCTTGTGGGCCGTTGATGTCCTTGCCGGAAAGGCAGGGGCTGATGACGGCGACAATGAATCCGGCGAGGGCCATCCATTTTTGGATGGTGTGACGGTGTCGTACGCCGCCCCAGCGTTTGTCGATGCCGGCGGAGTCAATGTTCAGGTAGAAGCCGAGGGAGAAGAGGTAGAGGGCGGTGATGCCCAGGAATCCGCCTATGGAGGTGGCGGAGGAGTCCCAGCTGGTGCGGGCGAACCAGAGTACTCCCATAATGATCCATATGGCTGCCGCGCATACAGCGCCGATAAGGGTGGATCGTATTGGGGTAGACAGTACCCGAGACTCAGGTGTGGTCATTGTGGGGAACTCCTCATCATCCAGACTTCGTTCTCAATACTAGCGACATTCTTTGTTAGCCGGCCACGAGTATGGCACCTCTGAACTGCGTTCTACCGTGCATAATGGCTACAATGTAACCATTGGCGTAACCATTGGCGTAACTGTGAAGTAGCCGGCAGAGTAACCGGCAGAGTAGCTGTCAAGGTAGCTGTCACTGTAACCGTTACGAAGCAGTTTCTTATGCGCGTGTGTTGGTGTGTAAGAACGTGAAAACAGGAAAGGGCGGGACGAACACTCCATGGGCTTTATGCAGCGCTTCGAGCGTTCACTGGAAAACTCCACCTCGGATGCTTTCGCGCGTGTTTTCGGCGGTGCTCTTACCCCTCTTGAGGTGGAGCATGCTCTCCGTCGCGAGTCTGGCGATAAGTTGCAGGAACTCCCCGACGGGCAGTTACTCTCCCCCAATCATTTCATTGTTACTCTTTCCCCTGGTGACGCCCAGCGTTTCGCGAATGATGAGGCTACCTCCCCGCGTGTGGTCAGCCGTCACCTCGACTCCTACCTTTATGACCAGGACTGGGGTGTGGTTGGTGACGTCGTTGTGGAGTTCACGGAGTCTGATGATCTGCGCGATGGCCAGTACCGGCTGATGAGTGAATGCAACGATAAGGTGGATGCGCGCCAGTTACCACGTTTTATTAGTACGCGTTCTACTGGTCCAGCCAGCAATATCTCCCCTAACGCCACCGCATTTGGCAACAATGGCGGCAATAATCATGGTGATACTGACAACACTAACGGTGCTGGTAGCGATGGTATCCGTGGAGGCGGCAGCGGCGCACAGAATAATGCGGGGATCTCCCATACCGCCATGCTCGTTGATAAAGAATCAGGGAATACGCTGTGTGTTCTTAGCCCTGGTGCAACGCTGGTAGGCCGCGGGGATGACGTTGTTTTTCGTATCCCCGATACTGGTGTGTCGCGCCACCATGCGCGTATTGACTGGGATGGTGTAACCGCTACCATCACGGATCTCAACTCTACTAACGGCACGGCTGTGAATGGGATCCGTATTTCCCAGTGGCAACTGTCTAATAATGATGAGATCATTATGGGCCATACCCATTTCCTTATTAGGATTCAGTAATCCCCTTAACACTCGTTGCTGCTGCAGTGGTGTCGCCGTCTGGAAGTTACTGTTATCGAGGATCGCGCTTGAAGAGGCGTACTTCACGTGAATAGTCGCTCCTGCTAGTGGCCGTCGTTGTGGTGGAAACCGTAGAATGTAGGGAAGTATCGGTTTTGTCCCTGTGTAAATCCAGGAAGGAGTAAACATGCAGCCACTCGTCCTCCAAATTGGGCGCTTTGGATTTCTCCTTCTCCTGTGGTTTTTCATTTGGCTCATTCTGCACACTCTGAAAAATGACACATTAGCCGCCTCATTCGACTTGGCCACGTCCGCCCGGAAATCGAAGAAAAAGAAGAAACACTCGTTCAAGAACGCATTTAAGCATTCCGGAAAAGGCGGGAACTCAAAGGTAGCCAGGTATCTCATTGTGACGCAGGGGCCGCTCGCTGGCGCCCGCATTACTCTGGGGAATCAGCCTATTCTGCTGGGTCGCGCAGATGACTCCACTCTGGTCCTCAACGACGACTACGCCTCCGGCCACCACGCCCGCTTCGTCCCCAACGGAGACGACTGGTACCTGGAGGATTTGGGCTCCACGAACGGAACCTTCCTTGACCATGACCGCGTAACCACGTCCGTAAAAGTCCCACTTGGTACCCCTATCCGGGTGGGCAAGACTGTAATCGAGCTACGCCCGTGACGCTAATTCTCAACTATGCCGCCCGCTCCGACATGGGGCTTGTGCGAGGAAACAATGAAGACTCGGTGTATGCCGGGCCTCGCCTTTTGGCGCTCGCAGACGGTATGGGTGGGCATGCTGCGGGGGAAGTAGCGTCACAGCTTGTTATCTCCGCAATCTCCCCGCTGGATAATGACCAGCCGGGGGACGACATTCTGGAGGATATGCGCCGCCATATTGAAAGCGGCAATGACCTTATCCGGGAAGCTATTTGCGATAATCCCGATCTTGACGGCATGGGTACCACCTTGGTGGCTATGCTCTTCGACGGCGCCAAAATGGGAATGGCGTCCGTGGGGGACTCGCGCGCCTACCTGCTGCGCGATGGTGAACTGCACCAGATTACCCGCGACGATTCTTTTGTCCAGGATCTTGTTGACGAGGGGCGCATCACCCCCGAGGAAGCCTCCGTCCACCCCAAGCGAAGCCTTATTACGAATGCTCTGATGGGTGACGAATGCCGGCCACACCTCACTATCCGGGAAGTGGCAGTAGGAGATCGCTACCTTATTTGTTCTGACGGTCTTTCCGACCCCGTCAGCTTCGACACTATTGCCTCCACCCTGGCACAGGGCACTCCGCAGGAATGCGCAGACCATCTTATTGATTTGGCGCTCCGCTCCGGCGGCCCCGATAACGTCACCCTTATTGTGGCGGACATTACCGACGAAGATTACGGCCCCACCAACCCCGTCCTGGGGGGAGCCGCCGCGCAGGGGATAGAAATCCCCGCTGACGGTATCCGCACTGACTCTGCCGCCGTTCGCGCTGCCGCTGTCCGTGATGCTGCCGCACAGAATGCAGGTGCGTCAGGCGCGTCAGGCGCGCAGGCAGACTCACACAATGCGCAGAGCACAGCTGCATACGGTGCCTCGGGCACTGTTTCTCATGGCGCTGCTACTAGTGGTGCTGCGGGTACTAGTGGTGCTGCCGGTGCTGTTCCTCATACCGATGGGGATACGACACACCGCGCTAAACCCGTCCGCATTGACGGGGACAGTATGAGCACAGACAGCATTGGCAAAAACGGTATTGGCGGAAACAGTGACGCCAACGCGGTAGAAAGCGACAATGCCAAAGGCGCATCCAAGAAGAGCAAGAAGAATAAGCGCAAGGGGAAAAAAAGTAAGAAGGGGAAGAAACTCGCCATCATTATTGTCAGTATGGTCGTTGTCTGCCTTGCCATTGTGGCTGGGGTAGTGGGCTACGCCTACAACAACACCTACTATGTGGGCGTCAATGACAAGAATGAACTCTTCATCTACAAGGGCTTCAAGGATTCCTGGTTCACACCACTCAATGGCCGCCCCGACTCCGTTGTCTGCGAGTCCGCCATCTACGACACAGACGCCGTACCAGCTGACTGCCAGCACCTTACCCTAGACTCCTTCACCCAGGCACTCCGCACCGAGCTTGTCTCCGACAAGATCTTCCACTCGCAGGAGGACGCCCGGAACTACCTTACGCGCGCTATTGCCTCTGGGCTTCTCCCCGTCTGCCCACCCAAATCCCCCATCATTTATGACGCCACCGGACAACCTGTGCCACCACAAGACCATCCGGTGCCCTGCCGAAAGGCGAAATAAATGACACACTCACCTAACCAGCCTCATTCCAAGAGCGCATCCGATAACGAGAAGCAGCGCACACGTACCGCACACGGCTGGAAGCACAAGTGGACAACGGAGAAGCGCGACACGAAGAAGCGCACCAGTAAGCACAACAGCAAGCTCAGCGAGGCCAGCGCGTCCGTCACCGCGGATTCTCCAGCAGTTATCAACGCGCCCGGATCCGGACTGCAGAATGCGACCCCCGTCAGCCCAGAAGAAGCCGTCACCATTCTGAAAAAGACGGGCCGGAAACGCCGCAATATGGAACTTATCCTTATGCTGGTGTCCGCCGCGCTGGTCATTCTGGCCATGTGCATGGTTCAGTACACGGTAGACAATCACCTCTCCTGGGGCATTCTCACCAACGGACTCTCATTCGTCGCTATCTGCGTTATTCTCAACGTGGCCATGCGCTACCTGGCACCCCAGGCAGACCCCTTCCTGCTACCGCTTGTTACCATGCTGAACGGTATTGGGCTTGTCCTTATTAACCGCCTGGATCTATCCACCTCCGCGAAATCCGGTGGCGTATCTGAAGGAACACGCCAGATTATCTGGACATTTGTTGCGGTCATTATTTTCGTTCTCACCCTCTGGGGAATACGCGACCACCGTGTCCTCAGCCGCTACAGTTACACGCTGGGGCTGGTCGGCCTTATCCTGCTCGCCATTCCCGCCGTGTTGCCCTCCAGCATGTCCGAGGTCAACGGCTCAAAGATCTGGATCCGCACCCCCATCATCTCCATCCAGCCGGGCGAATTCTCCAAGATTGTCCTCATTATCTCTATTGCCGCCATTCTGGTATCCAAGCGGGAACTCTTCGCCACCACCGGCCGGCAAATCCTGGGTATTGAACTGCCCCGCGCCCGCGACCTTGCCCCCATTCTGGTGGTGTGGGTGGTCGCCGTCCTTATCCTGGTCGTGGAAAAAGACCTGGGCACCTCGCTGCTGATCTTCGCCACCGTCCTCACCATGATCTACATCGCCACCAACCGCGTCAGTTGGCTCCTTATTGGCGTTGTTGGATTCGCGGCGGCAGCCCTCATTGCCTACTTCTCGTTCAGCCACGTGCAGGTACGTTTCGCCACCTGGCTGGACCCCATTAAATACTTCGACACTAACGGCTACCAGCTCTCCCAGGCACTCTTCGGCCTGGCCACCGGCGGAATTGCCGGCTCCGGCCTGGGCAATGGCCGCCCTGACCTAGTGCCCTACGCCTCCACCGACTTCATCATTTCCATAGTGGGTGAGGAACTCGGCTTCATTGGCCTGGCAGCAGTACTAGTGTGCTACGCGCTTATTGTGCAACGCTGCTTCCGCACCAGCCTGCTTGTGCGGGACTCCTTCGGGAAACTGATGGTCTCCGGCCTTGCTTTCACCATGGCCTTCCAGGTGTTTGTGGTTGCTGGTGGCGTTACCCGCGTTATCCCCCTCACCGGCCTCACCACCCCATTCCTCTCCTATGGTGGCTCCTCGCTGCTGGCAAACTATCTGCTGGTAGCGCTGGTGTTGCGTGTGTCAGACTCGGCTACCCGGCCACTGTCCCTGCCCACCGGCACAAAACTCCCACCCCATGGGATAAAAAGGCCAAGCCGCGCCAACCGCGTAAAAGTGACGCCACAGCAAGCACACGAAAACGACTCACACCACGACTCACAACAAGGGGGAAACCGTGAATAAAACCATTCGGCGCGTTGTCACGTTCACTGGCATTCTCCTTGTCGTCCTCCTCCTCAACCTCACCTGGGTGCAGGCTATCCATGGCCCCGACCTCCGAGACCACCCCCGTAACTTCGCCCGCACACAACTCAACCAATTCGGACACCAGCGTGGACAAATTACCGCCGGTGGAGTTGTCCTAGCCTCCAGCCGCCTAGACCCAAAAACCAACAAGTACCACCGCGTCTACAACAAGAATGCGGAAATGTGGGCGCCCGTCACCGGATACTTCAGCCTCTATTCCCGCTCCGGCATGGAATACTTCCAAGACTCCATTCTCTCCGGTAAAGACGACAAACTTTTCAATAACCGCATTGTGGACCTCTTCACCGGCCGCGATCCCCAGGGCGGTAACGTTGCCCTCACCATTAAACCCGCCATGCAGCAGGCCGCCTGGGACGCCCTCCAAACCGGTGTGGGAGCCGGCCCCGTCATTGGTGGCGTTGTCGCTATCCGCCCCTCCACCGGCGCTATTCTCGCCCTCGCCTCCAGCCCCAGCTACGACCCCACCCCCCTGTCCAGCTTCGACAGCACCGCCGTCAACAACTACGACGAGCAACTCCGCGGCATGCAGCCCTCCCCCCTCACCAACCGCGCCACCGCCGAACCACTTCCCCCCGGCTCCACCTTCAAAGTGGTCACCACGGCGGCACTGCTCCGCAAAGGCGTTAACGCCAGCACACCCGTCAACAACGCACCCCGCACCACCCTGCCGGACACCGTCACCACCCTCGAAAACTATGGTGGTGAATACTGCGGCGGCAGCACGTTCGCCATGGCCTTCGCCTACTCCTGCAATGTTCCCTTCGCGGAACTATCCCGCCGACTGAGCATTAAGGAATTCCAGCAGGCAGCCAAAGCCTTCGGCATTGGTGACGACTACGACCTGGGCGTCTCCGAAATGTCGAGCACCATTGGCGACATTTCCGACTCCGCCGCCCTTGCCCAGTCCGCCATCGGGCAGCGCAACGTGGCCCTCACCCCACTCCAGAACGCCATCATTGCCGCCACCATCGCCAATAAGGGTGTTCGCATGAAGCCCTACCTGGTACAGGCACAAACCTCCCAGGACCTCTCCACCCTCTACGAGGCCAAGCCGAAAGAACTGAACCGCGCACTGTCCATCAACGAAGCTAAACAACTTACTGATCTTATGATTACTGCCGAACAGTACGCAGGTGGCGGCAATAAACTCTCCGTTACCGTCGCCTCCAAGACTGGTACCGCCGAGCACGGCTCCAACTCTAAAAACTCCATCCCCTACACCTGGTACATTGCCTTTATCCCCGGCCGTGACGTTGCCGTAGCCGTCATGGTAGAAGGCGGACCTGGCGTAGGTTTAGGATCTGTGGGCGCCACCGTCGCCGGCCCTATTGGCCGCGCCGTCTTGAAAGCCTCCATTGGGGAATCCACCCCGCAGGTTTCCACCCCCACCTACCAGACATACCCCACCTACCAAACAACACCCACCTACCAATCCCCCACCTATTCCGCACCCGCGGTTACCCCGGAGAACACTCCAGAGAACACGGGTGGTACCAGCACTCAGAGCCCTAACGATGAGAGAGGTGACGGCGAGTGATCATCAGACCTAAAACTATTATCTCCGGCCGCTATAGAATTGAATCCCTCATCGCAACCGGCGGTATGGGCCAAGTATGGATGGCCAACGACACCGTTCTTGACCGGCGCGTCGCCATCAAGATCCTAAAGGCTGAATTCTCCGCGGACAGTAACTTCCTCACCCGTTTCCGGGAGGAGGCCCGCACCACAGCCCGCCTGAACCACCCCAACATTGTCTCCGTCTACGACTATGGGGAATTCCGCGACGTAGACGGTGGATACCCCATTGCCTACCTGGTGATGGAACTAATCCATGCGGAGTCCCTCAGCCATGCTTTGGGGCACCTGGGTACTCTTACCGTTGCCCAAACCCTCGATATGCTGTCGCAGACGGCGCAGGGGCTTGGCGCCGCCCACGAAGAGGGCATTATTCACCGCGATGTGAAGCCCGGCAATATTCTTATCACGCCCCGTGGACGGGTAAAGATTAGCGATTTCGGAATTGCGAAAGCCGTTGACTCCGTTCCCATTACCCGCACCGGCACGGTTATGGGAACCGCCCAATACATTAGCCCCGAGCAGGCTGTCGGCAAGGAAGCCACCAGCGCTTCCGACATTTACAGCCTGGGCATTGTGGGCTACGAGGCACTATGCGGACACCGTCCTTTCGGGGGTGAAGGATCCGTTTCTGCCGCAATGGCGCATGTTACTGCTAAACCGGATCCGCTGCCGTCCACTATTCCTGCGAATGTGCGTAACCTTATTGGTTTTGCCCTGTGTAAGGATCCTTCTACCCGCTACCGGAATGGTACGGAGTTTGCCCGCGCTATTTCCCAAGTACAGGCTGGTAATCCGGCTCCTTTACCGGAGTCGGCTGCGTCCGCTGCGGAAACTGCCGTGATGGGTGGTCCGTTCGGCGGCATGGGTGGCGCTGGCGGCAGGGGTAGTGTTCCTCCGGCAAATGCTACCCAGATTTTGACGTCCGCCGTGGGGACATCAGGAGCAGTACCTGGTGAGAATAACTACCAGGCTGTATCCAATACCCCCATGCCGCCGCAGCAACCGCGGCCCGTCTACACTGAGCCTGTCGCAGAGCCGGCAGAGCCAGCAAAGTCGCATTCTTCTGACGAGTCGGAGGAGTCCTCCCACAAGGACACGGCACCGCGGGGTCTAACTGCGGCCCAGGTAGTACTTATTGTGTTGGGTGTCCTGCTGGTTATTGCCCTTATTACGTATGCGGCGTACACGCTGACGGGGAAGTCAGATCTGCCGACCCAGTCGTCGGAGCGCCCCACCGTCACCCTCACACATACTCTTACGGATTCTTCTGATACGTCCAGTGAAACCTCCGAGTCGAAGAAGTCGGAGGAGAGTCCCACGGTGGACAGTACTGAGGACGATGAGGGGGACTCTGGTAACTCCACGGATGAATCGTCGCGGAATACGACGCGGACGAAGACGCGGGAGCCCGATAATGGAGGTAAATCGGATAGTAATGTAGCCCCGTTAACACGCACGAATGATTCTGGAGATCTGGAAATACGGTCTCCACGTGGACGACAGTTAGAACGCTAGAACGCTAGGACAGACACGTGATGAGTGGACGACTCAATGGACGCTATGAGCTGGGTGAAGTACTCGGCTATGGCGGCATGAGCGAAGTACGTGCTGCTCGTGACACATTGTTGAATCGTGATGTTGCGATCAAGATCTTGCGGAAAGACTTAGCACGTAATCACAACTTCCTGGAGCGCTTCCGCCGTGAAGCCCGCAACAGCGCCCGCCTCAACCACCCCAACATTGTGGCTATCTACGACACCGGCGAATCCGCCACCGATGACGGCATTCTGGCCTACATTGTGATGGAGCGCCTGAATGGGCGTACCCTCCGCAACCTGGTGGGAACCGAGGGGCCCCTGCCTATTAAGAATGCTTTGAAGATTAGTGCGCAGGTGGCTAATGCGTTGGACTACAGCCACCAGATGGGTATTGTGCACCGGGATATTAAACCGGCGAACATTATGATTACCCTTACCGGTGTCCCGAAGGTCATGGACTTCGGTATTTCCCGTGCTGCAGACGATATGAAGTCCCTCACCCAGGCGTCTACGGTTTTTGGTACTGCCCAGTACATCAGCCCCGAGCACGCCATGGGGAAAACTATTGACTACCGTGCCGATATTTATTCTTTGGGCTGCGTCCTCTACGAGTGCCTTACTGGGCAGCCACCTTTCCAGGCGGAGACGGCGGTGGCGGTTGCCTGCAAGCATGTGCAGGATACCCCCAAGCCACCCAGTATCGTGCGGCCGGAGATTAGCCCCGCCCTGGATGCGGTAGTGCTGAAGGCTTTGGAGAAGCAGCCGGAGAATCGTTTTGATAATGCCGGCGATTTCCAGGAGGCTTTAGAGGATATTCTGGGTGAGCATGTTGCGCCCCGTGTGCACTTGCCGGATTACCAAAAAATGGGGGCGACGCTGGCGGCGGATACTAACCCCACGGAGTCTTTTACTGCCTCTACCTCCATTCTTCCTATCCAGCCGCTAAAAAAGCACGGCGCCGCTGATGGTGCTGACGGCACTGCTGACGGCACTGCTGACGGCACTGCTGGCGGTGCTGCTAATGCCGCGGGTGCTACCAGCGCGAGCAGTGCTACGCGTATTCCGGCGAGTGTTGCCGGTGGCTATGCTGCTGGGGGTATTGATAACGCCGAGGACGCCGAGGATACTGAGGAGCGGGGACGTGGTGCTGCCATCAAGGACTGGTGGGAGAGTCTGGGGGAGAAGAAGCGCCGCACAGTATTGATCTCTCTTGCGTCGGTTATTGTTGTTATTCTTGCCGGCACTGGTATCTACTATGGTGTCCACGATAATAATTCCGACACTGTGGTGACGGCCGGTGCGAAGCTGCAGAATTATCATGACCAGGATGCTCACTCCGTTTATGATTCCCTCACTAGTGATGGCTATACCGTCACGGTGGTGGTCAGTGATGTGCCCACGCAAATGCATGGCACTATTGTTCGCACGAAGCCGGAGGCGGGAACGGAGCTGAAGAAGGATGAGCGCATCACCCTTTATGTGGCTACCGGCAATTCCCCCATTGAAGTACCGGATGTTTCCGGAATGAGTGTCAGCAAGGCGCGTACTATGCTGCGTCTTACCGGTATTCGGGTGGATGCGGACACTGTGCAGAAGCCTTCGCCGCACGATAAGAAGGGCAAGGTTATTGGCACGAGTGTGCCGGCTGGTGACACTATTACACCTGGGAGAAATATTCAGCTTTATGTGGGTAGTGGCCGCGTGCCGGTGCAACTGCCTGCGGTTGTGGGCGAGGATGTCACGACAGCTAAGAATAAGCTCACCGCTTTAGGGTTGAAGGTGCAGGTCCAGACGATGAAATCCGCTAAGCCGCGCGGCACGGTAATATCTGTGCAGAATGCGGGGGAGGATCTTTCCGAGGGCGATGCGGTAACCCTTGTGGTGTCTGATGGTTCCCTCATCACGATGCCGAATCTGGTGGGTGACACTAGCGCGTCCGCCGTGGAGAAACTGCGTGCAGCGGGGTGGAGTGGCCAACTTAACCGCTCTCACACAAACACGCTGGATATTAGGCGTATTGGTCGGGTAGCGAAGCAGTACCCGGTTGCGGGGGCTGAAGTGGATAAGGATTCCGCTGTCAGCATTACCGTCTACGAATTGAATCTGCCGTAAGGAGGACACCCAAAAATGGAAGGAATGCTGTCCAACCGCTACGAGCTGGGGGACATTCTTGGATATGGCGGGATGAGTGAAGTGCGCATGGCCGTGGATACGGTTCTGCAGCGCGAGGTCGCTATTAAAATCCTGCGCCCAGACCTAGCCCGGGACCCGTCCTTCCTGGAGCGTTTCCGCATGGAGGCACAAAACAGTGCCAAGCTGAACCACCCCAACATTGTGGCCATCTATGATACGGCTGAGGCAAAAACAGATGAGGGTGTGCGCCCCTACATTGTGATGGAGCTTATCCGCGGCCAAACCTTGCGGGACATGGTGCATGAGGACGGTGCCCTATATCCGCAGCGTGCTATGCATATTGTGGCTGACCTGTGCAATGCGCTGGAGTATAGCCACCAGATGGGTGTTATTCACCGTGATGTGAAACCCGGCAACATTATGATTACCAACACCGGCAAGGTGAAGGTAATGGATTTTGGTATTGCCCGGGTGATGGATGCCCCCAGCACCATGACAACAACCTCCCAGGTTATTGGCACTGCCTCCTATCTTTCCCCGGAGCAGGCACGCGGCCAGAATGTGGACGTGCGCTCCGATATTTACGCCGCTGGCTGTGTCCTCTACGAGGCGATCACGGGGCAGCCTCCCTTCGAGGGTGATTCTGCGCTTTCCGTGGCCTACCAGCATGTGCAGGAAGACCCTATTCCGCCGAGCCACCTGAATGAGCTTGTCTCTATTGGCCTCGATGCGGTGGTGCTGAAGGCACTGGCGAAAGACCCTGCGGATCGCTACCAGTCTGCCGCCGATATGGAGGCGGACCTGGTGACGGTGCTGCATGGGCAGCGCCCCATGGCTATGAAGAGTGACGCTACTCTTGTGCAGCCAGTACTCACCGATGACGATATTGCCCGCATGGATGCGGAGCGTAAAGGCAAGAAAGCTAGCGCAGACGCAACGGATAAGAATTCCGATACTGCCGCCGACAATTCTGGTGCCAGCGACAATACCGATGACGATGCCGCTAACGGTACTGCTGATGCCGCTGGTGCTGCCGCCGCGAGTATTGGTGAGATGATGGCGGCGGCAGCGGCAGCTGGGCAGGCTAATTCCCGGCAGGCCAGTGAGGACGCGAAGAGCCTTACCGCCGACCAGCGCGCCCCCATTAACGAAAAAGGTGTCCGCTTCGGCACCATGCGGGACGCTGAGGACCTCCCCGGTCTGCAGAACACTGCTAGCGATAACACTGGTGACGGTACTGGGTCCACTGCTGGTGCTGGCACTGATACCAGCGTTGGTGACGGTAGCGGAGCGTTGGCAGGTGTGGCTACTGAGGCCCTCACCACTGCTGACGGTGATTCCGCTGCTGACGGTGATTCTGCTACTAATGAGAATGACGGCACTACTACAGACAGTACTGCCACTGACAATACTGCTACAGACAATGCTGCAGCAGATGGCACACCCGCTGATGGCACCTCCACAGATGGTACTGCTGCTGATGGAAAGGGAAAGCCGGCGAAAAAGTGGTGGAAGAAGAAGTCCGACACCACAAAAGGCAAGGCAAAAGACTCCTCAAAAGACACTGCAAAGGCTGACGCTGAGAAGAATCTCTCCCCCAAGGAGGCAAAGCGTAAGCGTGTAGGTTCCCACTTCAAGAAAATCGGCATTGCTCTGCTCATTATTCTTGGCCTCACGATGACCGGCATTGTCATTACGGAGGCCGTCACGGGCGTCAGTCTCTTCTCGAACCAACTGGCGGTCCCCGACGTCACCAACATGAAAGCCAATGCGGCTGCTGACCGCCTACGCCAGCAAGGTCTCCGCGTAGAGCTGAAAACTGAATCCTCGAACACTGTGCCGCGCGGTATGGCGATCCGTACGGATCCCGCCGCCAGTACCATGGTGGCCCGCGGTGGGCGCGTCACCCTTATTATTTCTTCTGGCAAGGGTAAGAACCCCATTGTGGTGCCGGACGTGCGCGGCCTAAGTGAGGACGAAGCCCGCGAAAAGCTCACTATGGCCGGGTTGAAGGTTGCCTCTGACGTCCGCCGCGTCCCCTCCGAATCCTCCATGGAAGATAAAGTTGTGGGCTTGTCGGTGCCGGCAGGCTCCCCCATCTCCCCCTCGCAGGAGATCACTCTACTCATTGGTACTGGTGAAACAACTGCCACCTACATTCCTTCTGTTAATGGAATGTCGGAGGATAAGGCCCGCAGCACGCTGGAGGAGGCCGGCTTTACGGTGGAGGAAAAGTACGTCCACTCTAAGGAGGCGCGTGGCACTGTTATAGGCACGAACCCCTCTGGTAAGGCCAAGGAGGGTGATACGGTCACGCTGCTTATCTCGGATGGCAGCAAGATCACGATGCCGGACGTGCGCGGCCTAAGCCAAGATGAGGCGGTTAACCGCCTGCATGCGGCCGGGTGGGATGGCACCATCACCGTGAAAAAGGTTGGGACTAAGAGTATTTCCAAGGCGGGGCAGGTGAAGGATCAGAATCCCAGCCCGGGATCCGACATGGACTCCGACCAGGATATTACGCTGCAAGTCTACGACTTGAAGATCCTCTAGCAGTCGGCAGTACTAAGAAGTACTAAGGGGAGGCGCACCAGTCATATCGGCTGGTGCGCCTCCCCTTATGTTTATATGCGATTCATTTATTGTTGAGCGCCTCAGTGCCTCAGTGCCTTAGTGCTTCAGTGCCTTAGCACCCTAGCGCCTTAGCACCTTTTCAGTGCTTTAGCTTAGGCCAAGGCTCCCATGGGATCCCAGGCGGGCAGCACGATGGGTTCCTCGTGGGCGTCCACGACGGCGCGCAGGTCGGCGGGCAGACGGTCCTTGTGGATAGCGATTTCGAACACGTACTCGTCGAACCAGGTGGAGTTCATGGTGAAGAAGCCCTTGTCGGCAATGTCTTCGCCCCAGCTGTTTTCCACGCGGAAGCGGCGGGCGTTGCCGTCATCGTCCACCTCAACACCCACGAACACCATGGCGTGGGTCATCAGGCTGTCGCCGTAGATCAGGCGGTTGGCCTTATCCAGGGTGAGGTCCAGGCTGTAGGCGCCCTCATAGTCGTATAGGTGGGCGTCCCAAATGCCGAGGTCGCGGCTGGACTGCTTATTCGTGTCGCAGCCGAACCAGACGGGGTCACCGTCCACAATGGTTTCCTTGACGGCTGTCTTCAACACGTCAATGGGGGCGTTCAGGTAGGTGACGGGGGTGCCGCCCACCACGTTGCCCAGGCGATCCACCGTGTAGGTTTTACCGTATTCGCTGGTGGGGCGTGGGTCGTTGACGACGCACACATAGTCGTCCAGTTCCACAGTGATGTACTTTTCGGCGAACTCGAGGGGGGTCATGCGCCCGGCGCGGGTGAAGTTCTTGTCTTTATCCTGCCATTCCCATTCGAAGTCGGTGGGTGGGGTGCCCAGGTGAATGGCGAGAACGCGGTAAATGTTGCTGAGGATATCCTGCTTGGCGGCGTCAACCTTCTGCGGGTCGGCGGCAGCCTTACCACCCTCGGCAGCAATGAGAGCGCGCAGATCGTGGGCGCCTTGGCGGAGGAGGGTTTGCAGAGCCTCGTTGAGGGAGGCGGTGCAGCTGGAGGATTCCGTTTCCGGCATGGCGCTCTTCGGCACCACACCGTACTTCTTCACCAGGGCAACAAACATGTTCCACTGGCCGCCGTCACCGATGGGGTCGGAGAGCAGGTGGTGGACGGTGCGGTCGTCGGCGTCAGCGTCGGCCAGGTCGATCATGGATTCTAGGAAGTAGTTGGATTTTTCCAGCTTGTCCCAGAACAGCATCCAGTTTTGGGAGAATTCAAAGTCCTGGACGTTCAGTTGTTTGGCGGCGGCGTAGCGCAGGGAGTTGAGGCCGGAGAAGAGCCAGCAGCGGCCGGATTTCTTCTGGTTGGTGACTTTCCAGTCGTCCAGGCGGTGGCTAACGGTCTTGTCGATGCCGACGGCGATACTGCGGTCCATCGCGACCTTGGTGATGGGGGATTCGGTGACGGCATTCTGCATCAGCCGGTTAATGGGGCTGGCGGCGAAAGCGTCCTGGTAGCTGGCCAGGTTGTCGGCGGAGATCATTCCGTATCCTGTCCTTTCTCTGCGCTCACTAAAGTGTGTAGTAACGCCTCTAGCCTACCCGGTTAGCTGCCCTGGGCTAGTAACTGCTCGCTTTTAGGGAGACTGCCCAAAACCTGCTGTTTTCACACGGGTGCGTGGGGTTCTGGCTTGCGGGCTGAGTGAGGTTCTGGCTTTCGGGCTGCGCGGAGTTCTGGCTTGCGGGCTGCGTGGTGATGTCAGCCTGTGTAACACTGGGTTATGCGCATTCTCAGCTTCAACACTATTGATTCTTTCGCCCGTAACCATCTGGAGGCCGCCACCATGGTGGAGTGGGTGGAGGACGCTCTGACCCACAAGCAGGAGGCTATCCTTCCCGCGAAAACTGAGGTTGATCTGGATGAGCGTCTGTTGGGCTGTCCCGGCACGGGGTTTTACGATGTGATGCCGGCTATTGTTCCCCACTTGGGTATTGCGGGAACGAAGCTGGTGGATGGGTTTCCGCAGCGGAGTCCTTCTGTGGCGGCGGAGATTACGGTAACGGATCTGGCGACGGGGGAGTTGCTGGCGTTGGTGGATGGTACGTGGATTACTGCCTGGCGGACGGGTGCGGTGGCGGCCCATAGTGCTCTCACCTTCGCCAATACGCACCCCACCACCAATGCTCACGCTGTCACCAATGCTCGCCCCACGGACGGCAGCTCCTCCAACGGCAGCCCCACGGACGGCAGCTCTGCAGATAGCAACTATGCGGATATGCAGCGTATCGGCATAGTGGGGTTGGGGAACACAGCCGTCACCTTCCTGCATATTATGGCGTCTGCTCACCCGGAGCGCTTCTATGAGGTGACGGTGCTGCAGTATAAGGACCAGCATGAACGCTTCGCAGAGCGTTTCACCGGCTTCCCCAATGTGGTGTTACCGATATGCGCCAGCTAGTGGGGGAGAAGGATATTGTGTTGAGCGCCGCCAGCCATTTTGACGGTGATCAGTGCCAGCCGGAGTGGTTCGCGCCGGGTACTACTGTTATTCCTATTTTTAAGGTGGGCTTCAATAACATTAATTCCGCCTTCGACCTCGTATTCGTTGATGACGTGGAGGGCATTAAGGCGTGGCCGGGTAGCCGCACTATTGCGGACCCGGTGGAGGTTGCGGCGGTGGTGCGCGGTGAGCATGCCGGCCGGACGTCCTCTGCGCAGCGGATTGTGTGCCACAATTTGGGTATTGCCTTGCACGATATTTATTGGGCGGCGCAATTGTTGGAGTTAACTGCTGGGGCAGGCGCGGCTGTTTCTGAGAGTGTGACGGTGGATTTGGGGGTTCCTGCTAGCCGCTTGTGGGTGTAGACGTTTCTGTATCGTTTCACCGAGTTTCCTTGGGCGGGTAGCAATTACCCGTGATAATGGCTATAGGCGCAGCTAAAGCATTGTTTACGGAGTGGTCTGTGGGGTGGTGGCCATACTTGTTACCCAAGGTGAGGACCTATGACATCCGGTGTTAATATCTAGGACTATGAACATTCACACTTCGCTTTTTAGGCGAATCGTCGCTTTTAGCGCTGCTGCGGGTATGGTTTGTGCGTGCGCTCCGCTTACTGTAGCCAGTGCGGAGGCTGCTGAGATCCACAAGCCTATCGCCCAAAATTGCCACTCTAATGGTGTTCCCTTGAACTTTAAAGCGGACATGGTGCGCGATGCTGACCATATTAAAATCGTCACCCCCGATAATGTGAAGGTGGGTGACGAGTTCACCATCACCGTCGATTACCGCCCCGACACTATTCTTGGTAAACAGCAGGGTGCGGATGTTATCGCTATGAAAAACATTGTGGTTCGTTTTGCCCTTAACGATCCCTCTGCTTTCGTTACCGCCAGAATTATTGCCCCTGGTCAGGCTCTTACCACGAAGCCGAATTTGAGCCTCGTGGGGGGTAACCGTCTTATCCTCTCCAATATGGATGTTGCGGTAAACGGTAAGGATACTGTGTGGTCCCCACCCATTTTCTCGGTAACCTTGCGAGCTACGGAGCCGGGTGAGCTACCCACTATCCATCAGGCTATTGAGGGTGCTGCGGGGCAGAAGAATAACCCCGAAAACTGGATCACTATGGAAAACCATGTGCATCACCCCATAGTGGGGAATAAGACATTCCCCATGAATTGTCTTGCTGTGGCGAAGAATGGTGGCCCACTGGATTCCACACTGGCCACTGTGAAAGCCACGGGATCCGCACACGATGCCATGATGGCTGCCAAGGGTAAGAAAGGCGCGAAAGCGTCAGAGAAGAAATCTCACCATAAGAAGGGTAAGCGGGACTCTACGTCTGCTATGAAGACCGATGAGAATGGTCTCCGCCGCGTCGATACTGACATTTATGCGGACGAGGATTCTGTGAAGAATGGTATGCCCGGCTGGGGTATTGCTCTTATTGTGATTATTGTTCTCGCTGCTGCGGGCGGTATCGGCTACGGTATCTACGCTGGTAAGAAGAAAAAGAAGAACAAGACCGACGCTAAGTCGGACGATAAAGCCAAAAAGTAAACCTCATCACGCACTATAAGTGCTAGAGGCACCGTTAACTATTGTGGGTGGGCTGCTCATGAAGCAGCCCACCCACAGTTTTATTTGTCTGTTACTTTCATTGGCCTATTGCTTTTATTTACCTGTTACTCGTCGAGGGCGTAGTCGCGTACGTGGTCAGTATATTTGGCCACGCCCCCTGTCACTCGTCGGGGAGTTCGGGTTCGTCGCCTTTGCCGTCATCGTCGGCGTCATCGACACCGAATTCACCGCCGCGGGGTGCGTCGTGGGCGGCGGGTTTCCCGGCCTGCTCGGTGGGGGCGTTGCGGCCAGTATTAAACAGCAGGTTGAGGATAATGGCGGCTACGGCACCAATGCAGATGCCGGAGGAGAGGAAGGTTTGCAGCGAGGCCGGCATGGTGGAGAACAGGTTGGGGCAGACGGCCGGGAGTAGTGCCAACGCGGTGGGGACGGCCACTACCCAAATGTTTGTGTTGGTAAAGGTCACCTTGGAGAGGGTGCGCACACCGCTGGCGGCCACAGTGCCGAAGAGGGCAATGCCGGCGCCACCCAGGACGGGGGCGGGGATGGCGGCGATCACTTCCGCTGCTTTGGGGAGGAGCCCCAGCACAATGAGGATGCCGCCGGCGGAGGCGGTAACGTAGCGGCTTTTCACGCCGGTGATGGAGAGGACGCCAATGTTTTGGGCGAAGGCGGTGTATTGGAAGGTGTTCATGCAGCCGCCGAGGACGGTGGCGAAGCCGTCGGCGCGGAGGGCGTCGGCGATACGGCGTTTGGTGATGGGCGTTTGGGTTGCTTCACCGATGGCGAGGACGTCGCCGGTGGCCTCCACCATGGTGACCAGGGAGACGATACACATGGCGATAATGGCGGCAGGCTGGAATTGTAGGCCGAAGTTAACAGGGTACCCAGTTGGCGTGGTGGATACCGTCGAAGTTCACCATGCCGAGGGGGATACAGACCAGGAACCCAACAACCATGCCGACGAGGACGGAGATGCGGGCGAGCCAGCCGGGCCCGAAGCGCTCAATGAGGAGAATGAGCAGCAGCACACCCATGGCGATGCCAATGTTGCGGCCGGAGCCGAAAGTGCCGTCTGCTTTAGCGGCGGTGGAGCCACCTACCCAGTCGGCCGCGACCGGCATGAGCGTCAACCCAATAATAAGGAGGACAGTACCCGTCACCAGGGGTGGGAAGAAGCGGAGGAGGCGGGAGAAGAGCGGGGCGAAAAGAATGATGAAAATGCCGGAGCAGATTACTGAACCGTAGACTGCGGCCAGGCCGTATTGGCTGCCGATGGTGACCATGGGGATGGCGGCGGAGAAGGTGCAGCCTTGAATGAGGGGGAGGCGTACACCGAAGCGCCACACGCCAATAGATTGGACGATGGTGGCGATGCCGGCGACCAAGAGGTCTGCGGTGATGAGGTGCGGAATGTAGCTGGGGTCCATTTTTCCGGCTTGGACCAGCGCGTATCCCACGAAGAGGGGGACGGCGACGGCGCCGGCGTAGCAGGCGAGGACGTGTTGGAAGCCCAGCAGGAGGAGTTGCCAGAACCCCGGGTTGGCGTTGACGTCGGGGTGCATGGCGTTATTGTCGGCGGGGTCGGTGCTGACAATACTTGGCTGTTCACTTGGTTGTTCACGTGGTTGTTCAGATTGCGGGGAAGGTGAGGAAGGCGGCTCAGTGGTCATGGTGCTAGTTTACGGGGTTATCTGTATAGTTGTATAAGCGAAATGTGCCGTTTTAGCTGTGCGTTGGTAGATTGATGAGGTGATCATCGTAACGTGCGGTGGTAGTGAGAGGACATTATGCCTAAGTCAAAAGTGACGAAGACGGATCTTTCTGAGGGTGTGACCCGTACTCCTGTTAAGGTAAAGCAGACAAAGACCCCAGTCGTGTGGCTTACCATTATGGGCGTGTGCCTGGTTCTTGGCCTTGCCTGGATCATTATGTACTACCTAGTAGCCGGCCGTGGTGTGATCCCGTTTGTGGATGACTTGGGCGCCTGGAATTACCTCATTGCTTTTGGCCTTATGATTATTGGCCTGCTGATGACATTGCGATGGCGGTAGCTGCGTATAGGTAGCACTGAGTACTAACCTCATTAAGTGCATACTTGAAGGCTTTTAGTAATTAAATTGCATACTGGGAGATCCCCAATGTTTACACTGATTACAGTGTGGGCAATGGGGATTTTCTTTATCCTTTACATGGGAACATCCGTATTATCCACATATCCACAGCCTGTGGATAGTAATTTTGCTATTCTTACGAATCTTATTTTTAGCTAAGTTTGTACTATGCTTGCACGTAAAACACTTGTTAAAAAGTACGTTAATAATAACAAACATGTAATTCATCCACACTGTGGATAATCTTGTGGATAACTTTATGGAGAAAATACCCTATGTCGTTTGATGGTTCTGTCCGTTACGCCTGGTCCCCTAATATCGCCTGGCGTATTATCAACACCATTTTCGGCATTGTTTTCCTAGGTATCACTTTCGGTATCTCTGTTGGCATTACTGCCAAGATTCTTCTCTTCATCGCCGGCGTTATTACACTCTGCTATGGCATTGCCGGCATTATTCGGCGTCCGCGCCTTATTATTACGGATACGCACCTGCATGTTCGCCGCACTTTCCGTGACCACATTTATCCTCTTTATTCTGTGCACGGTTTCCGCATTGATCGTCCTTCCGGCATTATTCAGCATTCACCCATGCTGACTTTTGATATTGCCCGGGCGGGGGATTGGACGGAATTGCGCCACCAGTATGAGGAAGTGAAGTCTCTTCCTCTCCCATTGCCCACTATGGAGGATCGTCAGCGGGATACGCTTGAGATTGTGACGTGGGGGGATATTGGGGTAAGTCCACTGCGTATTGCCTCCAATTTGGAGGAAGCCGGCATTCTTAACCTGAGCAAGCAGCGTTAAAACCGCAGGCAACCGCAAACCAGTAATTTGTTATTACCTAAAACGGTAATGGCTGAGAACCCAAATGAAAGCCCAGAATAGTGTTCCCTATGCGAGGCAACGCACTAGTGCCGAGCATGGCAGCACACTAGACAACACTGGACGGCACTAGGCAGCACTGTATCAGCCACTCTGTAGCGACCTGTAACAGACACTCTCTGTAGCGGCCATGTAACGACACCATGCAGCGGCTACTGTAGTGCGTCAATATAGCAGTAATGCCCCTCCGCGAGGAAGGGGCATTACTTGTATTTACTTACTAGCGGATTGTCCGTTATTCCTGTTTTGCAGGAATAGTGGGACAGAAGTTCACATCAGAGGTTTACATCTGAAAGGAATGGGAGCGTTCCCATAGCTTCATACAAACTTCTCAGCTAGAGGTTTTTATCTTTTAGGGGATGAGGTGCCGCCAGGGTGAAGCGATACCGAAGATGATGCCGGCTGCAAGCAAGCTAAGACCGACAATGGTGCATACACCGCCACCGCCAAGTCCTATGACTGCTCCAGAGCAGGGGTCAACATCAAAGAATAATCCTGCAGCAGCTAAACAAGCAGCAACGATGAGAACGATAACACCTGCGAGGTCTAGGCCTTCAGGCAAGTACTTGAAGAACCACTGAATTGGTAGCACAAGCAGCAACAGTGGGAGATGGGTAAAGAAGTGCACCACATGGTGAAGTCCAAAAACCGGAACAATGCAAACGACAACGGTGAGAGTACCAAGAATCGGTAGAACAGCACCGGTAGTCAGTAGCAGTGCACCGAAGATACCAAGGATTCCCAGACCGTGGCGAAGTGCATGAGCGAGAGCCAGGGCACTCAGGATTTCTACACCGTGGCGAAGAACGCGACCGGCAATAATCGCACCAAGGAGACCATGGCGAAGAAGATGACCGATAAGCAATCCACCAACGATAAAGGAACCGATAACAACAACCGGAACACCAATGAGGACGGGAACGATAACAGGCAGCAAGAACATGTCACGCACAATGGGGAGCACGATGACAGTGTGAGAAACTGCATGAATGATAAGGGGGAGGGTTGATAGTGCGCCCAGGAGGAACGTACCACCAATGGTAGCCGGGATGAGGAGTGCTGCAGAAGCGGGGATCAAACCGGCGAGTGCTAGATGGCCAGCGGTAGGGATAGCACCGGTCAGTGCGCCACTGATGGCACCGGGGATAACACCACTGAGGATAGTGGAGACGACGCCGGTAACGAGGGCACTGGCAACTCCGCCAACTACTGCACCGGGAACGGCGATGGCCGGGCCGACGAGCAATGCGGGAATGGGGGAAGAGATAACCGTGGAGACGATTTCTTCAGGGGTCTTTCCAGCAATCTGAACGTTCTTTAGATTCTTAACATTGGAGATAGCGATGGTGCTGAGGTCAGGAAGGGGAACGTTCTTCAGATTGTCGAGAATCTGCTGAACAGTAATGGTGGAAGGCTGGGTGGAAGACTTAACGTCTTGGGCGCCTCCGTTTCCATTTGCAGCGGAGCCGTTCTTGTTGCTCTCGCGCTTGTTGGAATCGTCCTTCGGCTTGTCGCCGGTGCGGTCGTTATCCTTCTTCTTATTGCTTTCGCTCTTGGAGCCTTGGCCCTGCTTCTTCTGATCTGTCTGCTTGCCGTTTTCTGGCTTTCCAGTTTCGCTCTTCACGTCCTGTGCTTTAGGAGCAGCAGGCTTTGCGATGTTCGGTTTTCCGAGCTTAATAACAATAGTCTCGGGAAGTTCCGGCATCTTGAGGGCAGGAAGTTCCTTCAGCATGGTTTCAGAGCGGGACTGAACAACCTTTACTGCCGGAATAGCAGAAGCTGCGGCAAGAACACCGGCGGCGGGGAGAGCGCCGACGGCAGCGGCAGCGATGCCTGCCAGGATCGGTGCACCAACAGCGGTGGTAACAGCAGCAATGCCACCGTTAATACCACCGGTGATGCCACCGAGGACAGCACCGGGAAGTCCGCCACCAGTGAGGTGACGGGCAACAGTGCCGCTCACAATACCGGCAGCGGTACCGGGGATAACACCAATGAGGCCAGCGAGTCCACCACCGATGGCGCCGACGGCAATGGAGCCGGGGACAGCAAGTGCCGGAACAGCAAAACTGCCAGCAATCAGAATAGGAGGAACGTCCTTATCTGGAGTGCTGGCATCGTCTAGATTGTGGTCGAGGAGAGATTCTTTCTCGGTTTCCATGTCTCCACGTGCATCGACAACACGGATAATGGGGCCGCGGGACATGTACTCCTTTTGGGAGAGAACGTCGCGTCCAACGAGATTAATGGATTCAGCGAGAAATGCGAGAGCACCGTCAACAGGTGCTTCGGGGGTTGGGCTGTCATTGGTGACACGTACGGTGTCGACGATCCGAGGTGCTTGCACGTGCACAGAAGTAACAGAATTATCTGTAGCTTCTTGTGCGTGTGCCACTCCGCCGCCGAGGCAGAGTGACAGTGCAGCCGCGGCAAAAGCAGCCGCACCCGGCAACACAAACTTGTTTTTCACAAGAACTCCAAGAGTTATGTGTTCACTTGCGCGCATGGTTTTAAGGAACTACTTTGCTTTTTCACTTACTTATCAGTGAGATAGGTAGCTTCTTTAACAGAAAGTTACATCCAAGAGCAGCAATATGAACGATCCAGTAAATACGGATGTACCCTAGTAGCAACAAAGGATTACTGACAAGTAACGAAAAGCTTATTACACAGTGTAATTACCCCCATTCCCCCCCCCGCTATATTACAAAAGCCTCTTACCAGTATTTTCTCTTAAGAAAAAATTAAAAATTATCAGACTAAAAATGGAAACTGAACACCTACCAAATTCCATTTCACTATCTCGCTAACACAAAACGAGAACTTTCTTACGTGCCGTAGGCCTTCACTACACAACTCTGCTTACACAGTTACGGTAGGCGACAATACTTCCCCAGCAGTGCTTACCAACTGCTGCATCTTATCCACACCAGCAACAAGCGCAATCACAATAGCAATCGCAATAATTGCGGTTGTTCCCCACCCCCACGCATTTACTTGCTTACTTGTAACGTAGGCGGGCAATTGTTCCCCCGTTTGCGGATCGTACACAACGCCGCCACCAGTATTGTGACGCTGCCGAATAGCAGCCACCCACCGTGGCACAAAAATGAAAGCCCCCGCCACCAGGAATCCCACTACAAAACCACCCAAATGGGCCTGAATAGAAATCCCTGGCTGCGCCACCCCAATAACTACGTTCAACACAATGACAGTAATAATGCCGGATACTTTAGCTTTAAGCGCCAGCACCACAATAAGTTCCGCACCAAGAAGCCCAAAGATAGCGCCGGAAGCACCGGCCGTGGCAGAGTCCGGATCCGCATACCACACCACGGTGGCAGAACCAGCCAGAAGAGAAAGAATATAAAGGACACAGAAACGGGCAGAACCTAACGCCATTTCCACGTCACGCCCCAATACCCACAGCGCATACATGTTGAACGCAATGTGCAGGAGACCAAAGTGCATAAAACCACTGGTCAACAGTCTCCAGTATTCGCCGAAGCCAAGCATGTAGGGTACTAGAACAGTATCGTTAAGAAGCTGAGAGTCCACGGCAGCATGCAGGAATGTGCCACCCTGGACGGAGACCACAATATACAGCGCAACGTTGACAATAATAAGCAGCCACGTGACGGGAGACTTCATTACCGTATTTGTGGTGAAATCTGCCCGCCGCGCGGCTGCCATAAGATTATCCTTGTGCGAAATTGAGGGGTTTAAAGTTCTTTAATATCAATGGACTCGATAACAACATCATCCAGGGGACGATCCCGCATATCGGTGGGGACTTTCGCAAGAGTATCCACAACAGCCTGGGAGTCAGCGTCCACAACTTCACCAAAAATAGTGTGGTGCATGTTCAGCCAGGGAGTGGCGGCCACAGTAATAAAGAACTGGGAACCATTAGTACCCGGGCCAGCATTGGCCATGGCCAGAAGGTAGGGACGGTCGAAGGTGAGTTCGTTGGTGAATTCATCCTCGAAGCAGTAGCCGGGGCCACCAGTGCCGGTGCCGGTGGGGTCGCCACCCTGAATCATGAAGCCATCAATAATACGGTGGAAGATAGCACCATCATAGAAGGGGCCTTCTTTACCGCCCTTAGCGTTAGGGGTGGTGTAGGGGGCGGAGCCGTTAGCTAGGCCAATGAAGTTCTTGACGGTTTTCGGGGCGTGGTTACCGAAAAGATCGATAACAATATCGCCCTTGTTGGTGTGCAGGGTCGCCTGTGCGGTTGCTTTACTCATGGTTCTATCGTGCCAGGTTTGGAGCATTCACACCATCTAGTCGTGAATTTTCACAGGTTTTACGCTGCAAAGTGAGTGCCAGTGTGGCAGTCTAAAACTATGAACCTCAAGCATGCTTTCAGCGTTTTTAAAAAGATTGTCCCCCTGGTCCCAGTTTTCGGTAACTGGAAAAAAGCCACAGCCGTCTACGCGCTACTAGAATACGGTGCCCCGCGCGCAATGACATACCTCCAAGACAAGCGGCAAGAGCTTCAGAAGCGTAACTCTGCGGAATAACCCTATACAGTTTTGTGCTTATCCCGTACTAACGTAAGTTCGCGTAGTCATTCAATCTAGCTCTTGTCGTACAGAAAAATACGCACAAAAAAGCTACCGGATAATAACTTCACTACTCATCTTCTTGCTTACTGAGTTCTTTAATCGATTCATCGAATGATTTAGTAACTGTTTCTTTAAACAACCTTTTGGTCTCAAGCAGGGGTGGGAAGAGGGAATCCTCACAAATCCCCTCTTCCTCTAACTTCTTGAGGATACGGCGCTTAAATTCCCTAGGAATCCGAATCGAATATCCGATTATGTCCTCATAATTTTGGGGAGAGGTTTCAGGCTGAAGTAAATCGTTAACTTTTGTTAATTTTCCATCTTTCCGAAAATTAATCGAAACAGACATTATTTCTCTAATTTCGTTTAATTTCAGTTCGTCATCGTTATAACGAATATTATTTTTATTCTCTTTAGGAAGTTTCCCATTAATGAAGAAAGCTTGCTGAGCAATCATTCTTGAATCAAAATGAGCTAATAACACCAGGTAAGCCTTATCTGATGCGTATGGCACACCTTTAGCATCTAACTGCTCTTTCACAAGAGTTTCGAACGTATACGGACTAGCTAATATGAATAATCGTCCGTCCTTATCTACGTCTTCCTTACAGGCGAAATATAGAGCAACTCTCCAATCGAGTGTTACATCGATTAGTCGAGTAGGAGTTCCGTGATGTTGTAATAACGCCTCTATATGCAAGTTACTTAGATTACGGATAAAACCGTGTTCTTGAGCTTTTTGAATAAGCTCTTCTCTAGCATTTCTTAGTATTTTCTCTTGATTATCGACATCAAGTGATTCAAATTTCGCTTCTTTGTCATTCTTTTCTTCATAATTTCTTTTAAAATGACGATAAAGACTTGAATGAAAAGAATAATTTGAGTTACTTTGACCTCGGAAAAACCAAATTGTCAATTCTTGTGGTGTTTTATCCTTTTCATCTGAATCATCATTTTTACTAAAAAGTTTATTGTGTAAAAAATTTATGACTACTTTTAGTTTCTCCCACGCCGAATCTTGATAGAGGGGAAGCTTTTTAAAAGTCTTCTCTACCTCCCTAAACCACTCGTCAAAACGATCTTTGTCTACTTCACCCGTCCCGCTCTTCTCATCAAGGACATGAAGCTCTCGTTCAGTAAAGAATTTTTCTACAAACTCAGGACCTGATTTAGAGTCAGACGTGGTTTCAAGCATGCTGTATATCTTTCTTCGACAGTGCAGATAGTGTGTAGTGAGCTTTAGGACTACACGTAATCATTGTTTATCTGTTGGGTAGTACACGCCCTGTACTAGCAGAAAATTAGCAGTCCACATATACACAAAGAAGGGAAGTACTGGACGATGTCCGTACTTCCCTTCTCAATTCTGTGGAGCATAGGGGAATCGAACCCCTGACCTCCGCCTTGCAAAGGCGGCGCTCTACCAATTGAGCTAATGCCCCAAGTTTGTGGAGAGTGTGGATATGAATGGTGGGCCTAGCAAGAATCGAACTTGCGACCTCTTCGTTATCAGCGAAGCGCTCTAACCGACTGAGCTATAGGCCCGTAACTCCGTAAACTTTATCCGAATTTACTGTCATTTTGCAAAACGGCTGGTAACAACCACTTGTAACCGCTGGCAGCTGGCGGGAAATGCCGTGATCCCCACCCCGTAAACCTAGCTGGTAGTTGGTTCCAGGCTAGGGAACAGGATGGGGATCACGTCAGTATTCACACGCGCGCGCCTACGCACACGCAGTCATACGCTCAGACAAGCAGGCGTTTGCGCTATCTGCTGCGCTACCTACGCTGCCTGCGCTGTTTAGTTTTCTTCGTCGATGGTGTCCTGGTCGGCGTTGCGGGCGATAGCCAGCAGGGAGTCGCCTTCAGCCAGGTTCATTAGGCGCACGCCCTTTGTTTGACGTCCGGCCTTGCGGACTTCCTTGGCGGCGGTGCGGATAATGCCACCGTTGCTGGTGATGGCGAAAATTTCGTCATCAATAGCAACCACTTCGGCACCCACCAGGTGGCCGCGGCGACGGTCATACTGAATGGTCAGAACGCCCTTACCGCCGCGTCCCTGCACGGGGTAGTCTTCCATGGCTGTCCGCTTCGCATAGCCGCCGGAGGTGGCCACCAGGAGGAACTGATCCTCCTTCACAACGTTCATGCTCAGTAGGCTATCGTCGCCGTTGAACCGCATGCCGTACACGCCGGAGGTGGCACGGCCCATGGGGCGCAGCACATCGTCGGTGGCGTGGAAGCGAATGGACTGGCCGAACTCGGAGACGAGGATCAAATCATCGTCTTCGGAGCAGAGGTCTGCGCCCACCAGTTCGTCGTCGCCCTTCAGGTTGATGGCGACAAGTCCACCGGTGCGGTTGGAGTCGTAGTCTTCCAGGCGGGACTTCTTCACCAGGCCATTGCGGGTGGCCAGCACCAGGTAGGGGGCGTCCTGGTAGCTCTTCAGCTGAATAACCTGCGCAATGCGCTCACCGGGCTGGAATGCCAGCAGGTTGGCCACGTGCTGGCCGCGGGCGGTGCGGTTCGCCTCGGGTAGATCGTAGGCCTTCAACCGGTAGACGCGACCCTTCGTGGTGAAGAAGAGGATGGTGTCGTGGGTGGAGCACACAAAGAAGTGCTTCACAATCTCATCCTGCTTCAAGGTGGCACCCTTTACGCCCTTACCGCCGCGTTTCTGGGAGCGGTACAGGTCCGTCTTAGTACGCTTCGCGTAGCCGGTTTCGGTGATGGTAACAACCACGTCTTCTTCCGGAATGAGGTCCTCGTCGGAGATTTCCCCATCGGCTGGAATGATGCGGGTGCGGCGCTCGTCACCGTACTTGCGGACGATTTCGGACAGTTCTTCCTTGACGATGGCGCGCTGGCGTTCCGGCTTAGCGAGCACATCCTTCAAATCCGCAATGTCGATTTCAATCTGCTCTAACTCGTCCAGAATCTTCTGCAATTCCAGGGCGGCCAAGCGGCGCAGCTGCATTTCCAGAATGGCGTTGGCCTGGGCTTCGTCAATGTCGAGGAGGTCCATCAACCCCACGCGGGCTTCGTCGGCGCTGGGGGAGCGGCGAATCAAGGCGATGGTTTCGTCCAGCATGTCGATGGCTTTCTTCAAGCCACGCAGAATATGGGCGCGCTCCTCCTTCTTACGCAGGCGGAACGTGGTGCGGCGCACAATAACTTCCAACTGGTGCTGCACATAGATGCGAACCAGCTGGTCAATGCGGAGAGTACGGGGCACGCCGTCCACAATGGAGAGCATGTTAGCGCCGAAGCTGGTCTGCAGCGCCGAATGCTTGTAGAGGTTGTTAAGAACCACCTTGGCTACGGCGTCGCGTTTCAACGTGACAACAATGCGCATGCCCACGCGGGAGGAGGTTTGGTCCTCAATGTTGGCGATGCCACTGATGCGCCCGTCGGAAACCTGCTGGGCAATGGAGGACACAAGATTATCGGGGTTCACCTGGTAGGGCAGTTCGGTGATGACGATAACCGTGCGTTTTCCCTCCTCCTCAATGGAGGTCTTGCCACGCATGCGGATAGAGCCGCGGCCGGTGGTGTAGGCGTCCTTAATGCCCTGGTCACCCACGATAAGGCCGGCGGTGGGGAAGTCGGGTCCCTTAATGCGTTCCATGACGGCCGCCAGGGTGGATTCCTCATCCGCATCCGGATTATCCAGGCACCAGTAGATAGCTTCCGCTACCTCGCCCAGGTTGTGGGGCGGAATGTTAGTAGCCATACCAACGGCAATACCGTTGGAGCCGTTCATTAATAGCTGTGGGACGCGGGACGGAAGAACCACAGGCTCGTTGGTTTTGCCGTCGTAGTTGGGTTGGAAGTCGACGACGTCCTCGCGGATATCGCGCAGCATTTCCTCGGCCAAACTGGTGAGCCTGGCTTCGGTGTAACGCATGGCGGCGGCGGGGTCGTTACCGGCGGAGCCGAAGTTACCCTGGCCATCCACCAGCGGGTAGCGCATGGTCCACGGCTGCGCCATACGCACCAAGGTGTCGTAGATGGCGGAGTCGCCGTGCGGGTGGTAGTGACCCATGGTTTCAGCGACCGAGCGGGCGGACTTCACATAACTGCGGTTATGCAGGAAGCCGCTGTCGAACATGGCGTACAGGATACGGCGCTGCACGGGTTTCATACCGTCGCGAACTTCGGGCAGAGCACGGCCAACGATAACGCTCATGGCGTAGTCGATGTAGGAGTTCTGCATCTCCTGGTTAAGGTCAATCGGGATAACGCGGTCGTATTCAACCTCGTCGGGCGGCAAAGTAGTGTTGTCGGACATTATTCCTCTTTACGTGTGCTACTAGATGTCCAGGAAGCGCACGTCTTTGGCGTTCCGGGTAATAAAGTTGCGGCGGGCAGTAACGTCCTCACCCATCAGAATGGAGAAGGTTTCGTCAGCTGCGGCGGCATCGTCAAGAGTGACCTGGCGGAGGGTGCGGGTGGTGGGATCCATGGTGGTTTCCCACAGTTCCTGGTCGTTCATTTCGCCAAGACCCTTGTAGCGCTGGATGCCGTCATCTGTGTTAATCTTGCGGCCTGCGTCGAGGCCTTCCTTGAGGAGGGTGTCGCGTTCGCGGTCGGAGTAGGCGTAGCCGGGTTCACCCTTGCCCCACTTCAGTTTGTACAGTGGCGGCTGGGCAAGATACACGTGGCCTTCCTCCACTAGTGGCCGCATGAAGCGGAAGAGGAGGGTGAGCAGCAGGGTGGCAATGTGCTGGCCGTCAACGTCAGCATCTGCCATGATGACGATCTTGTTGTAGCGCAGCTTGGTGATGTCGAATTCATCGTGAATACCAGTCCCCAGTGCGGTGATAATGGCTTGCACCTCAGCGTTTTTGAGGACGCGGTCAATGCGGGCCTTCTCCACGTTGAGGATCTTGCCGCGCAACGGCAGAATGGCCTGGTTGTAGTTATCGCGGCCGGATTTGGCGGAGCCACCTGCGGAGTCGCCCTCCACAATGTAGATTTCGCACTCGGCCGGATCCTTGGAACGGCAGTCAGCCAGCTTACCAGGCAGACCACCGAGGTCGGTGGCGGACTTGCGGCGCACCAACTCGCGGGCCTTACGGGCAGCAATGCGGGCGTGGGCGGAGGAGGCCGCCTTATTAATAATGGCCTTCGCCTCCGTGGGGTTGGCTTCTAGCCAGTGGCCCAGGTGCTCATTGCATTCCTTCTGCACGAAGGAGCGAATTTCAGTGTTACCCAGTTTGGTTTTTGTCTGACCCTCAAACTGGGGGTCGGAGACACGCACAGAAATGACGGCGGCCAGGCCTTCGCGAATATCGTCACCGGTAAGGTTGGGGTCCTTATCCTTAATGAGTTTCTTGTCGCGCGCGTACTTATTCACCAGAGAGGTAAGAGCGGAGCGGAAGCCCTCCTCGTGCGTACCACCCTCAATGGTGTTGATGGTGTTAGCGAACGTGTGGACAGATTCGCTATAGCCGTTATTCCACTGCATAGCGATTTCTACTTCGTGGCCTTCACCTTTGGCGTCAAAAGCGATAATGCTGGGGTGGAGAGCCTGCTTGGTCTTGTTGATGGACTCAACATAGTCCCGTAAACCATTGGGGTAGTGGTATTTACGGCGACGGGCGGCCTTCTGTGTGGCGGCGGCCTTAGCGTCGTCGGCACTCTTGGCAGCAACAGCAAGTTCAGAATCACCTGACTCTGCCTCGGCGTCAATCTCGGCTTCTTCCCGCGTAACACGCTGGTCTTCCAGGGTGATGGTGAGGCCCTTATTGAGGAAGGCCATTTCCTGGAGACGGCGGGCAATAATGTCGAACTTGTATTCCGTGGTTTCAAAAATATCCGGATCAGCCCAGAAGCGGATAGTGGTGCCACGGCCTTCAGCGGGGCCGTCATCAACAAGGTCTTCCGGAATAGCGTTGTTGAAGTTTTGGATCCAGTGGTGGCCGTCACGCCAAATTTCGGCTTCCACACGAGTAGAAAGCGCATTCACAACGGAGATACCGACACCGTGCAGACCACCGGAAACAGCATAGTTGGAGGAGTCGAATTTACCGCCGGCGTGCAACTGCGTCATAACAACCTGCACGGTAGGGGAACCAGAGGCATGCATTTCAACAGGAATACCGCGACCGTTATCTCGTACTTCAACTCCACCATCTTCCATGATGGTGACGTTAACTTCGTCGCAGTAGCCGGCCATGGCTTCGTCAACAGAGTTATCTACAACTTCCCAGACGAGGTGGTGAAGACCGCGTTCGCCGGTGGAACCAATGTACATACCGGGACGTAGGCGGACAGCTTCAAGGCCTTCGAGGATGGTAATGGAATCGGCACCATACTCGTTTTTCTTCTTATTCTGAGAGGGAGCCACAGAGTGTCGCACTCCTTATTTCACTGACGTGAATACTAGCGTGTGTTCGTTTCGAACATCCTTACTTCTCTATTCTACGCCCTCAGTGGCAAAACGACGCTTTTAGGACCTACTGACGTGTAGGAGCCCAACGATAAAAATTTTTTCCGCAAATCGCGTTTAAAACGTTTTTTAGTAAGGGTATATATACATACGCATGAATTATCCGTACGTATCGCGCGGCCCACGACCCTTCACATGCCGCGGTCCCTTCCGCCAACTAGGCTGAGCAGGACCCAAAATTCGCAGCATACGCACTGTTTTCCCATACTTCTTACCAAGCTCAGCCAAAATATTAGGCTGGAGAAGCCGCAATTGCGTTGCCCACGCAGTGGTATCAGTGCGGATGTAGAGGACTCCATCCTCATCGAGCTTCTCTACATGGGAATGGGAAGCAATTTCTTCCCCCATAATTTCGGGCCAATTATGGATAATTCGCCCCCCTATAACCTCATGCTGCCAGCCATGTTTTTGTATTGTGTCGGCAACAAGTGCAGTGAGAAGCTGCGGATCCCACTTATCGGGTCCACTACTAGTCCAACTGTAGCGGCGACGTCGGCCAGTACTGGCCTTCCCTGCTCCACGGTGGTGTTGTTCACCACGCGGCCCGTTACCCCCATAGGACTGGGAGGAACTAGCAGAATTAGCAGAACTATAGGAATTGGGGGAATTGCGGGAAGTGTAAGGATTGCGGCTGGCGCGTCCCCGCCCCACATTTTTACCAGTTGCGCGGGCGGCATCTAAAGCAGCAGCGAGAGTACGGTGGACAACATCTGACGTGAAACCCTCATCTGAGCTCTGCGAGTTTTGTGGTCCCTGCGCTTCCTGCTTTCCCTGTGGGCTCATTTGCTGTCCTCCTTCCGTGTTTCACCATTTACTTCATCACGATCATCATGCATATTGCCGGTACTGTCAGTATCGGAAGTGTCAATGCCGCACATATCGGGAACACCCGTGTTAGAGAAGCCAACTGTATCAGGGGCACCGGGGTTATAGCGGCCAGCGATTCCCCCGGGGGCGGGTTCGTTAACACTGGGATCATCAGTAAGAACACCATCAAGCAGTGAAATACGCTGGTTCGCCTCCCCCGCGGTGCTCACAGTATGCGTGGCGGTAACATGCAATTCGTCGGGCAGATCTTCCCCCACTGCCGCCGTGATAAGAGTTTGCTCGGCTTTACTGGCAACGGTAGCAAGAGCTGCGCGGCGGAAATGATCCAACTCTGCAAACACATCATCAAGTAGCAGAATAGGTTCTGTCCCTTCGGATGTCAGAAGATCATAGGCGGCTAAGCGTAAAGCTAAGGCAAGGCTCCACGATTCACCGTGGCTTGCAAACCCTTTCGCCGGCTGCGTTCCCAACAGAAGAGTAAGGTCATCGCGGTGTGGCCCGGCCAGAGTGACACCGCGGTCAATTTCTCGCTCGCGTTTATCCGCCAATCCTACCAAGAGTGCCGCCTCTAAATAGTCTGTATCCAGTGGAGGAGTAGTGGCGCAATCATTCACCATAAGTTGAGGAATGGAACTGTAGCACAGTTGTACGGGACGCGAGTGTGGGGCAAGCGCCACATAATTATTCGCAACGAGCGGGGCAATCTTGTGGAGAAGATCGAGGCGGGCGGCCAAAAGTTGCGCCCCAACATGGGCAAGTTGGGCATCCCATGCATCAAGCGTGCCCAACGCACTAGCACCGGCGGCAGTATGGTAGCCGTGCCGCAGGGACAATGAGGCACTTTTTAGTAGTGCGTTACGTTGCCGCACAATTTTGTCGTAGTCACTAATAACGCCACGCAGCCGGGGACGTCGCTGCACTAGAAGAGTATCCATATAGGCGCGTCTGCCAGCGGGTTCGCCACGAACAAGGCCAAGGTCTTCTGGGGCGAAGAGAACTGTGCTTAAAATTCCCACAATTTCGCGTGACCGGCACGGGGCGGTGTTAATAGTGGCCTGGTTACTTTTGCCACTATTAATTTCTATGGCGACGGTTAGTTCCCGATGGTTATGAACTGCGGTGGCAGCTAGTTGGGCGGAGTCTTTACCGTCTTGAATAAGGGGACTATCTCCAGAAACTCGGTGGGATCCCAAAGTGGCCAGGTAGTTGATGCCCTCTAAAAAGTTTGTTTTTCCTTGGCCGTTTGCTCCCACAAAAACAGTGATACCGGGCTGAAGATCCAGTGTGAGGTTATCCCAGGAACGGAAATTGTGTAGTTCGCAGTGGCGTAGAAACACAAGTGCGCTTTCTACTGTCTATCCGGGGAGGCGGACGGGCATCAGGAGGTAGGTGTAGTCCGTGTCGGGGGAGATGTATTCGCCGTCATTATTAGTGTCGGGTTCTTCAGTAATGCCGGGAATGATGATGGCGGGCCGGTTCGGGTTGGTAAATCCGAATGTGACGGTGGTGTCTTCAATGACGGAGAGTCCATCCAGCACGTAGGAGGGGTTGAAGGCGATGGTCATTGGCTCGCCCCAGTAGCGGACGGGGAGGGTTTCTTCGGCTTCGCCGGAATCATCACCGCCGGCGGTAAGAACAACTTCGCCATTTGCAAAGGCAAGGCGAACTTGGGCGCCGCGGTCCGACATAAGTGAAACGCGCTTAATAGATGCTGCTAAAGGCGCAATGTCCATGGTGGCGATAGCGGTATGTGACTGTGGTAACAGTGTGCGGAATGGTGGGAATTGCGCATCGAGAAGGCGAGTGGTGGTGCGACGATTTTCGCCCACGATGCCGAGGAGTCCTTCTCCGCCAAGTTCTTCATCAGTGCCGCCAAGTGCTAGTTCCACTGGTGCAGTGGAGGTGGCTGCGAATGTTTTCGCTGTTTCGGACAGCATCTTAGAGGGGATGAGGACGGCGGAATCACTGAATTGTGCAAAGGGATCCCACTCAAATGTGCGGACTGCGAGGCGGAAGCGGTCGGTGGCGGCAAGGGTGACGGTGACGTCGTTAATTTCCATGCGTATGCCGGTGAGCATGGGGATGGAATCGTCTTTACCTGCGGCAATAGCAACTTGTTTGACGGCGTCAACGAAAACATCAACGGGGATGCTGCCGGTTTTTGTGGGGAGGTTGGGGAGGTTGGGGTAGTCCTCCACGGGCATAGTGGGGAGAGTAAATCTGGCGTTTCCGCAGGAAATGTGGAGTTTTGCGCCGTCAACATTAACAGTTGCAGTGTCTTTGGGCAGGGAGCGGGTGATGTCGGCGAGAAGTTTGCCGGATACAACGACGCTGCCGTTATCAACGACTTCTGCGGGGATGGTGACTTCGGTGGAGATTTCGTAGTCGAATCCGTTGATGGTGAGTCCCTCGTCGTTAGCGGTAAGAAGAACACCAGCAAGGATCGGTTCTAGTGGGTGGCTGGGAATATTGTGGGCTACCCATGCTACGGCGTCAGCGAAATCGCTGTGGTCTACCCGGAAATTCATATCGGTGAGTTCCATGAGGGTATGGGTCTCCTTCTAGTCACAACTTTCTGTTGTTTAGGTTAGCTGGTTTAGCAAAGTTTCTCACCCGGGAAATAGCGAGAAATGGCGAGATTTGTACCAAGCATTGTGGGAATTACAGATTTTTCATGACGGTTATGCACGGGCTCTATTTCTATATTTCTTTTCTTTAAATTTGTAGTTTTAGTAATAGGGGTTGTGGAAGATGTGGATGATTGGGATTTTGTGCAGTTGAACCATGATTTCACGCTGTGAATTGTTCTGGGGAAATTGTTAATGAAATGTGGATAACTTTGTCCTCCTGTGGATAATTCGGAGAAGTATTCACATGTATCGGCAACTTATCCACGTTTCACCCCCAGATTTGTGGATAGTTATCCACAGGTGTCACCTGCTTATTGGGGACAAATATTTGTGCAGTTCACCCCATATTTTTGTCGAAAAAAATTTATAGAAACTTTACTTAGTGAGAATAAAAATCGTGGTAACAGAGAAATTTGTTGCCTTTTTTGCCGAAAATCCACCGAAATAGCCAGGCCTGTGAATAACTATCAGGCTAAGTAACAAGCTAACTGGTACGTCATAGCAGCTCATAATAGACAGAGCAGTCCATAAAATGAAGTAGGTAACGAGAATACCGTTATTAGTGTTCTAGCTCAGCTCGCTTTTTAATCTCCGAGGTAAGCTGCTGCACCTGGGTAAAAAGATCCCTATCGTCTTTAATCTGCTTAGAGATTTTACGTTCCGCATACATCACTGTTGTATGGTCACGCCCACCAAACGTGGCACCTATCTTAGGGAGGGACATTTCTGTTAACTCGCGACACAAGTACATGGCAATCTGCCGAGCAGTTGCTAGTGGGCGAGTCTTAGATGGCCCACACAATTCCTCCACACTGGTGGAGTAGGCTTCCGCGAGAACAGTCATAATAGTTGCGGCGGTAACCTCAACCTGTTTATCTGCGGGAACAAGGTCACGAAGAACTATTTGAGCCAGTTCGGGCGTTAAATCCTGCTTATTAAGTGAGGCGAATGCCGTCACACGAATAAGAGCGCCTTCTAGCTCACGAATGTTCCTATCGATACGCGAGGCGATAAGTTCAAGAACCTCACTAGGCACTTGAAGATTCTCGACCTGGGCTTTCTTCCGCAAAATAGCGGTACGAGTCTCCAGGTCGGGGGCTTGAATATCGGTAATAAGACCCCACTCGAAGCGTGTCCGCAGGCGGTCTTCCAGTGTAGAAAGTGATGCGGGGGGACGGTCGGAGCTAATAACAATCTGTTTATTGGAATTGTGTAGCGCCTCAAATGTGTAGAAGAACTCCTCCTGGATACCTTCCTTACCTTCAAGGAATTGAATATCGTCAACGAGGAGCAAATCGCAATCGCGGTAACGCTTTTTAAACTTCTCCTTGCGGTCATCACGCAGCGAGTTAATGAAATCGTTCGTGAATTCCTCGGTGGAGACGTAATGCACCTTCAACTGTGGGAATAGTTGGCGCGTGTAATGGCCAATAGCGTGAAGAAGATGTGTTTTCCCTAAACCTGAACCGCCCCAAATGAAAAGCGGGTTATAGGCGTGGGCGGGTTGCTCTGAAATTGCCCACGCGGCCGCGGTGGCGAAACGGTTGGAATCCCCCACAACATAATTGTCAAAAGTGTAGCGCGGGTTCAATGTTGGGGCCGGAACAGCCTGGGGGCTAACACTTGCGGTGGGTGACGGAGGCTTTTGCGTCTCCTCATACTGCCCGCCACTACTCTGCCTATCATCACTCTGTGCGTCACCATTGGACTGTGTGCCAGTAGTGGAAGCAGCCGTGGAGTGTGTATCGGAAGTAGTAGACACAGGTGCAGCAGCAGAACCATCAGTGGTAGCTGCATTTTCTGAATAGTCTAAATCTGGGTGATAGGTGGGAAGATCCTCGGGGAAATCTTCAGGAAGATCGCGATCTCGCGAGATCACAGGTGGGCGTGGCCACGGGCCAGATAGGGGATCTGCGTCAAGAGCTTTTCGAAGGAACGAATGCGAGTCCTCATGCTCATACGAATCTTCTGGGTTTTTGTCGATAACTTTGATAGCCAGTGTTACTTCTTCACCCAGTAATTCTTCCAAAGCAGCCGTGATGGGATTGTGAAGAGTGCGTTCAATGGCTTCTTTCGCAAAAGTATTAGGTGCTGATAGCAGGGCGAAACCATTGGTGTACTGGATGGGTTCAATAAGTCTCAGCCACGCGCGTTGCTGTGGGGAGAGACTGGGGGTGGGGGAGTAAGGGTTAGCGGACGCAGTTTCTAGTTCTTCAAGAACTTTTCCCCAAATATGGTGGAGGTCTGGGGTTTGCGTCACCATATCCTCCACATTCACACTATCGATCGCGGTTAAGTTACTAGATTGGGCTATCCAGTTAAGTTACTCAGTTGGGTTACCCAGCTGAATTACCAGGCAACGTTAATTTATATCGCTTTGGCGAACCTGCGATTACCAGAAGGCTATCAGGGTACGACAAAGTTATCCACATGCGTTATCCACAGTGTAGATAGTCCTCTGGCAAGGATCGTATGCGCGAAACGACCATTTACAGACGGCCTCGCGGTAGCGTTCCTTTCGCAGGGACACGAATTGAAACCTTAGCTATCTCCTCTAGGCAAAAGCAATATATTTGGTCCACTAATTACACATTTCAGAAAACCTGCAGGTCTCCCCTCGGCAAAGTTTTCTGTTTTTCCAGAATTTTGCGGAAAAAACGAATTACACGCTTGTAAGCTGGGCATTTAGAAAACGTAAGTCTCAACCATGGCTTGAGAGATCGTTGAGGGATCGACACAGAAGCGGCACAGAATCGACGGACAATCATTTTTTGTCGCTTTCCCCTCTCGATCTTTACCCATTATTCCGCTAGGCTTAATCCTTTTTGATTTGTCCCACGTGAACCTAGTAGTCTTGTAAAGTCATTCCGCATACGCGCGTAGTGTCTCCACGCATGTTGTGTAATCACACTGTGAGTTACATGGTGAGATAGATATGAGATAGATAGTGGGACAGTACGCGGCCACCTTTTGTACTCCACGTTTTACGGTTACGTCCGTAACAGTGTGGATGAAGTACCAGCCGGAAACGTTAGGCGGAATCTTTAGCTGAAACCCGCACTGAATAGTGCATGACTATTAGAGGAGTGGTGACCGTGGCCAAGGGCAAGCGGACCTTCCAACCGAACAACCGTCGTCGCGCTCGTGTACATGGCTTCCGTGCCCGCATGCGTACTCGCGCTGGACGTAACGTTATTTCCAGCCGTCGCGCTAAGGGTCGCGCTTCCCTGTCCGCTTAAGTTTAAGCGACGCGGCATACATGCTTTCACAGGAGAATCGTCTCCATCGGAGCTCAGACTTTCGTCGAGTAGTTCGCACAGGAGTGAAAGTGACCTGCGGTCACGTAGTGGTGTACGCCGCACGACAGGACAACGATAAGGAACTAGCGGCATCCGTCACCGGTTCCCATCCTCATAGTGCTACGTCGGAAAACCCTCCACGTGTTGGATTAATCGTCAGTAAAGCCGTCGGGAATGCAGTTGCACGACATCAACTGTCCCGACGGCTCCGGCATACCTGCCGAGAATTACTCCCGACTATACCCAACAACGTAGACATCGTTATTCGGGCTCTTCCCGGATCCCAATTTGTGCCCTCCGCCTGCCTAGAAAAATGGTTAACGGAAGCCTTCCGACGTCTCGCTACAAAACCAGCCCTGCGTGCACCCCAACCACCTGAGCCACCAGCAAAAGGCTAAAACGTATGTGTGACGACCACTCACCGAATTCTGCGAGCCGACCTGGGGCAATCCACAGCGACTACGAGTTTCGTCACCGCTCCTGGAAAAACCCTCGTGATTGGGCAAGCCTTCTCCTTATTGAAGCAGTGTATTTTTACCGCACCGCTATTAGCCCACTGAAGCCCGTCCCCACCTGCCGATTCCAGCCCACATGCTCCGCATACGCACTGGAAGCACTCCAAGTTCACGGATTTTTCCGCGGACTTTGGCTATCAACAATCCGAATTCTTAAATGTGCGCCCTGGCACCCCGGCGGATACGATCCCGTCCCACCACCCCGCCACCACAACACACCCCGCCACGGTGCATCACACACCACAACACACACCCCAACTGAGGAGAATTAGCCGTAGTGTTGAACTTTATCTACTATCCAATCTCCTGGATTTTGTGGGTTTGGCATAAAGCCTTCGCATGGCTACTGGGAGTATGCAACCTTCCCGTCGACACTAACCCCAACGCGTCCGGCGCAGCCTGGGCACTGGCCATCATCTTCCTAACGGTAACAGTTCGCCTTATCCTCCTTTACCCCATGGTGAAGCAGGTACGAACAAGCCAGAAGATGTCCGAACTGCAGCCACAAATTAAGGCCATCCAAAAAAAGTACGCCAACGACCGGCAGCGAATGTCCCTGGAAATGTCCAAGCTGCAAAAAGAAAACGGCGTCAATATGGCCATGGGCTGCCTCCCCATGCTCATTCAGATCCCCGTCTTCATTGGCCTGTTCCACGTGCTCCGCGTGTTCAACAAGATGGGGAAGTCCTCCGGAGGCCTCGGCTACACCGTCGCCCAAACGCGTAACTCCGGTAACTACTACTTCAAACCCGATGAAGTACGATCCTTCCTGGACGCCCGCCTTTTCGGCGCCCCCCTCTCCGGCTACATTTCCCAGCCGAAGGAACAATACGCAGCGTTCTATCCGGTAGGAACCTACCACCCGCAGGATGAGCACAGTCTCTTCGTCGCCATTTTGTGCGTCACTATTCCCATGCTGCTTATTTCTGCTGTGGCCACGCACATGAACGCCCGTATGTCGATCAACCGGCAGACCTCCGCTGCCGCCGCCAACCCACAGGCTAACGTCATGAACAAGATGATGCTGTGGTTCTTCCCCATCATGATTCTGGGCACCGGCGTTATGTGGCACGTAGGCCTCCTTACCTACATGCTGACCAACAATATATGGACAGGCTGCCAGCAATACTTCCTCTTTAAGAAGATGGATGAGGAAAAGCGTGAGGCGAAAGAAAAGCTCGATGCTGCCCGCGCCGCAAACGCTCCACGCCCCGGTGTAAAACCCAAGCGGGATAAGCACGGTAAAGCTGTTGTTGTAACGCAGTCCGATGACGAGGACACCAACAGTACTGCCAAGGCTACTAACAGTGCTGCAGACGGTGCGGCTAGTGGTGCCGCGGATGCTAACAATGCCGCGAATAGTGCCGCTGACGGTAGCGGTAAAGCGCTAAGTGCGGCGGAGCGACGCAGGAATGCACAACGCGCCCGGCAGCAAGCCAAAAACCGCAAAGGCAAGAAAAAGAAGAAGCGGTAACCAAAAACCGTAACCCTAAAGACCCCCAACCCATACACATACACTCAGCACACACTAAATACACTCAGTGGAACGCTGGATGACTCAAAAGGACAACACATGAGTAAGCAACAGAAGCTCATTGATGAAGGTGAGATTGCTGCCGACTACTTGGAGCAGTTCCTCGACATTATCGACTTTGATGGCGATATTGACCTTGATGTAGAAGGCGACCGCGCCTCCGTTAGCATTGACGGCGGCGACAGCCTCGATATGCTTGTCGGCCGCGATGGGCAAGTACTTGAAGCAATTCAGACGCTTACTCGCCTAGCCGTACAGGAAGTATCCGGCGAACGTTCCCGCCTTATGCTCGACATTGCGCGCTGGCGTGCCAACCGTCGCGATACCCTCCGCGGGCTAGCTCAAGAAGGAGCACGGCGTGTTGAAGAAACTGGGGCACCGGTTGAGCTAGAGCCAATGAGCCCCTTCGAACGCAAAGTTGTCCATGACGCCATTGCTGAGATTGATGGGGTTGTTACCGAGTCCACTGGTGAAGGCAAGAACCGCCACGTCGTTCTTCTTCCTGACGATGACTACACGGACAACGACGCAGAAGAGAACGACAACTAAATATTTCGCATGAAAGCATTTCGTGTGAAGTGCTTGTGAAGTGCTTGTATAAAAACACTTCACGTAATACTGCTAGGTAGCTACTACATAGCATTTAGGGTGAGCCGGGTATATTGCTCGGCTCACCTTTTATTTATGCGGTTTATTTATGCAGTTTATTATACGGTGCAGTTTTTATGTTCTGTGCCGTTTGTCTTTTGTGTTGTGTCTTCTGTGGTGTGAGCCCATGTGTCCTCTGTTTTATCCTTTTGCCTTTTGTGTTTTCTTCGGAGATAAGGGTAGGGAACAGGGTAGGGAACAAGGAGGCAATGGGGTAGGGGAGTTTATTGACGGGGTGGGTGGGGTGTTCATTAATGGTGCCATACAGATGGGGTACGGAGCTCGCTGACTATGGAATAAGAGAAAAGTTATCCACAGTGTGAATAACATCTGTGTAATTCTATTTCCGCAGGTTAAAGTATTTTGTTCCACGTGAAACGTATATATTTGCCGGTTTTCTAGCTCAATAGAGACAAATATGAGGAAATGAAACATTTATTATTTTTTCTGTGGATAACTTTCCCCGATACTGACATTTTCATTGTTTCAGCACACTATGGCAGGTACGGTGAAATAGGTTGAGAAGTGTCCGCAAAAGTGATTCTTCTTTTCGCACTTCTCTCACACGTCGTTGTGCTAATTCTTCTTTTCAGGAGTTTGAGTGACATCATCATCACCCGTTGTTTCAGATATGTTTGGCAGCAGATCCCCTCTAGCTGAGGAATATGCGAAGCTACTATGTACGGACGGTATTGAGCGCGGCCTTATCGGTCCACGTGAAGCTGATCGTATTTGGAATAGGCATATTCTTAACTCAGCATTGTTGTGCGATATTCTGCTGGAAAATTCAACGGTTGCAGATATTGGCTCCGGGGCAGGATTACCCGGCATCCCTGTTGCTATTGCTCGGCCGGACCTAGAGGTGTTCCTTATTGAACCTCTTCTGCGTCGTGTTACCTTCCTTAATGAGGCAGTAGAAAAATTGGGCCTTGAGAATGTCACTGTTATTCGCGGACGTGCTGAAGAAAAGACTGTCCAACAAAAAGTGGGCAAGGTTGATTTCATAACGTCTCGTGCAGTTGCACCGTTGGCTAAACTGGCGAAGTGGTCAGCCCCGTTTGCCGATAAAGGTTCTTATCTTGTGGCGTTGAAAGGTTCTAGTGCTGCAGAAGAGATTGAACGCGATGCCAATGCTGTTGGCATAGCGGGATGGCGAAATGAAGAAGTTGTGCAGCTTCACCGCGATGGGGGAGTTGACGATACATACGTCATTAGAGCTATCCATATTTAATACTGTGTATAAGGCGAGCACCTATGCTCGGTAAATTACGGACAAGCATTCTGCGGTACTCTATAGTTCTGTTGAGACTGGTCTATCGAGAATGATCTACTGCGAGTAGCTATTATTAATAGAAACTGTCTCTAGCTCTATCGTCCTCTTCCGTCTTTACTGTTGTTTTAAAGACTACTTTTAGAAGTTGGCGTTGGTGCTTTTTGAGCTAACACTAGGCAGTAGGAGTGAATCACTTTGACGCTTCGTGTTATGTGAGCAATTGTTTCCCGTGAAACATAACAAGATTAAATGCACACCAGCAGATGCGCTATGGTGCCATCACACTATAGAGTGACTTATGTATCGCTGACACTTTTAATGGTTTTATCGACATCTAGTTTTCTAGAGTATGTCGCTACAGATAAGTTTCACGTGAAACAGCGATAACAAGAAAAGCGGTAGTACGAGGATATATGAGATGCCGCCGATGTTTCTAAGTTGCGCTAAGCATGAGAGAATATAAGCAAACAGTTTCACGTGAAACAAGCTGAGGATTATTGCAAAAATGAGTAGTTATTTCGATACTCCAATTGCGGAAGCAGCTGAACGAGCATCGCGAATTATTCACCGTACGGGTCTTGAAGAACTACCAAAGCCGCCCTCGCGACGAATGTTTTCCGTGGCTAACCAAAAAGGTGGCGTTGGTAAAACCACTACAGCTGTTAATCTTGCCGCGGCTCTGGCTCTATACGGGATGCATGTCCTTGTTGTTGATCTCGATCCGCAGGGGAACGCTTCAACCGCCCTTGGCGCTGAACACCGCTCTGGTACCCCATCTAGCTACGAACTCCTTTTAGGTGAATGCACTCTTGAAGAATGCATACAAAAATCAACCGCTGGGGAAGGGGTCTTTGTTGTACCCGCAACAATTGATCTTGCGGGATCAGAGATTGAATTAGTGAGCATGGTAGCACGTGAAAAGCGGCTAAAAGATGCACTCGATGATTCCTACCTTGACGAGCTCGGTATAGATTTTGTCTTCATTGACTGTCCGCCATCGCTGGGACTTCTCACCATTAACGCCATGGTTGCCGCAGATGAAATTTTGCTACCTATCCAGTGCGAATACTATGCGCTGGAAGGTGTGGGGCAGCTTCTTAACAACATCAACCTCATTCAGATGCACCTCAATAAGAATCTGCATCTATCGACAATTCTGCTCACGATGTTTGACGGACGAACGAAACTAGCTGACCAGGTTGCAAACGAGGTACGTAATCACTTCGGAGATATTGTTCTTGAAACAATCATTCCTAGGTCTGTAAAAGTCTCCGAAGCTCCTGGCTTCGGACAAACTGTTATTCAATTCGATCCGGGTTCTACAGGTGCGAAAACATACTTAGAAGCAGCACGAGAAATAATTCTTCGTAGCACTAAGAAAGACCAAGGCAGCCAAGCTAGTGAAGCTAATTAGGATAATCAGAATAACCGCGATAGTTAGCAAAGCTAGAGCATAAAGCTAGAGCGCAAAAGTAGTACAGAAGAGAGCAGTACAGAAGAAAGTAGTGTGGACTGATAATGGGTAATAAACGCAATGGGGGACTAGGGCGAGGATTAGCAGCACTTATTCCTACCGATGATCGCCCCAGTACTCCTCATTTGGGAGACGCAGCCGCGGATATTATTTTGGGTTCGGGATCCCAGAAGAAGAACGGTAAAAAGTCCTCCAATAAGAGCCGTACCGCTGCCGCCACCGCAGCTAAGAAAGCAAAAAATCGTCCGGTGGGAGCCGTATATCGCGATATACCTATTGACTCTATACGGCCCAATGAAAAGCAGCCGCGTACCGTCTTTGACGAGGACGCACTTAATGAGCTCGTTCACTCCATTAAAGAATTTGGTCTACTGCAGCCCATTGTTGTCAGGGAAATAGCGCCAAAAACCTACGAAATTATTATGGGTGAACGCCGCTGGCGTGCCTCACAACGAGCTGGATTAGAGACGATCCCTGCTATTGTGCGTCAAACTGATGACGCGGATATGCTACGTGATGCTCTCCTGGAAAATATTCACCGCGTCCAGCTCAATCCCCTTGAAGAAGCAGCTGCCTACCAGCAGTTACTTGACGAGTTTAACGTGACACATGAGCAGCTAGCAGACAAGCTAGGCAGGTCACGACCCGTCATTACCAATATGATCCGTCTTCTTAAACTCCCCGTACCAGTACAGCGGAGAGTAGCAGCTGGTGTCCTCTCTGCCGGGCACGCACGTGCCCTCCTTGGGGTAAAAACTGGAAGTGCTGACCAGGAAGAACTAGCCGCGCGGATCATAGCGGAAGGGCTCTCCGTACGACAGACGGAAGAAGCCGTCACCTTACTTAACAACGGTGGGAAAAAAACACAGAAGAAACCCGCTCCTAAGGCAGAAATTCCCGCCACTGTGCAGGCCGGTGCAACGCGGCTTTCCGACGCACTCGATACAACAGTGAAAGTTTCAATGGGGCGTAAGAAGGGACGTATCGTCATTGATTTTGGTGACGCTGATGATGCCCAACGCATTATTGATCTACTCACAAGCCGCGACAGTCACTAATCGCGCCGGTATAAATCACACGGTATAAATCGCACGTTATCATCGCCTGGTATAAGAATGCGGATATAAAACCGAAAACGTGATTGTAGATGCGACCGTGGATGGGACTGTGGCTGCGACTGTGTCTGTGACTGTGGATGGGATCGGGATTCATATTCCGCAGGGCAGGGATGAGTTCTAAAATAGTTGCGGATAGTGAAAATATGGCGATATTTGGTTGCATGTAGTCATGTGTAATCAGTCCATGTAGTTTCGTCACTGTGACGAATGGTAAAAGTTAGGACAAAATAGGCCAACGGGCCAAAAGGAGAGAAAAGTGGATGATTTACATATCGTGCCGCTAGAACTCTCCATGGTAGAAGAACTCCCGCACCATTCCCGCGTCTGCGCCTTCTGGGAAACAGATCGCGAACCCGGCCACTGTGAACGCGGCTATGATGACTCCTTCGAAAAAGAAGCATGGCTATCCGCTGTGCTCCTTGAATGGGGAGTCTGTGGGCAAGTCCTTGTTGCCGATGAACGTGCCGTCGGAACCGTCCTCTACGCGCCCCCAACTACATTCCCCGCCACAAATTGCTCCCCAGCGGACCCGTCAACCCCGATGCTATGCTCCTAAGCCATGTCTACATTGTTGACAACTACCGCTCCGTTATGAATTACGTGAAACTTATCAATGCGGCAGTGGCGGATCTCCAAGACAGGGGAGTGCGAGCCGTGGAAGCCTTCGGCAGACTGGGCAATGCGGGATCCTATGCGCAGGATGCAGACCCCACATCCGCATTAGACCATATCTGTATCCCCACTCAAGATGTTTTGTCCGCCTGCGGTTTTAAAGAAATTGTGCCGCATCCACGGGTATCGCGTTGGCGCATGGATATCAACAAGCGCAATCTATGGAAGAAGTCTGTAAAAGCGGCACTTGACCAGCGCTATGTTGACCGAATGATCGAGCTTATTACCTACGGGGCGCCGTCATCCCCACTAGCAGGCAGTTTTAGTGAATAATCGGCTGGGCAGGCGCAAGTAAGGTTAGCAAGGCAGGCGCAGTAAGAAGGCTTAGCTCGCAGGTTTAACGAGCAGCCGCAGCGAGCAGCTTTAATGGGCAGAGTTGCGCTCGACTTCAAGTAGTTCGGCGAATGTAAAAGCGCCGGTGGAGAGGGTGTCCTCGTTCATCAGGTAGAGGCGTTTTACCGCCACAACAATGCCCTCAGCAATAGCATCGCGGCCGTCAGCAGACATAAGAAGTTGACGGTTATGCGGGTTGGTGATGTAGCCAAGTGAGGCGCAGATAGAAGGCATGCGGGTTAGCCGTAGGACGTCCCATGTGCGGCCATGGGAGCGGCAATCTGTTAAACCGGTGCGGGCCACCACTTCGCGCTGCACGAATTGGGCTAGTAGCTTACCTATTGCGCTCACCTTGCCGCGGCTATTGCGGAAGAAGAAGGTGGCCATGCCGTTAGCCAGATCGTTTGGGTAGACGTCGCACTCCATGGTGATCATCAAGTCCCCATCAACCTGGTTCGCCATCTGGGCGGCATTGTCGGAGGAAATATCGCCCCCACGCGGGTGGGTAAGGAATGTTTCCACACCCAATGCCATCATGCGGCCTTCAATGCGGTTCGCAATGTCCCACACTAGTTCATCGTGTAGTTCGGCGATAGTGTCGGGGAGGACATGCCCATAGTGGGTGGACCCATTGTAAACATGCGGGTTGAGGACAATGCGCTTGCCATACAGGTTAGGGCCAGAAGAGCGCACAATTTCCTGCTCAATGATGTTAGAGGGGGAGCCTCCCGTAATACGCCGGCCGAGCCTACTGAGTGACTGCAATGTGGCCGGGCCGCAGATGCCATCTGCGCTAAGGCCAAATTCGCGCTGATAGTTAATGAGGGCAACGTGCGTATTGGGGCCGAAAACGCCGTCAATGCGGCATGTGTAGAAGCCTAGCTCTTGGAGGGAATCTTGTAGGGTGGCAACGTCGTCACCAAACATGAGGTTGCCGGGGAGGAAGTTCAGTACGCGGCAGCCCAGTTTGTGGCTGGCTTCGGAGAGTGCGCGGCGGGTGATGGCGCCTATTTGTCCATCGACAACTAGCCCACGCTGCTGCTGGAAGGCGCAGATGGCGGTGGTGAGGTCATCGTCTGGGTTCACAACAAAACCGAGCTCTGTGAGCTGTTGACGCACTTCCTCAACGATGGAGGAGTGTGTACGGGGGTCTGTCATGAAGGTCTCCTTGGACACCTGAACTAGCGTAAAGAATAATCGCGGGGGAAGCTCGACAAGAGAGCTCAGTACGATTTTAAAAGATTCTGGTAGATAGCACACAACATAGCGGCACGAGTTATAGGGTCGTGCCGCTATGTCTAAAGTTTATCGCTTTCTTTACCGGGAAGAAACAAAGAATCTGCAGGTTAGAGTACGTCCTTGAGGGCTGCCATGATAGCGGCCTTGGGGCGGGCGCCGGTGAGTGTCTTCACAACCTTGCCATTTTTGAAAACAAGCATGGTGGGGATGGACATAATGCTAAACATTTGGGCAAGAGTCTGCTGCTCGTCCACATTCACCTTGGCGACAACAAGCGTGTCTTTATTCTCGTCGGCAATCTGGTCGATGACGGGGCCTACCGCCTGGCAGGGGCCGCACCAAGAAGCCCAAAAGTCTACGAGCACAGGTAATTCGGATTCTGCTACAACAGAGCGGAAATTGGCGGTGGTAACAGTAATGGTGTTAGCGGACATGAGTTTCTCCTTATGATGACCGTTAGCGAAAAACTTTACGTAATCTGTATTCAAAACCTTGCAGGACAAGCTTTCTAAGCGGTGATGCCTTCTACGTTGGGCGAGTCCTTTAGTGTTTCCGTGTCTTTATTTTCCTAGTGTTCTCTCTTGACCAGTATCTACATATTTACATAGATGCATGGTTAATAAGCCAGGATTGGGCGTCAAGTGCCGCCACACACCCACTTCCCGCAGCGGTGATGGCCTGCTGATAGTGGCTATCAACAAGATCACCACAGGCGAACACACCATCAATACTAGTGTGAGACGTGCGACCCTCAACCTTCACATAGCCTTTTGCATCCACCGCGATCTGGTCGCGCACAAGCTGGGATTGTGGCTCGTGCCCAATAGCCACAAAAAGACCATCAACAGGAAGATCGCTGAGCTCACCAGTAGCAGTGTTCTTAATACGAAGATTATTAAGGGTGGTATCGCCCTGCACCTCCGCAATGACGGAATTCATAAGGAGGTGAATCTTCGGGTTAGCCTCAGCGCGTTCAACCATGATGGGGCTAGCGCGGAATTCATCGCGGCGGTGAATAAGGGTGACGGATTGGGCGAAGCGGGTAAGGTACGTAGCCTCCTCCATGGCGGAGTCACCGCCGCCAACCACAGCAATGTCCTTGTCTTTGAAGAAGAACCCGTCGCAGGTGGCGCAGGCGCTGACACCGCGGGCTTTGAAGTCCTCCTCGCCGGGAACGTTCAAGTAGCGGGGAGTGGAGCCCATCGCCAGAATAATCGTCTTGGCGCTATAGGTAACGCCAAGGGATTCAACAGTTTTCACATCCCCAATGAGGTTGATCTTGTCAACCTCCTCCATGCGGAGGTCAGCGCCGAAATGCTCCGCTTGGGCGCGCATTTCCTCCATAAGTTTGGGGCCTTCAATGCCCTCATGGAAGCCAGGGAAGTTTTCAATGACGGTGGTGTTCATCAGTAGACCGCCTGCTGCAAAACCTTCAAAGACAAGAGGTTTTAGCTCTGCGCGAGCTGCATAAATAGCGGCAGTATAGCCAGCTGGACCAGAGCCTACGATAATGACGTCTGCGGTGGTGTCGGGAGTGTTCTCAGCCACGATTATCCTTCTGTGAGCGGCGGGCATTCATTACTGCATTATGGCAGCCTACCCGTACTATTTTAGTAGAACGACTATACCGCCGCATATATTCCCACAAGCACTAGGCGCTAAGCACTAGGCACTTTTCGCCAACGTGACAGTGGCAGTGTCTATCCCATCTGCTCTTCCCTCGATTTCGTCCGATACGTCCTCGGCTACCTCCTGCGCAGCCGTGATAATAAGGTGTGCTTTTGCCCGGTTACGGCGGCTTTTTATAGTACCCAATGGGGCGTTGACCAGCTCGGCGGTTTCCTGCAGGGAGAATCCGGCAACGTCAACAAGGAAGATAGCTTCCCGCTGCTCTGGGGGAGCTGCTTCAGCATTTGCTCCATGCTGTAGTTATAGCCGCCGCAGAGGGGCCAATCGTTACTGCCTGAGGCGGGTTTATCGAAGTCTTCACTCAACTCAGAAGTGGTGTGACGGTATTGTTTCCGCTGGTGGTCAATGGCGGCATTGGTAACAACACGGGCAACCCACTGTACAAGGTTAGAGCCGCGCCGGGGGAGTTTACGGGAGAGCAGATTAACACAGGCGTCTTGGAGGGCGTCTTCGGCGTCATGGGGGTTACCGCAGATACGCCGGGCGATGCTTCGATACAGACCAGTGTGTGCGTCGAAGGTATCGAAAAGATCGCGGTGGGTAACAAATATGTCGTTTGGCAGGTAGCGCTCATCGACAGAGCTGGGCATGGTGTTGTCCTGTAGAGGTACGCAGTGCGGTGGAGAGTCCGTACTGAGCAGTGGGCACCCTGTTGCGAACCACTGTAAAAAACTCCCCATGCCCATGGGAGAGCTACATGAGTGGAAGAAGGCTTTTTCGCGCCCTTTTTACCCGTGTTTCTGCAGGTAAACTAGTTTCTTAACTGTTTAGAAAAATAGTCGTGAATATTTTTTAGATCGTCACCAATCTTGGTGCGTATGCCGGAATCTGGCTGGTCAGAATTGTGTGAACCGGACCCATGCCCGGATCCATGACCAGACCCGTGTCCAGACCCACGCGGACCACCGTGTGAACCAGACCCGTGCCCAGCACGACCAGACCCATGCGAATGCGTGCTGGAATCATTCTGCTGAGAACGACGCCCAGAGTGGCGAGAAGTGGAATCAGGTGCCGCCGGATTATCATGCGGGGCCCCGGAGGTAGTGGGGGACTCTTCCGTACTGGGCTTTGTGGACGGCTTTGTGGACGTATCCGTCACAGATGAATGCTTGCGCGGGGAAGGAGTTTTCGTGGTGCTAGAGGAAACATCATTGCGGTGGTGTAGATCCTCAACATGGTCCAGAGGAGTACGGAGAGCTGCGAAAAGGCCCGCCCCAATAGCCGTTGCCAGAATAATACTGACAATAGAGCAGAGGAAGAAACGCCAGCCGGAGGGATGACGGAGATGCTGCGGACGATGCTGCGGCTGGTGTTGTGTGGCGTCAGTATACGTGGCGTCGTCAACGCTAGTTTCACGGGCGGTAGCAGCGTCCACACTCTCACGCTGCACTGTATGCTGCGCTGTGCGCTGTGCATTGCTCTGCGCTGTGTTTTGTACGTTGGTGTTCTGCGCTGTGCGCTGTGCGGCGCGGCCGGCGAAGTAGCGTCCGCAGGCGCCGGGCAGACGAGATAATGCCCCCTCCACTGTGGCCATTTCGGGCAGTGAACTACGGGAGAGGATGGCAATGGTGATGGTGACAAGGAGCAGCCCGGCGATGAGGACGCGGATAATCATGCCGGCGGAGCCCAGCTGGGTGGAGAGGTTGCGGATGAAGGGGATGTGGTCCACTCCGAAGGCAATACTCACTGCCACTATGGAGGCACCCAATACCCAGAGGCAGGTGCGGAGTACATCACGGGTTTGCAGTGTGCCAATGCTACTGCGCAGGAGGTAGGCACCAATAGTGGCGCCGGCAATGAAGGAGCAGCCGTTGGCGACACCAAGCAGTACCACCACAGATTCGGAGCTGGGTGCCATGTGGATAGCCAGGAACGAAAGAATAATCTTCGTGGCGGTGATGGCGATAATGATGAAGGTGGGTGTCCAGGCTTCTTCCCGCGCATAGAATACCCGCAGGTGCAGCAGCACGATACTGTAGGGGATTAGGGTGAAGGCGGAGAGGGAGACGGTGAGGCCGATGGCGGTGGCGGCGGAGGTGGAGAAGTGCCCGTAGGCGTAGAGGGCCACACCGATCTCGGGGCCGAACACCAGCATGAAGACCACGATGGGGAGAATGCCGATCATGGTGAGTTTGGTGGCGACGGTAAGGTCCCGCACCACGCCCGCAGTGTTATTGTCGGCGGCGTTGCGGGAGAGTCGCGGCATGATGGCGGTGAGCAGCGTCACCCCAATAATGCCGTAGGGCATTTGGAGCAGTAGCCACGCCTGCGAGTAAACGCCGGGGGCGGCATTGTCGGCCACGGAGGCGATGCGGTTGGTGATGAAGTAGCCTGCCTGGCTGATAGCCACGTAGACAACGATGGCCACACCCATGCCGGCGAATTGCTTGATGCGGCTATCAATACCCCATTCGGGGCGGAGGTCAATGCCGATCTTGCGCAGGGGCGATATAAGCACCAGGGCTTGCACCACTACGCCAATGGTGGCGCCTAAGCCTAGGAGCAGCATGTGCCCATTGGTGAGGGATCCGTTATCGTCGGCTGCGAGCCCGCCGGGAATCACCCAGTAGAGGGTGACGAAGACAAGGACGACTATGTTATTCCACACGGGCGCCCAGGCCCCCGGTTTGAACACACCCTTCGTGTTGAGGATGGCCATCAGCAGGGCGGAAACACCGTAGAAGAAGATCTGCGGAAGTACCAGGTAGGCGAAGTTGGTGGCCTGGTAGACGTTCACTTTGCCGTCTGGGTCCAGGCTCAAGCGGGTGAGCAGCGGCGCGGCAGCCACACAGATAACCGTCACCACCAGCAGCAGCACACTGGAAACGGTGATAAGGCGGCGAATGAAGGAGGCGCCGTGGTCGGGGTCCTCTTTTTCGGCGCGTACTAGGACGGGAACAACCAGGCTGGTGAGGACAGCACCCAGCACAATCTCGGTGACGAGGTTGGGGAGCTGATTAGCGGAGTTGAAGGAGGAGAAGACGGCGGCGCCGAGGCTGGCGCCCAGAAGGGTGGATTTAATGAAGCCGGTGATGCGGCTGAGGAGTGTGGCGATGGCCATGGTGCCGGTGGAGCGGAGGACGTCACTGTCGCTGTCTTCGCTGGCTACGCCGGTGGCTTCAAGTTCTTGGGCGCGTCGTATAGCGCGGTCGGTTTCTTTACTCATGGGTGCTTCCTTGTCCGTTGCCTCGGCGGATAAGTGGGAGCACACGCTTCACAATAAGAACAGCCAGAATAACCACTGCGGCGGTCAGGAGGAATCCGAGGAGCGGCGTGAGGTGGCTAACGCGGACCGTCATATCCACAGTAGTGCCAAGTTCTTGCTGGTCAGCGCTTAAAAGCTGCACTCGTACAGGAACCGATTTACCAGAGTGGAGGTGGACGGGAATGTTAATGTTCAGGGACGACTGGGCGGGGATAGTGACGCGCAGTGGCTTCGTGAGATCCTTCGTAGTGTTAGCGGGTTTGTCCCCATCGGTAAGGCGTTCACGTGTATGGACGGTGACGGTAACGTCCGCGGGTAGCTCATTGCGCGCTACCAGCACTAGTCCGGAGTCGGTGGAGGCCAGTGTGTAGATACTGCCCGGTTTAATGAGGGTGACGGAGCTGCGGATAGCGTGGGCGGCTAGGGTAATGCTGCGTGCGTAGGCCTTGGGGTAGGCGAGGTCATCGGGGGTTCTGAGGGTAATGCCGCTGGTGTTGGCGGAGTCGCTATCGCCGTGGCGGCGTGTTTTTGTATCCGATTGGTGATTGTGGGAGGGGGGAATGTTGCCCACAAGCGTGGGGGCAAGACCCAGGGTGCGGGTGGTGGCGGCGCGGTAGATGTTATAGCGGGTGCGTTTGTAGAAGTTATTGTCGTTTTTGTCCGTAAAGAGGTTGCGGTAGTGGTGGATGTGGGAAATGGCCTGGGTGATGGCACTCATGCTGCTCTCTGTGAGGGGGCTGCTTGTGGTGAAGGTGCCGTGAATGGGTTTTGTGTGTGCTTGTGCTAATGCGTCTGTGAGGGATTGGGCAGTAATGAGATTGTGCTGCGCAAGGTAGCGGAGAGTGCTGGTGAAGGTGGCAAGATCATCACCGGTAACGCTCCATTGTTGTGGGGGAGCAATGAGGAGGGGAGTGCCAGCATATGTGTTGTGGGCGGGTTTTTCGCGGCGGAGAGCGGCGCTGGTTTTCCACAAGAGGGTAGCGGTGGCGTCTTGCATGCGGGCGGTGGCACTATCCGCGGTAAGAACATAGCGGCTGTCACTGGGACTATACGGAGTATTAACAGGGTTCTGTCCAGTGGCGGCAAGAGCGGTGGAAAGAGTGCTGTCGTAGGGAGTAACAGTGTAACGAGCGTGGTCGTAGCGCAATAGTTGCCCAAAGCCCTTATCTGTGTGGGTCGTGAGGGCAGTGGAGGACAGGAGAAGCTCCGAGTGGTCGAGAGCGGGAATATCGTAGGGAGTAAGTGTTCCCGTATTCGGCCAAATAACGTGGCTAGTTAAGTGTTTATGCAGGAAATAGGCGGTAACTCGGCGGCTATCCTCCATTAATTGGTGGGGCTTATCGGGAAGAAGATGGGTAGTGGTCGCCAAGCTGGCGCCACTCCACGGCAGCGCAATAACGCAATTATTGGCGGTGAGGGAACGAAGATCCTCAATCCACGATTGAGCGTCTTTAGTATGCTTGCCGCGGTGCATTCCATCATGCCAATTATTGGGAGTATTGAGAACACGATAGGGGCGCGTCATACGGTCCACAGTGCGCAGTAAATCTGGGTCAATCGCGAAGCACACAGAATGGTTTAACGCATGGTCTTTCAGCAATGATCCCGCCGCATCAAGCAGAGCACGGAGACGGCCATGCTCACCCAGAGAAATCCCCAAATTCTCATTGCGAAGCACAGCAATAGAACTGAAGCTATAGTAGCTGGCCTCCTGCGGCGTAAGAGCAAGCGGCCACAAGATAGTGGTGGGCCGGGACGCCACCGTAGCGGGATCCTGCCTATCGCTACCGGGGAGAGAAAGAACAGGAAGGAGCACGCGGGCATCATGCAGGCGTGCACTGTCAGAATTACTGACCCGCCCATTCACATTCACCAGCAGCGGATAAACACCGGGGGCATTGATGTTCAGCGTGTCGCCGTCACCACCATGGATACGGGCAGTGAGGGTAAACGAGGTACTGTCTCCCGGGTTCAGGGTGGTGGCAAGATGGTGGAAAGGCAGCGTTGTGGGATAGTTAATCTGATCCTCAGTAAGCGTGTGCCGCAACGCATTACCATAAGGAGCATAGTCTCCCCGCTGGAGCCGCACGTCAATATCACTAATGGGCAGCTTGCCAACATTTGTGAGAGTGCCACTAACCGTCACAGAATTCTTCGACTGGCCATCAATACGGTCAGGTGTTATCCAGGTGAGGGAAATATGTAAAGCATCCGGGGTAGGGTCCGGGACATCGCTAAGACCCACTAGATCAGAATCCTCCACCGAGGACGATGCAGCAGCAGCAAGCCCGGCACCAGTAACTCCAGCGGCGCTATCCACCTCGGCGGCAGCAATTGCGGCATTATCCATCCCAGCAGTGATATCGGTGCTGGCTGCGATGCCGGTACCCATTCTGGTGGCGGCGACGAAAGTACACATGGCGACAGCAAGGCTGCTTAAACGGCGGCGCAGCGATGTCGTCATAGTCCCTCCTATCGTGGTCGCCTACAGAACTGAGACGGATAACACTCCGCCTCTAAATTACTCGACAACGGGCCTGTTAAGAACTAGGAGCCGAGTTACCATTACGGCCACGACCACGATGCCCACGCCGGCGGCGTCTCCTGCGCGCCTGCCCCTGCCGTGTTTGTTCTTTCTGCGACTGGTCTTTTCGCGGCTGGTCTTTCCGTGATTGTGTTCTCTGCGTTTGGCCTTTTTGCGGCTGGTTTCTTCGGTCTTTTTGTGGCTGGCTTTTTTGTTGCTGGTCTTTGTGACCCTTGTATGGTTGCCCTGCTTGTTTTTGTTCCGCTTGTTTTTGCCCTGCTTGTGATCGATTTTTGGGGTTGCGGTTCTGGTTCTGGTCGCGGTTCTTGCGCTCTTTCCCAGACGTGTTTTTCTCAGACGTGTCCTTACCCACAGTCACTACTGTGCCGCCAGTGCCGTATTCATGACGAATCCAGGCAGACACAGTACCAATAGCGCGTCGGGCGAGTTTCCTCTCATCAGCGTAGCTGAGAACCCGCGGCAGATCCTTCAAAGGCACCCACTTGACCTCGGTAATCTCCGCGTCAGCATTAGAAAGTTCCCCACCGGTAAACCGCAACAAATAATGGTGAACAGTCTTATGGATCCGCTTGCCATCGGAGAGGAACCAATAGTCAATAGTGCCCAAACGTTTAATAATCTCCCCCTCAATGCCGGTTTCCTCGCGAACCTCGCGAATAGCCGTCATGGGGACAGTCTCATAATCCTCAATATGCCCCTTGGGAAGAGACCAGAGGAGGCGCCCACGGCGATCCGTGCGGCCAATAAGCGCCACCTTCACCGTGGACAAATACACCCTATTTGTGCGGGGATTATAAGCACGCCGCATATTACGGAGTACTAAACCACCAGCCGACGTTTCCGGATAATACCGGCCGTGGCTCCGCTTCACCTGGCTTTTTGTGAGAGAACGGGTGACGGGGCGGCGACCCTTATTCTGGGCGGCACTGCGGGTATAGCGTTTAGGGGCCTTCCCGGCAACACCATGGGGATCCAACACAATAGCCCCATTGCGGGGAGTTTTCGTGGGGCGTGCAGGGCGTGGGGCAAGAGGGGAAACAGTCGGCTGCGGGGTTACCAGCGTACTAGTGTGCACGACAACAGGAGCCGGGGTGCGCTCCGCTGCGGGAGTTGGTGCACCGGCAGGGCGGGAACTACGCCGACGCCCGGGCCGGCAATTCCCGCCGGTTGGGGTCTTGCGTTTACTGTCCACGATTATTCAATTCTACTTGTCTGCAGTAGCAAGGGCTAAGTTCCTGGCCGAATAGCTGACGATGTTAGTAAACTTGCAGTCGATGACGCATCCCACGAACCCACAGAAAACCCCAAAAACCCCGAAAGCCCAGCAAACCCAGCAGCAGGCCGGGCAAGGTCTAGCCGGGCAGGATAAACCAGCTGACAATGCCGATCGAGCTGGGCAGCCCGACCAGGAGCGCATTCTGCGCATGATGGCCACCGCCCAAGTCCAACTGCGCAGCCTGGCCCCTACCCTCATCCCACTAGCCGCCGCCTTCGAAGACGCCGGCCACGACCTCTACCTAGTGGGCGGATCTGTGCGGGATGCACTTTTGGGCGAGCTGGGCATGGACCTGGATTTCACCACCGATGCCCGCCCTGATGCCGTCACCAACATTCTGAACACGTGCACAGATAACGTGTGGGACACGGGAATTGACTACGGCACAGTATCCGCCAGCCGCAACGGGTGGCAGATTGAAATCACCACATTCCGCGCCGACCAATACGATGGTGTCTCCCGCAACCCCATCGTCCAATTCGGTGACACCCTAGAAGGGGACCTAGTCCGCCGCGACTTCACCGTCAACGCCATGGCGGTACGCCTCCACGGGGATGGCACACAAGACTTTTGCGACCCACTAGGCGGTATCAACGACCTAGAAATGGGTGTGCTGGACACGCCCCAAACACCCTCCGTCAGTTTCCACGACGACCCACTGCGCATGATCCGCGCCTGCCGCTTCGTCTCCAAACTAGGCTTCACCCTGGCCCCCCGCGTCACCGCCGCCATCACCGAAATGTCAGGGGAGATCACCCGCATCACCGCCGAACGAATCCAGGCGGAACTCGACAAACTCATGCTGGGCGCCTACCCGTGGGACGGCATCGACCTCCTCTGCCAAACCGGCCTAGCCGACCACATTTTCCCCGAAATCCCGGCGATGGCCATGCCACCCGACCCGAAACTTCCCCACAAGGACGTCTACACGCACAGCCTGACCGTGCTGAAACAAGCCTGCGACCTGGAACCCGGTGACCCCGACCTAGTCCTCCGCTGGGCGGCGCTCCTCCACGACATCGGCAAAGTCCCCACCCGCGCCCCCAAACCAGGCGGCGGCGTCACCTTCTATCAGCACGAGATCGTCGGCGCCCGCATGGTGCGGAAACGCCTCCGCGCCCTCAAATACTCCCGGCAGATGATCAACGACATCAGCCAACTGGTATACCTACACCTCCGCATCCACGGATACGGTGACGGCGAATGGACCGACTCCGCCGTACGTCGCTACGTCACCGACGCCGGGCCGCTCCTCGACCGCCTCAACCTGCTGGTGCGCGCCGACTGCACCACCGCCCGCGAATGGAAACGCAAACAACAACAAGCCCTGGTCGATAACCTCGAAGCACGTATTGCTGAGCTGCGAGAAAAAGAAGACCTGGAAGCTATCCGCCCCGACCTGGACGGCAATGAAATAATGCAGATCCTAGGACTGAACCCCGGCCCGGAAGTGGGGAAAGCCTGGGCATACCTCAAAAACCTACGCATTGAGCAGGGCCCCATGGAGCATGATGAAGCCGTTGCCGCCCTGCAAAACTGGTGGGCAGGGCACGCAGGAAGTACAGAACGCGCTGGAAGTGTAGAGCGCACGGGAAGTGCAGAGCGGCAGGAAGAATGATCGAGTATGAGTGACTTTCGCACAAACCCCTACGGGAACCTCAGCGAATTCGGCGCCTTCGGCGACCGCATCTTCCTCGCCATGGACCAGAATGAACTCTACAAAGGCTGCCTCCTGGTATCCGCCCCAGACATCCGCGACGAAATGTTCTCCCGCTGCATCGTCTACCTCTTCGAATACGACCAGACACAAGGAGCCTTCGGCGTCATCCTCAACGAACAATCCGAAGTATCCGTCCACGACGTCCTCCCCGCCTTCGCCCCCTACTGCTCCACACCCGCCAGCCTCTTCATCGGCGGCCCAGTAGAACAAGAACGCGTCACCGGCCTACTCCGCCTAAAACCACACTGCCCCATAGACCTATCCATACTGCGCCCCGTCTACGGGCGAACATTCCTTATGGACCCCACCCCCAACGCCGTCCAACGCATGCAGGACATTTCCGAATCCTACCGCCTCTATATGGGCTACTGCGCCTGGCAGCCAGGACAACTAGAAGACGAAATCCGCCGCGGAGACTGGTACGTCTGCGACGCCCACGACAACGACTTCGGCACCGACCACCACACCGACCTCTACGCCCAAATAGTGCGCCGCCAACCCTGGCCCCTCAACCTCTACGCCAGTCGCCCCGTCGACCCACGACTGAACTAGTGGGAGGGTGCTAGTTAGGGAGGGCTAGCCGTTACTGCCGGGGATGGCTAGCTAGACAGCGGAATTAGCAGGGTAGCACTTAAACAGTGCGACCGTATGGTGGGTTGTGCCATGGCTACAGGAGTGCTTCGAGGGGCTTATATAAAGAGGGGGAAGAATATCGCCGGTGTGCACCTCTTTGAGAGGTGATTTTTATGACTCAACAATTTACGAATGAACTATTCTGCGACTACTACGAGCGCTGGATAGAGGTTTACAAGCAGGATGCTGTTAGAAGCGTCACGATGGGGAAGTATCGCATGACCCATAAGTGGCTGGTTCGGCTAGTGCCCACTTTGCAGTTGAAGGATATTGACAGGATCGCTTATCAGCGGTTGTTGAATGCGTATGCGGCTGAGCATGAGCGGCAGACAGTGATGGATTTTCATCACCAGGTGAAGGGGGCAATTCTAGATGCGGTTGATGATGGTTTAATTCCACGTGACCCTACCCGCAAGGCAGTTATTAAAGGTAAGACTCCTCGTGTGAAGAAGGAGAAGTATCTTAACCAGTTTCAGCTGCAGACTCTTCTGGCATCGTTGCATCTTGAGAATGAGGTTAATTGGGATTACTTCATTTTGTTGGTGGCAAAAACAGGTATGCGTTTTTCGGAGGCTCTTGCGTTAACTCCGGAAGATTTCGATTTTAAACACCAGTTGGTGTCAGTATCGAAGACGTGGGATTACAAGAACGGTACTGGGTTTTTGCCAACGAAGAATCATTCGTCGGTGCGGAAGATTCCGTTGGATTGGCAGACGATTATTCAGTTTTCGGAGTTAACGAAGAATCTTCCGAAGTCTGAACCTATTTTTGTGAATGGTGCTGTTTACAATTCCACAATTAATGGGATTCTTAAGCGCTATTGTGGGCGTTTGGGTATTCCTGTTGTGTCTATTCATGGGCTTCGCCATACGCATGCGTCGCTTTTGTTGTTTGCGGGGGTGTCTATTGCGTCTGTAGCAAGGCGGCTGGGACATTCGTCGATTAATACAACGCAGAAGACGTATGTGCATATTGTGCAGGAGCTTGAGAATCAAGATGTTGATCTTGTGATGCGTCTTCTTTCAAGTTTGACCTAAATACTGAAACTGGTGCGTACTGGTGGTGTTCTTTCGGGAAGTTTCAGGCAGGATCATTCTTTTTGTTACACGGTACAGGTAGAATTCTTGCGACTATGTGGCGTTAAGCCACTGCAGTGAATCATGCTCGGAAGTTGGGTGTAATTGTGAATAAGCAACAGTTGGCTGCAAAAATTTGGGAATCGGCTAACAGGATGCGTTCGAGGGTGGAAGCCAACGAATACAAGGATTACATTCTTGGCTTTATTTTTTACAAGTTCCTTTCTGAGACTGAGCTTCGATTCGTTCTCCAAGAGGGCATGGATGAGGATTCTTTACCCGATGAACTTGTTGAGGATGATGGGGAAGTAGTGGGGTACCTGCAGTCAAATGTGGGGTACTTTATCGCCTATAAACATCTTTTTTCGACGTGGATTAGTGCGGGGTCAGATTTTAATATTTCTGATGTCCGAGACGCATTGTCTGCTTTTGAACGTCTGATTCATCCCCGCTATAAGAAGGTTTTTGACGGTATTTTCGATACCTTACAGACGGGTCTTTCTAAACTTGGCGATAATGCTTCGGCGCAGACAAAAGCCGTCCGGGATTTAATTTATCTTATTGACGATATCCCCATGGATGGGAAGCAGGACTATGACGTTCTTGGCTTCATCTATGAGTATCTCATCTCTAAATTTGCTGCTAACGCTGGTAAAAAAGCGGGCGAGTTCTATACCCCGCATGAGGTTTCCCTGTTGATGAGTCTCATTATTGCTGACCATTTGCAGGACAGAACAGAGATCCGTATCTATGACCCAACAAGTGGTTCGGGATCATTGTTGCTGAATATTGGTGAGGCCTTGGCCCGCCATATTGATGATCCGGATCGGATTAAGTACTACGCGCAGGAGTTGAAGCAGAATACCTATAACCTCACACGGATGAATCTGGTGATGAGAGGTATTAAACCGGACAATATTGTGACCCGTAACGCGGATACGTTGGAGGATGATTGGCCCTATTTTGAGGATAATGACCCAGAAAATACTTACGAGCCACTGTATTTAGATGCGGTGGTGTCTAATCCGCCTTACTCGCAGAAATGGGATCCAACGGGGAAAGAGTCCGATCCCCGCTATGCGCGGTTTGGTTTAGCCCCGAAGAGTAAAGCTGACTATGCATTCCTTCTGCATGATTTTTACCACCTGAAGCCGGATGGCATTATGACTATTGTTCTTCCTCACGGGGTGCTTTTCCGTGGTGGTGAGGAAGGTACGATTCGTCGGAATCTTATCGAGAATAACCATATTGATGCGATTATTGGCTTGCCCCCCCAATATTTTCTTCGGGACGGGTATTCCGACCATCATTATGGTGCTGAAGCAGAAGCGAGATTCTACGGATACACTCATTGTTGATGCGTCGAAGGGATTCGTGAAGAGCGGGAAGAATAATATGCTTCGCGCTGGCGATATTCGCCGCATCGTTGATGTAGTTGCGGCTCGTGCAGATGTTGAGAAGTATTCACGACTGGTAAGCCGTGATGAGATTCGAGAAAACGACTACAACCTTAATATTCCCCGCTATGTTGATTCTTCAGAGGACCCAGAAACGTGGGATATTTACGCCTCCATGTTTGGGGGAATTCCCGCGAATGAAATCGATGCGTTATCCCCATACTGGGAGGCTTTCCCAGGTCTACGCGGAGAACTGTTTGATGTGCAGCCCAATGGTTATGCACAGTGTAAGGACGACCCTGCTGCCATTGTGAATGGTCATGCTTCGGTACTGGAGTTTGAAGAGAACTATCGGCGGGCTTTTGATGGTTTCGGTGATTTCCTCCACGAACATTTAGTTTCACGTTGTGAAACTGTAAAGGTATCGAGGGAAGAAAACCTCCTCACCCAAGACATTTTTACACGCCTAGACGGCATTCCACTGGTAGACCGATACGCCGCATTCCAAATGCTGCATGAGCAATGGACAACAGTTTCCCTCGACCTAGAAATGATTCAGCGGGAAGGATTCGACACTATCCGGGCTATCGACCCTCACATGGTAGTGAAGAAGAAAAATGGTAAGGACCAGGAAGTTCAAGAAGGCTGGGAAGGGCGCATTATCCCCTTCGATATTGTGCAAAAAACTCTTATGCCAGAACAGGTTAAAGCTGTAGCAGAATTAGAAGAGCGCCTGGAACAGGCCCAGTTTGAGCTAACAGATTTGGTGGACTCACTCAGTGAAGAAGACAAGATGGAATTAAGTGACGTCCTCAATGATGACAATGACGCATTCCTTGCCACACCACTAAACCGTGAAGTAAAAATTCTTCGAAAAACATCCAAAGATGAAGACTGGGAGGAAGGCACCCCCGAATTCATCATGATCCGGGCGAAGAATCTACGTGATGAGAGTAGCCACCTCAAAAAAGACATCAAGAAGAAGAAAGCCGATATTGAGGATCTAACAAGAAAGACAATTGAAATCCTTTCAAAAGATGACATCAATCGACTTCTTGACACTAAATGGATTGAACCATTACTGAAGAAACTATCCTCCATACCCTCAACAATTATTTCAACATTGAAAGACGCAGTAGCCGCCCTCAATGCTAAATATGAGGTGACATTCGCAGATCTGGATGGGGAAATCCGTAAAACAGAGCACGAACTAGCCGGCATGCTGGATTCACTCACCGGCTCCGATACGGACCTTGCCGCACTCGCCGAATTCAAAACCCTTCTAGCAGGTGAATAACATGCCCCAACAAGCACTAACACCAGCAATCAGATTCAAAGGCTTCACTGACGCTTGGGAACAGCGAACTACCGATTCCTTAGTTTCAAAAAGCTATGGGGGCGGAACTCCATCTACTGAAAATAATGATTTTTGGCAGGGATCACTTCCGTGGATTCAATCATCAGATTTAGTTGATGGTCTTCTATCGAAGGTTACCTATAAAAAATACATTTCATCGGCTGCTTTACGCTGTTCAGCAGCTCAGCAAATTCCACCAAAATCTATCGCTATCGTTACTCGTGTAGGCGTCGGAAAACTTGCGCTAGTTGATGTTTCATATGCTACTAGTCAGGATTTTATATCTCTTTCCGATATACGGTGTAATGAATTATTTCTCTGTTACAACCTATATCTAAGTCTTAAAAAGATAATTGGCAGAGTCCAAGGAACTGCTATTAAGGGCATCAATAAGGAGGAGATTTTAAATAGGAAGCTAATGATCCCGGGTTTAACTGAACAGGGAATGATAGGTCAATTCTTCTCTCAAATTGATTCCCTTATCGCTCTTCATCAGCGAAAGCTGGAGAAACTTCATCAGCTTAAGAGTGCTTTTCTTTCCAAGATGTTTGTATAAAGGTGACTGACGTGGTTGTTTCTACCGAATCTGAGTTTGAAGAGAAAGTAATCCAGGCTCTTCAAAGTAAAGGCTGGGAAAAAGAGGTTCTACGGTACCCCACTGAGCAGGATTTAATTGATAACTGGGCTCAGATTCTTTTCGAAAACAATCGACAGGTTGACCGTTTAGGTGATGCGCCACTCACCGACACTGAAATGGCGCAAATTCTTGAACAGGTTAAAGAATTACGTACGTCACTTCGCCTCAATGGTTTCATCAACGGTAAAACTGTATCCATCACCAGAGATAATCCGGACGATCCTACACATTTAGGTAAAGAAGTCAGCCTCAAAATTTATGATCGGCACGAAATTGCTGCAGGGCAATCACGCTACCAAATAGTTCAACAACCCCGATTTAAAGCCGCCTCACGCATTATCGGAAAACGACGTGGCGACCTCATGCTCCTCATCAACGGTATGCCCGTCATCCATGTGGAACTCAAAAAAGCGGAATACCAGTAAGCGAGGCCTACCACCAGATCGCTAAATACGCCCACGAAGGAATATTCACAGACCTATTTTCACTCATTCAGGTCTTCGTAGCCATGACCCCAGAAGAAACCGTCTATTTCGCCAACCCCGGCCCAGACGGTGAATTCAACGAAAACTACTACTTCCACTGGGCAGACTTCGAAAATGAACCATGCAACTACTGGAGAGACATCATAGAAAACCTCCTCTCCATCCCCATGGACCACCAACTCATAGGCTTCTACACCGTCGCCGACGATACCGATGGTGTTCTCAAAGTCATGCGAAGCTACCAGTACTATGCAGCCAACCGCATCTCCGACAAAGTCGCCCGCATCGACTGGGACCAGAAAGACCAACGAGGCGGATACATCTGGCACACAACAGGGTCAGGAAAAACCATGACCAGTTTCAAATCCGCCCAACTCATCGCCACATCACATGACGCCGACAAAGTCATCTTCCTCATGGACCGGATTGAACTCGGAACCCAATCCCTCATGGAATACAGAGGATTCGCCGACGAATCAGAAGAAGTCCAAGAAACCACCAACACCGACGACCTCATAACAAAACTCAAAAGCTCAGATCCACGCGCCTCCCTCATCGTCACATCAATACAAAAAATGAGTCTCGCAAGCGCCGAAAAAGAACGCAGAGCAGCAGACATAGAAGAAATTAACCACAAACGAATCGTCTTCATCGTCGACGAAGCCCACCGCTCCACCTTCGGCGACATGCTCGCCACCATCAAAGAAACATTCCCCCGCGCCGTATTCTTCGGCTTCACCGGAACACCCATCCATGAAGAAAACCAAAAGAAAAACAGCACAACAGTAAGCATCTTCGGCAGCGAACTCCACAGATACAGCATCGCAGACGGAATCAGAGACGAAAACGTTCTCGGCTTCGATCCCTACATGGTAGAAACCTACCCCGCGAGAGAACTACGAAAAGCCGTAGCCCTCAACAAAGCACACGCACAAAACGAATCAGAAGTATTCCAAGACCAGGACAAAGAAAAAATCTTCAACCACTTCATGGACCCAAGAAAAGTCCCCCAAGCCGAAGAAGAACTCGACGAATCCGGAAAACCCATCAAAGGAATCGAATACTACCTACCCAAAAGCCAATACCTACAACCAGAACACCGCAAAGCCGTAGTAGAAGACATCTACAAGCAATGGATCGCCCACAGTAAAAACTCAAAATTTCACGCACTGCTAGCAACCTCATCCATCCCCGAAGCCATCGAATACTACCGACTTTTCAAAGAAAACCCCAGTACACAACCCACCAAAATAGCGGTACTCTTCGACCCCAACATCGACAACAGAGGAGACAATTCCTTCAAAGAAGACGGCCTTATCGAAATACTCGAAGACTACAACCGCAACTACGGCCAAGACTACACACTAGCCACCTGGCAAAAATACAAAAAAGACGTAGCAGCACGCCTCGGACACAAAAAACCCTACAACCGAATAGGGGAAAACTCAGATCAGCGCATCGACCTACTAATCGTTGTCGACCAAATGCTCACCGGCTTCGACTCCAAATGGATAAACACCCTCTACCTGGACAAAGTTCTCAAATACGAAAACATCATTCAAGCCTTCTCCCGCACTAACCGCCTATTCGGCCCAGAGAAACCATTCGGAATAATCCGCTACTACCGTAAACCCGCCACCATGAGGCAAAACATTGACAAAGCCGTAGAACTCTACTCAGGAAACAAACCACTAGACCTCTTCGTTGACCACCTTGACACACACCTCAAAAAACTCAACGACACAACAAAAGAAATAACTACACTCTTCAACAAAGCTGGCGTAGAAAACTTCACAAAACTACCCGACAATCTCGCCGAACGAGGCCAATTCGCGAAACTATTCTCAGAACTAACCAAAACCCTAGAAGCCGCACGAATACAAGGCTTCACCTGGGAAAAAGATCACTACGACTTCACAAACCCCAGCCACAGCATTGTCGTCACACTAGACGAACAAACCTACCTCACACTAGCCCTACGCTATAAAGAACTCGAACAAAAAACCAGTGACAGTGACGATAATGAAGAAGACCTACCCTTCGACATAGAAACACACCTCACCGAAATCGACACCGGCTACATCGACACAAAATTCATGAATTCGCGCTTTAAAAAATACATAAAAGCGCTCTACGACCCATCCGCAAACGAAACCGTCGTCGAATCAGTCCTAGAAGAACTACACAGTTCATTTGCAACACTCACACAAGAACAACAAAAACACGCAAACATCTTCCTCCACGACATCCAAAGCGGAGACGCCCAACTCAATGATGAAAAAACATTCCAGGACTACATCACCGAATACGCGGCAAAAGAAAAAAACCAACAAATAGACACGCTCGTCAAAACATTCGGCATCAAAAAAGACAAACTCACAGAACTCATTGACGCCGAACCCAACGAAAACACACTCAACGAATACGGCAGATTCGATGCACTAAAAGAAACCGTAGACGAAAACCTAGCCGCAACATACTTCGACAACATCCACGAACCAGAACCTAAACTATTCCGCCGCAGAATGAAAATAGCCACCATCCTCAAGGAATACATCCTGTACCAAACAATGCCCAAAGGACTAGAAGAACCAGACACACCCAACTAGCCCTTTCGCTGATGAAGAGCGATAAGGGAATCAATTTGAGAGAAGAATTGACCTATCATTCCCTGTTCAGTTAAACCCGGGATCATTAGCTTCCTATTTAAAATCTCCTCCTTATTGATGCCCTTAATAGCAGTTCCTTGGACTCTGCCAATTATCTTTTTAAGACTTAGATATAGGTTGTAACAGAGAAATAATTCATTACACCGTATATCGGAAAGAGATATAAAATCCTGACTAGTAGCATATGAAACATCAACTAGCGCAAGTTTTCCGACGCCTACACGAGTAACGATAGCGATAGATTTTGGTGGAATTTGCTGAGCTGCTGAACAGCGTAAAGCAGCCGATGAAATGTATTTTTTATAGGTAACCTTCGATAGAAGACCATCAACTAAATCTGATGATTGAATCCACGGAAGTGATCCCTGCCAAAAATCATTATTTTCAGTAGATGGAGTTCCGCCCCCATAGCTTTTTGAAACTAAGGAATCGGTAGTTCGCTGTTCCCAAGCGTCAGTTGAAATAGTTTTGTGTGTGATTCGTAGGTTTAAGCTAGTTGAATTTATGTCACTATCTGTTGGTTATGCCTAAATTAGCAGGGTAGTGCATTGGGTATAACTGGGGGAGTGCGGTTTTCTTTACTGTCTTTATAGGACATGGAAGGAAAGATGCTGATGGCTCGAGGTATAGAAGGAATCCAGTTCACCGGAGAACGGCGAAGTGAAGAAGAGGAGCTAGAACGTTTCTACGAGCGCAGACTGGTACAAGTAAAAATCATAAATTAGCTTACTGCGCAGCACCTTGATCATTCGCATGCGCATGCGTGTGTTCCCGCTCCCATTGGCGCCCGTAGCGGCCTGCCAGCACTGCACAGATGAGGAGTTGGAAGAGGTGGAACAGCATGAGCGGCAGCATGAGGATACCAGCGCTCAATTCCCCAGTACTGCCGGCGAAGAGGACCGCACCCATGGCGATGCCGCTGGAGAGAGACTTTTTCGACCCGCAGAATTGGGCGGCTATGCAATCCTCCCGGTTGAACCCTAAACCTTTCGCCATACACCAGGAGAGGACCAGTACCAGGCTCACCACCGCAATGCAGATACCGACCAGCGCCAGCAGGTGCAGGGCCGTCACCCGCATCCATACGCCTTCCACAACAGCCTGTGAGAATGCGGTGTAAACGTTAATCCAAATGGTGCCGCGGTCAACGGTTTTCGTAAGAATGGGGTGGCGGTTCAACCCTGGCCCCAGATACTTGTGCAGCAGCTGCCCAATGATGAACGGTAATAGTATCTGCAGGAAAATATCCAGAATGCTGCGTCCCGTAATATGCACGTCGCCGGTGGTGGCCATCGTCAACATTACGAGCAGCGGAGTGAGAAAAACCCCCAGGATATTCGACAGGCTGGAGGCCACAATAGCGCCTGCCACGTTTCCGTGCGCCACCGAGGTGAAGGCAATAGAGGACTGTACGGTGCCCGGCACCAGTGTGAGGTAGAGGAGGCCAAGCGCTAAACCCTGCCCAAGCCAGCCAATAGTGGCGTATTTAAGGCCCACCCCAATGATGGGGAACAGGATGAACGTGAAGCAGAAGATGACGGCGTGGAGTCGCCAATTCTTTAGCCCCAGGAGGGTTTCGCGGGGGGCTAGTTTAGCGCCATAAAAGAAAAAGAGGAGGAAGAGGAAAACTTTTGACGCATAGTGCATGCCGGTGGCAAAACTGCCTTTGGCGGGGAAGAAACTGGCCAGCAGAATGCAGAGGAGTAGGCCAACGATCAGCCAATCAATGTGCTTGTTGATGCGTTGCAGCTGCCGCCGGAAACGGCTGGGGGAGATGCTGCTACGTGTGGCCATGCATCAAGTCTAACGATCTGGCTGGGGAGGAAAGAAAGACGGGCGGCAGAAGAAGACGCTCGGAGTCATAAACGGGGTTTATGGGATCCGAGCGTCTGTCCTCAAGACTAGTTATTTTCGGAGGTATTTTTGTTGTTCTGGGGGAACGTCTTTCGGGTAGCGGCCTGGTAGTTTCTGGGGGTTGGGGACGACTGGCATTTCAAAGAAATTGTTGTATTCGTATACCCATTTGCCGTTATAAATTTGATAGCACTGAGTACTGATCTGCTGTGTCCAGTCATTTTTCGCCATCCATATCCAATGTGGCGGAATAATCGCGTTCATAACGCTGAAATCGTGCGCGTAAGGGTCAAAATCTGCCTGGCATTCTTCAAAACTATTAAAGAATAAGCTATATCGAAGAGGCTGATGCAATGAACCACGAATTTTTGCAGATTTTCGAGTACCCAGAGGCGAAAAATTAGCAGCTGCATGATGGTCTGGGACGATGCCGTATGGTTCTGCGTAAATTGTTGCTTCTACCGGAGGTTGAAGAAGAGATTGTTTCTTCGGGTGAGCAGTGATTTTTCCAGGAGTAGTTGCTGGATCAGAGAAATCTTGAGCTTGGGCGACACCAGCACTCACACCCACACTTAGCACAATTGACAGAGCAGCGGCGGTGAATCGTTTCATAATGAATCCTTTAATGTGAATATTTTTTAATGTCCTTGTGGCAGTTCCCAACTCGGGGCTTCCATGACGGGTGCTTTGGTGTAGCGGAGTCGTAGTCCGTTGGGTTCGATGTCGATATTGGCAGGGTACACCTTCATGACGACATCGAGGGAACGGAGGAAGTTGGTTTTGAAGGAGCGTAGTGCGGCATTTTGGGTGCCGAATTGGTCGCGGAGTTATTCCCAGGTGATGAATACGCCTCTTTTGGGTGCGCGGTGTGCGCGTTCGGCGAGCCATTGGTAGATGTCGAGAACAAGTGGAGATTTCGACTGCTCATTAAGGTATCACCACGCTCGAAGATCAACTGGCATAGCGCTGTCGAGAATTTGCATCATTTCATGCGAGACACAAATGTTTGACTCAAAAAGACCATCCTGGCCAGCCTCCTCAACTTTGGAGGGAAACCACAAGGCTGTTGAAGTCGCCACAACACTACTTAACGACTGTTCAAGAGTTCCTTCATCACAGTCAAATTCTCTGGAAAGGGTGAAACGAGCCTTCGCAAGGGCCTCCATTTGCCTCATAACACGACGAGAATCGCGTCCACCCCACGAGAGAACCCTAGGCACTTCATAAACTCGCGCTGTGAGCGTCCTAGGGATACGTGTGGGTCGTGCGTACGATGCACCTGAGAAGAATTATTAGTGATGGAACACTGGTGTCCCGCTTTATAATCCGTATTAGGGATATTTTTCTGGTTTATATGGTTGATATAGAAGATAAAGGCAGTATATGCACACCATTAATCCCATAGTGACACACGGGGAACAATACTGGATTGTTTATGTGCCAGAGATTGGTCAATATACACAGGCTAAGAGCATGGACGATGTTGCGGAACAAGCGCGGGATTTAGCGGCGGTGTGGCTAGATATCCCCATGGCCGATGTTGAGGTTGGGGAAGTAGTAACAAAACCTTTTAGCAGAGTGAAATAATTGGGCATGCTCTAGGATCTGCACAGTTTGCACACAATCTGTGCGCAAACTTTAATGAGGCTATATTTATGGAATGATCCCCAAACGCGTGTAACAGGAGACCAGCTACCGGACACGTATAGTGTGAAAAGAAGGGCTTCACTATGAAACTATTTAAGCATGCCGCCGCTGCCGGTCTCGTTACAATAGCCGTTGTCTCCGCTGGCGCGCTCACCCCCGGTGCCGCATACGCGTCCACTGTCTACACCACCCACGCCGGGCAAAAAATCTACATGGACAGTAACTTCGACCGGAAACTAGACTCCGACTGCACCCTGGGAGCCATCGTTAAACTTGACGGCCGCACCTACGGTGTTACCGTCCGGCACTGTGTTCCATTCGTTGGACAAGGCGTATACGGCGTAAACGGTAAAACCCTCTACCGGGTAGGTGTAGTTACCCAAGTTTTTAAACACTACGATATTTCCCTCATCGACATGGGGCTGGGATCCCCCCAAAAATCCACTATTAGCAATGTTTACCCATTAACTTCCATCACGGAGAAAATACGGATCTCTAAACGCGGCGTTACCACCGGCTACACCAGTGGCTACCTGCCACCACAAAAACTCCACCCCTGCGGCGACAAATTTGTTCTGAAACAGCGCATAGGAATCTTCCTACAAGGTGGGCTTAACTGCTGGGAGGGCCAACTTTTCAGCCGCCCCGGCGACTCCGGTGCCGGCATAGTAGCAGAATCCGGTCCTCATACTGGCTCAACAGTAGGAATACTGACCGGCGGCGTAGACGGAAAAGTAGCCGTAAGCCCCATCAGCATTGTTTTCGGCAAAGTCCCCGAACACCCCTAACCTCCTGAATCTGCAGCTCAAATAGGTCTATTGCGCCAAATGCCGTAGGGTAGAGTGATGAAGCGCACACACCTGCACGTACTTCTTGTGGCCGCTGTCGTCCTCTTCGCGTTGAATATGCGCGCCGGCGTCACCAGTATTGGCCCTGTCCTGCAAGAGATTCAAGATAGTCTGCACATGTCAGACGCCATGGCTGGTTTCCTCACCAGCCTCCCCACCCTCATCTTCGCCCTGGTGGGCCTCATTACCCCCATGCTGTCCCGCAGGTGTGGGCTGCACGTCACCATGCTGGTCGCTATGGTTGCCCTCAGTCTGGGGCTTATCGTCCGCGCTTTCATGGGCGGTACTGCCGGGTTCATTGTCTTTTCTATTGTGGCCCTCGCCGGCATCGCCATCACCAATGTGCTCATGCCCGCCTTCGTCAAAACGCACTTCCCGCAACGTATCCCCACCTTCACTGCTGCGTCCACTCCAGCCGATGAGGGTGAGGGCCATGGGGAATGTGGTGTTGGACAGGGCGAAGAGGATAACCCATAGCCAGGGCACACTGTCTGGCGCCATCGGCTTCTGGGGTCTCCTGGCACTTCTGGCGGTTATCCCCGCCGCTATCCTGGTGGCACTGCGCCGCAAAAATGAGCTACCTGGTGGCGATGACGTAGAGGGTGCCGCTACCGAGGCGGAATCAGCGAAACTGTGGACACTATTCCGCTCCAAGAAAGCCCGTGCCCTGGCCCTCTTCTTCGGTATCCAATCCCTCCACGCCTTCGTCGAAATGGGGTGGCTGGCACAAATCTTCCGCGATTACGGAGTCTCCCAAAACTATGCGGGTATGCTCGCCGGCCTCATGCAGCTCCTCTCCATCCCCTGCGCCATGCTGGCCCCCACACTGCTAGAAAAATCCAAGAATCCGCGGGCTCTGGTGGCAGGCATTGCCTCTATCGCCGCCCCCGCCTACCTGGGTATGCTACTGGCGCCAGACAGTGTGCCCTGGCTATGGGTTATCCTCTTCGCCCTGTCCAACACCACATTCCCCATGGCCCTCACCCTCATCGGCTGGAGTGGACGCAGCAGTGAAACCACCGCCCTCCTCTCCTCCTTCGTCCAGTCCTTCGGCTTCCTCATCGCCAGCCTCGGCCCGCTCCTCGTTGGTGTGCTCCTGCAGGCCACCACCGGCTGGACAGTACCCCTCATCTTCTGCCTGGTCCTCGTGATCCCCTTCGCCATTACTGGCTACATTGCGGCCGCGCCGGGCTACGTGGACGACCAGCTAGCAACCAGCGAAAAGAACTAAAAAGAGTAAAAGTAGCGTCCCCACGCGGGGCAGAAACGTGGTTTAATACTGCACGCACGTAAAAGTGACACACAAGTAGTGACACACAAGTAAGGTGGCAGAGAACTCCGCAATGCATGGCAATAGTGGACAGTATAAGGACGCATACCTGCAGCTCACCGATGTTATAAAGGACACTCCGCACCTCTTCACTAACACCAGTACCTACACGCTGCCCACCAGTTCACTGGCCTCCGTCCAGTCCTACTCCCGCCAACTCACGCACCTCATACACGGTGCCTGCGGCGCCGAAACCGTCATGAACTGGCACCTCAGCGAAGCCGACCGGCTAGCCAGCGAACTCGCCAAACACTGCTCTGTTAACCACAGCGCTAGCCGCCCCACCGCAACAGCATTCCCCCAACAATGGAATGATGACGCCCTAGAACCCCCCCGCACTGCACTGCGAACAGCTCGGCCGGGACGTAGAAACCCTCGCCATCCAATTTGCGGAAATATCCGATAAAGACCTCGCCATTCCCGCTCACGCATGGCACAATGCGGGAACCGCCCTGCAACGCTTCGCCATCAACATTCACCATGCGGGGGCAGCCATCACACAAGCCACCGGCGTCAGTATGCACCGGTGGGTAGTCTCCATTGAAAGTTTCAGCCAACAAGTAATCAACGTCGCCAAACGCATTGACTACTTCACCCGTGTCTACTCCGCCTCCCATACTGCACTTAACGACATTATGAAGCACCGGCGGGAAGCCCTAGAAAACCCCGCATTCCGCACCTACAGTTTCCCCGAAGCCCCCTTCACCGCCCGCGCCGACCACATTCTTACCAACCGCTACAATCCTGGTCTTTTACGGGCAGACACCGCCGGCCTCAGCTTCCCCCAACCCGGCAACATGCCCCAATCTCAGTACACACCCTACACTCCACCCGTAGAACACAACCCCACGTACGGCACTTCCAGGCGCAGTACCGTAGACCTCCACCACCCCGTCTACGACCCCGGGGTACGCGAAGCCTACAAAAAACTCTTCACCGAACAGCGCACACCGGATCCTCTGGCCACCGATGGGCGCAACCAGGCATACCATCGCCCCGACTCAAACGATCCACCCATCGTCCACCACAAAGACCCTCAAAAGAACCGCATTCTGCCCACACCCGGGCTTATCCGCGGCCCCATTCGTCACCCCGACGACCCCCTCTACGGTACCGGGCGCTAGAACATAGCTGCACGTTCTGCACACCAGGTGTACGCTCCTCGCGATCGATGATGGTCGCGTCCCTGGTAGCGCCGCATATCCCGGTCATGCTGCGTCGTATTACTGCGGCGAGAAGTAGGAGACCCCGGTACTCTGGCAGGTAATGACCTTGCGAATTCACCCTGCCTAAGGACGGTGAACCCACATGGGAATCATGGACAGTGCTAAAAACACTCACTCTGCCGACACTCATTCTGCCGACACTCACCCCAACTCTCGTTCTGACGCCCAGAAAAGCGTCCAGAAGAGCCCCCAGAAAAGCAGCCAAAAATCTCAGCTTGAAGAGCGTTTCACGAAAAACCGGGAACGTGCACAAGAAGAACTCATTGCCACACTTGACGACGAGAACGCTACCTTCCACCGCGAAGAAGCCCTCGACGACGCATTCGACCGGCAAGTCAGCGAAGGCCGCCAGCGCCTCGCCCGCCCCCGCCCCCAACAATTCATCACCGGCGTCATGGGCGGCATGGAGATCAGCCTCGGTATCCTCATCGGCATGCGCGTCACCGACCTCACCGGCAACCAACTTGTCGGCGGCATCGCTTTCAGCCTGGGCTTCATCACCCTCCTCCTAGCCCACTCTGAGCTTTTCACCGAGGGTTTTCTGGTCCCCACCTTCGCCGTTGTTGCCCGCCGCGCCCGCATCCCGCAACTGATCCGCTTCTGGTTTTACACGTTCCTCGGCAACCTTGTTGGCGGGCTCGCCATCATGTGGGCCACTGTCACCGCTTTCCCCGAATCAAACCAGGAACTTATCGAACACGGGGAGTACTTCGCCTCCCTCACCCCCAACCTCAAAACTGTTCTCATGGCCATCATTGCGGGCATCAGCATTACCCTCATGACACGCATGCAGATGGGCACCAGCGAGGTCATCGGCAAGATCATGGCGGCACTCTTCGGCGGCATTCTCCTCTTCGGCTTCGGCATGCTGCACAGTGTCCTCGACACACTCATTATGATGGGTGCCTGCTGCGCCGGCTCCACCGTCGTCACACCCCTAGAAATCCTGGACTTCCTCTGGTGGATTATCCCCCTCAACATGTTCGGCGGCATTGTGTGCGTCGCCTTCCCCCGCGCCCTGCAGGCCCGCGACCGAGTCCGCATGGAACGTATCCGTGTGGCCCTCGAAATGCACAATGGGGACACGCTGGCTGACGATGCGCGCGGGCTCCTTATCTCCGGGCACGATATGCGCAGCCAACTACAGAAAGAACTGGAAGCAGCCTCCGGCGAAACTATCCCCGAGGGGCCCTGGCAGGACTTGGGGAACCGCATTAGTGCCCACTTCAACCGTATGGGGCAGCACTTCAATAGGACGGACGAGGAGCGTAAACAAAGCCGCATTCTTCAGGAGGAACGCACCCGCTGCGCGCAGATAGCGGAAGAAACTATGGCGAACCGCAACCGGGAACGCGCCCAAGCCCGCACCCCCAAGGAGGACAAGAA
>NZ_WVRS01000005.1:0-2959 GCF_011525565.1 Lawsonella sp.
TGGACATACGATCCCGGGAGGAAAGAACATTGTATCCCGCTAGATTAATGGAATCTGAGAGGAAATTGAGAACCTCATTGACAGGGATAGATGGCTCTGGGGTTTCCTGAGAAACACCGAGAGTATTAACAACATGAAGCGAGGGGACTTGCACAGGAGCAGCTTCTGCACTTTCCTGTGCGTGAGCCATTCCGCCACCAAGGCACAGTGACAACGCAGCTGCGGCAAAAGCGGCTGCACCAGGCAACACAAATTTTCTCACGAATACTCCAAAAGTGATAACGCCCTGAAATGCACCCACCGAGAAATAATTTTTGGTGACAAATGATGCACAGACGCTGAATTAATAAAGACAAGAATTATAAAATGCTTAGAATTTACTCCCACGTAACGGTAATGATTTTGTTGCATATTATGCAGGAAAAATTCCACCACTATGCATTTACACGACACCTAGCGCACACTATAAATGCTACATTCCCCCTGCTACAGCACATATTTCGCGCTACACACACTATGCACCCAGCTCGCAACCATCATGCAACTGCAGTGCAACTATCATGCAACCAATGCATAACTGCTGGGCACCATAAAGTAATCATCATTACTTTTAGCCGCATCGTCTTCAAGCCGAGAAATCTTAGCAATCACAATAGCGGCGGTAGTAAGAATAGCCAGTACAGAAGCAGTAATACCGCCAAGCACACCGCCCGCCGCAAAACCTACAACAATACCCGTAGGAAGAGCCAAAACAGCAGCCTTACCTGCGCTAAAAGCACCCAATGTTAAAGCCGGGAATATCCCCAATGTCGCCAGCGGCGCGGTAACACCACACAGGATAACTATCGACAACAGATGTAGAAGATGAGCAAGTCCGAAAAAAGCACCCACCGCAGTAAAGGCAATACCGGGCAGCAGGCCAAGCACCATCATCACAACACCGGCAGTAAAAATAGGGCTCCCCACACCAGTCTTAATAGTTTTAACGCCTAATGCTTCACCACTAATACCAATGAGAAACATGGCAAGGCCTCCATGAAACCAGAAGGGCCACGTTACCTCCATCACAGCAGTAGTAAGAGAACTCAACAACCTAAGAAAATGGCTCGCTACCCCCGCCACCATAGACGGCAGTAAGGAAACACCAAGGCCAGCAATAATAAACGGAGACTCAACAAGCGCAGCAGAAGAAACACCAGCAAAAGCCACCGCCGCAGCAGCCAGGATAGTACCTGCCAGAGCCCCGGCACCAGCACCAAAAATACTCCCAGGAATCGCGCACACAAGAATAGCCAGAGGAGCCGCCGCCAAAGGTTTTAACTGCTCCAGGAGATCGGGGAGAGTGACGGTGCTATCATCATCGTCCAGCGGGTCTATAACACTATCCACCAGGCGGGTGTTCATATCAGAGGAACGCTGGGACAAGGACAGAATGTCACGGCCAGCCAACATAAGAGAGCCGGAGAGGAAAGAAAGAACACTATCCACCGGCACCGTTGGGGTAGCCGGGGAGACAGTACTTATCTCGGAGCTTATCTCGGGACTTACCCCAATATTTCCCCCGGTGTTTACCCCAGTACTTACCTCAGTGTTTACTGCATGGATAGTGGAAGCAGGGAGGGAAAGGATAGCATCCGATAATTCTTGCGCATTCGCCACTCCACTATGGGTAAAGAGTGACAGTGCAGCTGTTATGACCGCAGCTGCCGCGGGAAGAATAATTTTCTTCAAGGAATCTCCTAGGGAACGTCATACGCATACCACATGCACTTACATATACGGAGTGTGTGCGCATGTTTATGGTGTTGACTGAGTGAACTTATCGTATCGAATTTTCAACAACAATAAAGATAAAAAGCTACTTATCTCTAACAAAGGCGACTAAGAGTGCTCGCAACAGATACATGGATACACAATGGGGCGGTGTCCTCTTTACTGGACACCGCCCCATTGGCGACTATTTAATTAGTGTCTCCTTGTTATCTCCCCAGATAAAACATAGGAGAGTCCATGTGATCCGAATTAAGCAGCGAGTGCGTAATCAGACTGGATAGCCTTCAGAGCATCCTTAGCGCTAACTTCTCCCGAAGCAGAGGTACGGAAGAGATCACCGGAACCGATGACCGCTATAGCGATGAGGAGTCCCAGAAGGGCACCGAGAGCGAAGCCGCCGAAGAAGCCTGCAACTCCACCCACGAAAGCACCGGCGGGAGTAGCAGCAATGGCAGCGAAGGGGAGACGGTGTGGAAGAGCACCTACGGCAGCGCCACAAACGAAGCCAGTAAAGAAGTAGATGAGAGTACTGGCAACGAAGAGGAAGATACCAAAGAGTTTAAAGGCAATACCAAGGCTGAGCCACGGTAGGAGGAAGAGGCTGAACCCAATGAGGAAGGTATTGACGAGAGTCATAAAGGTGATAATCATTGGGAAGCAAAGCAGAGCAAGTGGCCACAGGAGAATGCACAAACCTACTACAACGACGTTAATCACTATTCCGAGACCACCGAAGAAGAGGGGGAATAGCATACCGATAGCGTCACACAACACACCAACACCGAAAGCACACATATTCAGGAGAATGCCCCACCACATTCCGTATCCAGTGGGGAACAGGGAGAATATAACCCCGTTAACTACCATGGACGCTATTGGTGACGTCACAAAACCGACAACAGCACCAACGACGGAGCCAACAACGGCGCTCATGAGTCCAATGGAATCCGCAAATGCGGGAACAGCAACAATAGTTCCCATAATGGCGGAGGGGGTGAGGTGGCCGAGGAAAACGTTGAAAACAGCTCCGAAGTTAATGTCACCATCGGGGCCAACCAGCTGCGGCGCAGGAGCGGAACCAGCCTGGTTACCATCAGCAGGAGTCTGACCAGATGCAACTGCATGGCCCAGAGCCTTAGCTGCTAGTCCAAGAAGAAGGGCAGGATTTAAGCCAGCACCGGCAGCA
>NZ_WVRS01000005.1:2986-80010 GCF_011525565.1 Lawsonella sp.
GCAGCATCGGCACCGGCACCTGCACCGGCACCAGCAATGTTACCGAGAACGTCGCGGCCAACGAGGTAAATAGAATCAGAGAGGAATGATAGAATGTCTCCAACGGGGACGTTGGGGGAACTACCCTCACCATCGCCCTCTTCTTGGGGAACACTCAGAGGATTAAGGTTAGCGGCGTGGAGTGAATGAGTTTGCACAGGTGCAGCAGGAAGATCTGCCGTCTCCTGTGCATGTGCCACACCTCCACCGAGGCAAAGTGACAGCGCAGCTGCGGCAAAAGCAGCCGCACCAGGCAACACGAACTTCTTCTTCACTAGAACTCCAAAAGTGAGATGAGAGTCATCCTGCGAACGCCACTTAATAGCTTCTCAAGAAATTCTTAAAAGCTTCCCAATATACGATTGAGTTCAGTGGCACAGGATAAACGATTCAGCAGTACGGAAGAATCGTAAGCCGTGCGAAATAGTTACTACAAAGTAATGAAAAAATAAACAGCAACACAAGTACCCCCAAAACTACCCCCGTTATATTTAAGAAACCCCTAACCTGTGGATTTACCTGAGAAAAATATAAACTTATTACAGTGATAGGAAAATGCAAATGTACTACACTGTGCGCTGTTTTGTACTGCTTAGGCACAGTGAGACACACTCATGCGTCTACTTGTCTTACTTTTGGAGAACGTTATCGGATAATCATAGATATCCAATAGTGAACACTAGGTAAACAGTACACCAATAACAAAAATATCAGCAAACAAGTACCCTAAAGACAGCTCGCATCGTCGTAGAACAGATACCGGCGCGACAATAAGGATACAAAGGAGCACCATGGGACCATCACACGGAGCACAACGCACCCGACGCGATACCCTCACACTCACCCTCCTGAACCTCCTCGCACTCCTCGGCGGATTCCTCCTCCCCCTCCTTATCCTCTGGGTCCTCACCCACAACCACTTCCCCGCCTACGGAAACAGCCACTTCATCCGCAGCCTCACCACTGTCGCCCAAGTAATCCTCTGCCTGATCGTCCTCGGCTGCGCCGCCTGGGCACACGCAGAACGCCGATACGCAGAACGCCACCGCACACAGCTCGAGCAACTGAACCAACTGACAAACTCCCAGAAACAGTCGCACAAAAACTCCCGTACCAGTGTGTGGCGCACCCACTTCGGGCCCGGATTCCTTGCCTCCCTCTCCATTTCCGCGCTGGTCACCGTCTCCCTCGGCCTCCCTCTCTCCGCCACCAAGCTCTACCTCCACGGCATTAGCGCAGACCAAGCCTTCCGCACCGAATACCTCACCCGACTCACCGACAGCACCACCCTCCACGACATGGCTTACCAGGGCATGTCACCCTACTACCCCAGCGCCTGGTTCTGGCTAGGCGGCCGCTACGCCAACCTCGTCCACCTGCCCGGCTGGGAAGCCTTCAAACCCTGGGCCATTATTTCCCTCGCCCTCACCGCCAGCATCATCACCACCCTCTGGTGCACCATCGTCCGCCCAGACCTCGGCATCCTCATCGGCACAACGACAGCACTGGTCACCACCGCCTACGGCAGCGCCGAACCCTACGCCGCCATCGTCGCCATGACGCTCCCCCTCGTCTTCGTCCTCGGCTGGCGCGCCCTCCACCCGCAACCCGACACACCCGCCAACGGCTGGCCTGACGCCGCCGGTGCCGCTATCCTCCTAGGGCTCGGCGCCTGCACCTATACCCTCTTTACCGCCCTCGGCGCCCTCACCCTCGTCCTCATGGCGATAGCTCTCTCCATCCACCGCGCCCGCCAGCAGCGGGACAAGCAGCGTGATATGCGCAGTGAGCAGGACAGTACGCGCAACACGCAGCGCAGTGTACCCAGTACACAGGACAACACGTCCAGCGCGCAGCGCACCCGACGGAGCGCATGGCAGCCCATACTGCGGCTCCTCATTATGGGGGCCGGCGCCCTCGCCCTCTCCTTTATCCATTGGGGCCACTACCTGGCCGACGGACACGGCACAACACACAGCACCAGCGGCAGCGCCCTCCACTACCTGCCCGAGGACTCCGCCAGCCTCCTCCTCCCCATGTTCACACCCGACATTGTGGGGCTCCTCTCCCTCATCGGCCTTATCTGGCTTGTTGCCGCATTCCGCAAACGCCGTATGGCCCAAGCACTTAGCATCGGCATTATCGCCATGTACCTCTGGGAACTCATCTCCATGGTGGACGTCGCCGGCGGCGTCACCCTCCTCGGCTTCCGCATTAACCTCCCCCTCATACTCGCCTTCGCCCTCGCCGGCGTCTGCGGCATAGCCGACGGCACCCGCTACACCCTCACCCGCATAAAACAACGCGGCGATAACGCGAGTACTGCCCGGACTGTCCACGCCGTCATCACCGTTATTGTGGTTCTCCTTGGGGTAGGCCTAGCCCAAAACATTCCCGCCACCCTCGACAGTGACATTCGCCTGGCCTACTCCGACACCGACGGCTACGGCACCCGCGCCAACCGCGAACCCGCCACCGACGCCGCCCACTACCCGCAGGTCAACCAGGCACTCCTCGACGGTGCCACCACCCGCCTAGGACACCCCGCCACCGCCCACGACATCACCATCCTCACCACCGAGGAACCACTCCTGGCCTACTACCCCTATTGGTCCTTCCAAGCCATCAGCCCCCACTACGCCAATCCTCTCGGCCTCTACGAGCAGCGCAACCACCTCATCGAGGACTGGGCGCACGCCACCAGCACAGACGACCTCCTCCACAAACTCAACACCAGCCCCTACCCAGCCCCCAATGCTTTCGTCTTCCACCGCGACGGCAACACCTACACACTCCTGCTTAGCGAAGACGTCTACCCCAACCAGCCCAACGTGCACGACTACACCGTCGCCTTCCCCGCCAGCCTCTTCCAGCACCACTGCTTCCTGGTGAAAAACGTGGGGCCGTTCGCGGTAGTGACCCGGCTCTGCCACACCACACAGCACTAGCCACACTACACGTGGCAGCATTCTAAGACACGGTATCCTGGGACTATGAAGAACACGACACGAATCCTCAGCGCAGCCGCCAGCGCCCTCCTCGCCCTCGCCAGCGCCGGCACCATCGCCCACGCCGACACAAACTCCGACACCGCACCAGAAGGCCCCCTCGGCCCACTAAGCGACCGTAACCCCTTCGCCAAAGACGCCAGCCAACTGAGCTGGGGAAACAAAAACATTCCCACCGGCAGCCAAATCCGCCACGAAATGAAAGACGGCAAACGCCCCAGCTGCACCGTCAACCTCAAGGACAATAAAGCCTCCGCCAAGTGCGTCAACAACACCAACACGCACTACTACGCCATCATCACCACCACCTGCCCCGTTAAAGACCAGAATGGCCGCACCACCTACAAACCAGCCAACAGCCCCTTCGCCATTCCCGCACACCGAAGCGGTGGAGCAACCGCCCGCTGCGCTGCAGGCACTAAAGCCAACGGTATTAACCTCATTGGGCCACTTACCAGGGAAGAAGTTGAACTAATCCAAAAGAGTGAAGACAACCAAAAAGAATTCACCATCAAAACATTCCTATAAGCACATTCCTTATAGGCACAGCGTTAGTTACTAGCTAGCCAGGCGCAAAACAGACTCCCCATAGTTGAGGATAGTTAAGGGTGGCGACTCCATTACGGAGCCGCCACCCTTAACTTCTTTTATGAACGTGTACGGTACAGTACTCTTCTATCTCTACCGGTTCTATCCCTTACCAGTTCTTACCTGCAGATAAGCCCTACAGATAAGCCCAGTATGGGATCAGCCGGAGATCTCACTTACGCTGCAAGCGCGTAATCAGTGGGGCGAGGAATAAGATTTCCGATCTTCTTACCCGGCTCCTGCGGATCATTCAGCGGCGAATTCTTACGCATTAGCGGATTAACAAAGAATGCATACATAATGGCCAGCATAAGATCAGCGGAACCACCCAAAACATTCACAGCGAAACCGCCTACAAGGCCTACGACAGTACCAAGCTTAAGCCCCACAAACATTCCACTAAGAGCGCCAATAACAAGACGGGCAATAACAGGGATAAACAACCCTATAAAGAAGCCCGGTATGGAGCCAAGAATACTGTCCAGCCCAACAATAGCAACGGGGACAAAGGGAGGAAGCATAAGTATTCCAACAACACTAATAGCACCAAGAATTGTTAAGACAGCCTTCAATAGGCAGCCCACACCTATCAACAGACCGATACCGCGAAGCCCCGGAATCAGTAACAGGACGAAACTTAAGACAACTTTCACGACGTACACAGTGACCGCAATTCCGCTAAGCAGAACAGTCGGGATAAAAAGTACCGGAGAAAGAGGTAGTGCCTTCGTCACTAGCAGTGCGCACGCAGGCCAGTGAAGTAGCGCCCATCCCACCATCACAGATACCACTGGCAGTAGGGGAATGAACAGCAATTTAGACGTTATTTGTGCTGAGAATACAGGGGCAAGAAGAACATTCACTAGCGGTCCAACAAGAAAACCGTCAATAGCACTTTTCAGGCCAACAGCTATACCACTAGCAACCGTTCCCACAACAATGGCTACCCCCGCATGCATGAAATTTGATGCAAGCGCAATAGCTCGGGGAGCGAACGCTTTCACAATATTCATAATCTCCTCAGCGCTAGGAGCATTTCCCCCTTGAGCACTGGGATCATCCCCCTTCTGCGGAGCAGGAAGAGGAAGATTACCGGATTTCACCTGGGCCAGAAGATCCTTTAGTTTCGCAACAAAAGCTACAGCAGCCTCATTCTGGTCAGCAGTATTGTTCTTATCGGCAATACTCTTCTGGATAGCATTATTCTTCTGACCAACAGAGCCCTTCTGACCAGCCTGGCCAGCAGCGTTATTCTTACCGTCCTTACCGGCCGTATCGTTCTTGCCAGCAGGGACAACCTTTCCTGTCAGCACATCTCGACCAGCCAGATTAAGAGAATCAGCCAGGAATGAGAGTACCTCACCAGTAGGAACCATCGGAGACTTTTGCTGGACATCACGTTGCTGAGCATTACGAAGAACACCAGCAGTGGCTTCCTTTACATGGTTAACCACCTGTGCGGACACGTGCCCGGTAGAAACCTCTTGAGCATTTGCCGCCGCACCACCACAGCACAACGACACGGCAGCTGCCGCAATAGCGACACCACCAGAAACTAGAAACTTTCTCACAAAAACTCCTTGTAAGACAACATATTTTGCATGGACTACAACGTGTCCGCACCCGTCATAGTAGTACGAACTACCTACCTATTTATCCAGTGCAGGAGCTCTTATTTATCGTCGGAAAAACACTAAAAATACAGTGCTACAACATTTCTAATAGAAAATACTGCTGTATTGTCTATGCGGATGCACTGGTACAGTGTTATTTTCTCGCCATCTGTTCAACTAAAAAACAAAAATTTACACAAAAGATTAATCTCCAAGCAGCAAGAACGTCATCTACCTGACACCCATATCCCGAAAATAGTGGCAAACAAGTAGGCTTAGAGCGTGACTACCAGCCCCCACCAGAGCACAAACCCCACCAGTATGACCACAGACGCCACGTCCACTTCCCAGCCTGCACTCGATACACACGAGAGCTCACACGACAACACACGCAGGGACACACATAAGGGCGCACGCGGGAACATGCACGGTAAGCGCGTCGCCATTCTGGCCACCATCACCGGCATTATTGGCTTCCTCCTGGCCATCGCCTCCGCTGTTCTTCCCGTCCAGCAAAGCGTCGCCACCATCGACTGGAACCAAAACACCCAGCCTGCTGGTATCACCTCCCCCCTCGTCTCCTACATACCGCAAAACCTGGTCGTCACACTCCCCTGCGGTAGCGTTACCAACGCCCCCCAAAACACACTTCTTTTCTCCACTGTTCCCGCTAAATCCGCTAATGCTGGCAGTGAGGGCATGCAGATCCGCCGCGCCCCCGACGGCACCGGCACCGACACCCTCTCCATCACCTCAAAAAGCCACCTCCTGTTCGCCATTCCCGTCTCTGAACTAGAGAAACAGCCCGCCGACTGCCGCATTACCACCACAGTACGGGCAGATGCCGGACCCTCCGACCCCTCCGTATTTGTCACCGCCACCGCCACAACTTTCGCCATGTCAACAGCGGATAGTGACAACCCCAAAACCGACAGCCCCATCAGTGGCGAACTTGCCACCGACTCCACCACCCGCCCACAAGTTGTTGGCTTCTTCACCACCCTGCCGCATGGCACCCGCATTCCTGGACTAACCGCCCACATGGTGGTAGACACCCGCTTCTCCACCAGCCCCACCCCCCTCAAAACCACTCTCATGGTTCTTGGGATTGTCGCCAGCCTGGCCAGCCTAGTCATGCTATGGCGCATTGACCGCATGAGCTGGCGCTACCGCCGCGACAGCCACACCACAGACGCAGACAGTGCAGACGTAGCCAGCGTCAGCAAACCCGGCGTAGGCGTGTGGGTGACGGACGCCGTCGTCACCATTCTGTTGCTTGTCTGGCACTTCTTCGGCGCCAACACCTCCGACGACGGCTACCTCCTGAACATGGCGCGCGTCGCCGACCACGCCGGCTACATCTCCAACTACTACCGCTGGCTCGGCTCCCCCGAATCTCCCATCGGCTGGTATTACAGTATCCTCCAGGCACTCACCCGGATCAGCACCGCCAGCCCCTTTATCCGCATCCCCACCCTGCTCGCCGGCATTATCAGCTGGTTCATCATTTCCCACAGTCTTATCCCCCGGCTGGGCGCCGCCTTCCGCACCAACACCATCGCCTACTGGACCGCCGGCATGTTCTACCTGGCCTGCTGGATGCCCCTCGACAATGGTCTCCGCCCCGAACCCATTGAGGCCGTCCTCTTCATCGCCTGCTGGGCACTGGTAGAGCGCGCCATTGCTAACGGCACTCTGCTGCCCGGCGCGTTCGCTATTCTGGCTGCCGCGTTCGCTATTGGTGCTGGCCCCACCGGCATTATGTGCCTGGCTATTCTCTTCGCCGGGTTCCGCAGCTATTGGCAGAACATTCGCATGGGTGTCTACACCCTCCGCACCGCCGGGGAGGGCAGCGAAGGCAGCAAAGGGGCAGGCAAGGGTGCCCATAAAGGTGCCAGCAAGGGGCTGGCTATTGTCAGTATTATTTTCCCCATTCTGGCCACCGGTTTCCTTATCCTCTACACGGTTTTCGCCGACCAAACCCTGGGCGCTATGCGAGAAGCTGTGCGCGTCCGCACCGAAATTGGCCCCAACCTGGGCTGGTTCGAGGATAAAGCCCGCTGGATTGCCCTCTTCGGCATTAGCCCCGACGGCTCCGTCACCCGCCGCTTCCCCATCTTCATGATGCTCATGATCCTCGGCATCATGGTATTCATCATTGCCCGACGCAAACCCATTGCGGGCCTCTCCACCCCCGTCCTCACCCGCGTGGCCGGCATTAGCATTGGGTCACTCCTCCTCCTCACCCTCACCCCCACCAAGTGGACGCACCACTTCGGTACTTTCACCGGCATTATCGCGGTTGTAGGCGCAATAGGTGCCGTCCTTATGACAAACCGAGGTATTGCCGTCACCCGCAACCGTTGGCTAGCCGCCGCCACCACCGTCGCCGTGACCGCGCTGGCTTTCACCGCCAACAATGACTGGTGGTACGTCAGCCAATTCGGTATTAACACCACGCACGATGAGCAAAACTTCCCCACCTTCTGCGGTAAAGCCATCTCCACCTGGTTCCTGGGGCTAGCACTCCTCTTCCTGCTAGTGGCGGCCATTCTGCACTTCTTCCCCAGCATTGACCACAAACTAAGCACCACCAGCAAACCCGCCATTCGTAAAACCACGAACTGGCTGGCCAGCAAACCTATTGTGCTGGCTGTTCTCAGCACTTTCGTGGTGGCATTCAGCCTGGCGTCCTTCCTGGGCGCCTACATTAGCCGCCGCCCCGCCTACACCGTGGGGTCCGCTAATATGGAGGCACTCCGCGGGCGCCCCTGCTCCCTGGCCGACCAAGTACTTGTAGAGCCGGATCCGGGCCGCTGGATCCTCCACCCCGTTGACGGGGGCAGCCTCGCCAACGCTCTCGCTGGTACTGTCCGCAATGGTTTCCAGGAAGGTGGCCTGCCCGACAGTATCGACGACAACCAAACTGAACTGAACACTGGTGATGCCGTAGAAACCCCCGATCGGCAAAACCACAAGATTCCCCCCTTCGGCCTCCCCCTAGATGTTCCCATTCTGGGCACCTACCGTCCCGATAACCAAGTATCCGCGCACCTTGTCACCAGCTGGTATCGTCTACCCGCACAGCGCGACGATAGCCCCCTCCTGGTCCTTACCATTGCCGGCACACTTAAAGACACGGCCGTACACGTGGAATGGACCACGGACGACCTCACCGCACCCAACGCCAGCACTTCCGGCACCGGCGCGCCCAGCACTGACGCGCCCGGCACCGGCACCTATCGGGTGGCCGGCCGCCTGGTCCCCATGGACCCCGGCCCCACCCCCAGCTGGCGCAACCTACGGCTCCGCCGCCCCCACGACATTCCCGCCAACGCCACCGCTATCCGCATAAGTGTTGACGACACCTCCCTCGACACAGACAAGTGGATAGCCGTCACCCCGCCGCGCGCCCCCCAACTCCGCACCCTCAACGAGGTTGTGGGCAGCACCGACCCGGTTCTCATTGACTGGTCCGTGGGCCTTGCCTTCCCCTGCCAACGCCCCTACCACCACCGCAATGGCATTGCAGAACAACCCAAGTGGCGTATCCTCCCGAACGGCCGCAACGTTGAATCCGCCAACTCCTGGGAGGACACTTTCGGCGGCGGACCCCTCGGCTGGACAGACCTCCTCTACTACGCCGAAAACGTCCCCACCTACCTCAACCACGATTGGCTACAAGACTGGGGCGCCCTACAACGCTTCATCCCCCGCGACCCGGCAGCAACCCCCGCCGCCGTCACCGTCACCGAAAAGAAAGTGAGTGGCTTCTACACACCCGGCACCATGCGGGACACCCCACCAGCCCCCAAACGCCACTAGCCCCAAGCCACTAGCCCCGGAGCACTAGTGCGCCGGGACAGTCCGGGGTGTGGCTTAAGAGCACCCGACATGGCCTAGGCATGACTCTGGGTAGGCTGGGCTAAACCAGGGTAGGTCGGGGTGTGGCCGAGACTGCCTCGACTAGGTTTAGCCCAGGGGGTACTAGGTAGAATGAGGGGCATGTCTGAGCCTGCACCTCACACCTCGCGCCACACATCGCACCACACATCGCACCGGCGCACACACGGCCATACACACCGCCACGCATCACAGAACACGACACAGCGCACATCACAGTGCACACCACAGAGCGCGTCACAGAACACATCACATGATCGCGTATCCGGTTTCTGGAATCTTAAGGCAGCCCGCCTGACGGCCGCCATCACCGGTTTCCTCGGCATGGTCCTTTTTATCCTGGCCCCATTCCTGCCGGTCAACCAGACCACCGCCACCGTCACCTGGCCGCAGCATAAAAGCGTGAAAAGCGTTGAGGCACCACTCATTGCACACAGTCCGCAAAGCATTAGCCTAGACGTCCCGTTCTCCGCTATCCAGGCCATGAAAGGCCAAAAAGACGGCATTATTGCCAGTACACTCCCCGGACAATCCCTGCAGGCCACCCAGCGCGGTCTTTTCATTCGCGTCTCCGAACACACCGTGGACGTTCTCTCCCGCGACACCCCCTTCCTTACCCTCCACCGCAGTGAGGTAGAAGCCGCCCACGACGGCACCATTCATATTGAGGTGGATAAAGACGGTGCCCGCGCCCGCGTCACCGGGCTTGGTAACCCCGTCACTTTCACCTCCGATGATGCCCACCTACGCCCCATCACCATGGGCATTTTCTCCGACCTTCCCCTGGACACCCCGCAGGCTGCCGTCCAGGGCATGAAAGTCACCGTCCACATTGATACCCGCTTCACCACCAGCCCCACCCTGGTGAAACTCCTCGCCATGATTATTGGCGTCATATGCATGATCCTCAGCTGGATCGCCCTGGCTCGCATAGACGCCATCGTGCAACCCACACCTCACACCCCCACCGGCTACCGGCGCCCCGACGGCACTATCCGCAGCCACTGGAGCAGCTTCACCGCCCTGGACGCCGTCGTCTACATTATCCTGCTGATCTGGCATTTCATTGGCGCCAATACCTCCGACGACGGCTACATTCACACCATGGTGCGGGTAGTGAACCAGGGTGCCGGCTACATGGCCAACTACTACCGCTGGTATGGCGTTACCGAATCCCCCTTCGGCTCCCCCTACTACGACATTTTGAAAGGCTTCGCCGCCGCCAACCCCACCAGCCCCTTCGTGCGGCTCCCCGCCCTCATCTGCGCTGTCCTCACCTGGATGCTGATCTCCAAATCCATCATTCCGCGCCTCGGTGAAGGCCTCTACAAGCGCAAGATCACCACCTGGACTGCCGCCGGTGTTTTCCTCATCTTCCACATGGCGTTCAACAATGGCATGCGCCCTGAACCATTCGTCGCCATGATGGCCCTGCTCACCTGGGCCCTGCTGGAGAAAAGCATTGCCACACATCGGATGCTGCCCGCCACCATCTCTGTGCTTACCGCTGCCTTGGCACTCTCCGGCAACCCCACGGGTTTGATGGCTGTGGCCGCCCTCGTCGCCGCCATTCGCCCACTCCTTCACGTTATGCGGGAACGTCGCCCCCGCGTTGGCGTGGCCGCCCAAATTGGGCCCATTGCCGCATCCGGCTTTGCTGTTCTGACCTGCGTCTTTGGCGACCACAACATTGGTGCTGTGCGGGAAGCCACCCGCGTCCGCGGCGATATTGGCCCTAACATGCCCTGGTACCGGGAAGTCCTCCGCTACTTCTGGCTGACCATTCAAACCGTGGACGGCTCCATGTCCCGCCGCATTGCCGTCTTCACCATGCTGTTCTGCCTTATTGTGGTGACGGTCGTCCTCCTCCGCAATCGTAAAATTACGGGCGCTGACCCCGGCCCCAGCTGGCGTGCCCTCGGCATCACCTACGGCACTCTTATCCTCATGATGTTCAGCCCCACCAAGTGGACCCACCACTTCGGCGCCTACGCCGGCATCGCCCCCATTCTGGCGGCACTGGCCGCCCTCGCCATCGGCAATACAGCCCTCCGGTCTAGCCGTAACCGCAGCCTCGTCCTGGGCGCTATGGGATTCGTCCTGGCATTCTCCCTGGCTACCGTCAACGACTGGTGGTTCGTCAGCCACTACCACATTCCCTGGTTCGACAAAGTCCCCCAAATCCACGGGGTGGAGCTTTTCAAGATTGTCATGGTCATTGCCATCATCGCTTTCCTGGTGGCCGGCTGGCAGCACATGACGCAAGACTTCCGACCCCCCAAGGAACCCTCCACTGCGAAAGGCCGCGAACGCCTCCGCATTCTGGGTGCCGCCCCCGTCACCGTCGTTGCCTGGCTCACCGTTGCCTTCTACCTACTGACCTTCGGCAAGGCCGCTATCTCGCAATACCCCGCCTATTCCGTGGCGAAAGGCAACATGGATGTTCTCGCCGGGCACAAATGCATGATGGCCGACAATATCCTCGTTGAACCCGACCCCAATAAGGGAATGCTGACACCCCTCCCCCACCAGGAATGGGAACGCACCCCCCAAGACGGGAACACTATCGCCCGCGGCCCCCTCGCCGGCCCCACCACCAAAAACTTCGAGGCCTGGGGTGTTCCCGACCATATTGAAGCCGACCCCGTCTACATTCAGCAAGGCACCGCCGGCACCGACTACAAAGCCGAATTGCCTTCTCTTACTAAACAATCCGGGCAGCAAGGCGGCATTGACGGTGGCGTAGAAACCGACCTGGGTGTCAATGGTTCCCATGCGAAACTCCCCTTCGGACTCAACCCGAAAACCACCCCTGTCCTAGGCTCCTACCAGTACGGCATGCAGCACTCCGCCACCCTACAAACCGCCTGGTACAGCCTCCCTAAAGCAGACGACGCACACCCCGTTATCGTGTTCACCGCCGCCGGGCGCCTGAAATTCTTGAACGTCAACGGCAACGAATCCTACGGGCAGCCCGTCTACCTACAATACGGCGTCACTCAACCCGACGGCAGCGTAAAAATGCTGGGCCAAGTACTCCCCTACGATGTGGGCCCCATTCCTGCCTGGCGCAACATGCGTATTCCCCGCAGCGCTATCCCCGCCGAAGCCAACGCCGTCCGCCTTGTCGGTGAGGACACTAACCTGGACCCCGACCACTGGGTGGCCGTCACCCCGCCGCGCCTGCCGCACCTGGTGACCCTGCAGAACTATGTGGGCTCCGACGACCCCACCCTGCTCGACTGGGAAATCGCCCTACAATTCCCCTGCATTCACCCCTACAGCCACTACGCTGGCGTTACCGAACGCCCCAAGTGGCGCATCTCGCCCGACCGTGAATCCACCGTCAACAATACGGACACGTGGCAAGCCACCAAGTTCGGTGGATCCCTCGGCATTACTGAAGGCCTTAGCAGTGATGAGGAAGTGCCCACCTACTTGAAGGACGATTGGGGACGCGAGTGGGGGTCGCTGAAACGACTCACACCCTACGGCACCCGCCAGCCAGGACTGCCAGTGCGCGCCGATATTCAGTACGGTACGGAGAAACGCTCCGGCCTATGGAACCCCGGCAAAATGAACATCGGCTAAGGTACAACAGCCGGGCCGTTCCGAATAGGCTATGCCCAGCTAACAGCGCCGTGTAAAAGGATCCCCCGCTCACCTCATCAGGAAGCGGGGGATCCTTTTATCTCAGTATTTCAAAGCGTACAAACACCGCACACTATGCGATGCCTAGTCTGCACGTAACGTCTACTACATCAACGGCACTTCGTGGCGACGCGGCGGCAGGAGTGTTTCCTTATCCCGCAGCTGGGCAAAAGCCTTCCGCAGCATAAGGCGCGTATCAGCAGGTTCAATGACGGCATCAACGTAGCCGCGCTCCGCCGCAATATACGGGGTGGCCATATACGTGTTGTACATTTCAATGAACTGCTTGCGGATCTTCGCACCCTCTTCCGGGCCGGCAGCCTCAATTTCGCGGCGCTTCAACAGGTTCACGGCACCTTCTGCACCCATCACCGCAATGCGGGCGGTGGGCCAGGCGAAGTTAATATCCGTACCCAGGTTCTTTGAGCCCATCACTGCGTAGCCGCCGCCATAAGCCTTGCGCAGCACCACTGTTACCTTGGGAACACTAGCACCCACAATGCCATCCAGGAACTTTGCGCCACGGTGAATAACACCGTTCTTCTCCTCCTCGAAACCGGGGAGGAATCCAGGCACATCCACCACGAACGTGATGGGAATGTTGTAGGCGTTGCAGAGGGCAACGTGGCGGGCAGCCTTTTCCGCGGCGCGCGCATCCAGGCAGCCGGAAAGAACTGTCGGCTGGTTGGCAATAACTCCTACCGGGTGGCCATCTACGCGGGCGAAGGCGGTAATGAGGTTAGCGCCGTAGCCGGGGGTGACCTCCAGGACGTCACCATCGTCAAAAATCTTGACCAGCACGTCCATCATGTCGTAGGAGGCATTATCGGAGTCCGGAATGATGCTGTTCAGGGACAGATCCGAGTCCGTCACTTCTGGTTCCAGACCGGTGCGCCCCAGCGGGGCGGGATCGTTTGCGGACGTGGGGAGGAAGGACAGGAGGCGCCGCACATAGGCGAAGGCCTCGTATTCGTCCTCAGCCACATAGTTGACGTTGCCGTATTCCATCTGTTTTTCGGCGGAGCCTAATTCTTCGATGGTGATGTCCTCGCCGGTGACGGAGCGGATAACGTCCGGGCCGGTGACGAACATGTAGGAGTCTTTGGTGGCCACCACGAAGTCGGTGGTGACGGGGGCGTAGACAGCGCCGCCCGCGCATTTACCAAGCATGATAGAAATCTGCGGCGATAGGCCAGATAGTGGGTATTGGCGGCGGCCGATCTCCGAGTACATGGCGAGAGAGGTGACGGCATCTTGCACGCGGGCGCCACCGGAGTCGTTAATACCAATGACGGGGCAGCCGATTTTAATAGCCAGATCCATTGCGGCACAAACCTTCTTACCGAAGGCTTCACCGACGGAACCGCCGAACACAGTATTATCGTGGGCGTACACCACCACAGGGCGACCATCAATAGTGCCGTGGCCGGTGACAACGCCATCGCCATAGGGGTTATCGGGATTTCCGGGCATTTTCGCCAAACGCCCCATCTCCACAAAAGAGCCTTTATCCAGGAGGGCATCGATGCGCTGGCGGGGAGTTGTTCGGCCCAGCGCGGCGCGCTTCGCCTTGGAACGCTCACTGCCAGGGTCCTCGGATTGGGCCATTTTAGCCCGGAGGTCAGCTAGCTTTTCGGCGGTGGTCATGCTCACAGTTGCTGTCCTTTCTGAGTGCACCATTATTTTAGTCCACCTGCACCTATCCCAATAGTTACACGGTGCTAGTAGTTACGCAGTACTCTCGTTCCCCTATGCCAATGCGGTATTAATTAGTTTCTCCATCCACTGCACTATCCACCGTGTGGCAGTAGTACCGGGAACAACATCGGGATTCGTATTGTATTGGGAGTGAATAGGGTTGTTAGAGAAGAAATTATGCCCTTTTTCTATGAGCGTGACGGGGTTCTTACTGGCGTTGCAGACAATATCCTTTTCTGAACACAACTGGTAGGTGCGCTCATTGAGCACCCCAAAACCGTCACTGCGACGGCCCTTCATAGTGGCGTCAGTACCGGATATGATGCCTAGCCCACTACCCATGGGCCCTAACGTAACCTCTAGCCCCTGCCCATTTAACGGTTTACCAGGATTAATACCCTGCCCATTCACGCGCCTGCCATCTGCCAGCAGTGCCACACCCAGCATATTCTTGTCGGGAATGGTAAGGCGACTATTGCCAATATCGGAGGCAACGTCACCGGCAATAACAGCACCCTGCGAAAAGCCCGTCAACAGGAACTTCGTCTGTGGACAATGCTGATTCATGCGGCTCATTTCCGCCGCTAGACGGTCCTTCCCCTGCTCGCGGGAATCATCATAGCTGGCCTCGTGTTCGGAATTCATATTCCGGAACTGGGCCAGGTAAGGAATGGTGTATACCCGTACGCGGGACGAGTCATAATGCTGCTGCAGGGGGCGAGTAACGTTCAGCAGCATGGCATTACGGCGGAAATGGGGGTGGAAGGGGTCATCATTGGGCTCGGATTCCCACGTCCCTGGCACCGCCAGCACCTCCACCATGGGGCAGCCGGCAGGATTCACCGCCGCTGTTTTTGCAGGCTTACTCTGAGGACGGTTCCCCACCACATTCCACAGCAGCGCACCAACTACCACCACAACAACAAGCAGTGTGAGCACAATAATTCCCACACTACGTTTCTTACCGTGTTGCGGGCTCGTCTCTTTCCCCCACATAGACAGTCCCTCCTTCACGGACAACCGGTAATGGCAGACTGTTCCACTCTACTGGCAATAGTGCTTCACTGCCGTGTTCGTAAGAATAGTGGAGGTCTGCTTCGTGTCCTGGCTAGCTTTCCCCTGCTGCGCGAGCTGCCCTGCGACAGCCCGCGCCAGCACGGGATCGACCCGGCCGGTCTCCGCCTTCCCCTGGCACAGAGACTTTCCGGTTCCGATAAGGGAGTCCTCCACACCATCAACCGTAACGCCCTGATTCTTGAGATCCTGCAGATACTCATCATCTTGGGCAGTACGCATGACAGTGGAGGGCCCCGGGTAATCCTCCGACAATTCACTCGGCTGCGCCGGATTGGCACCATCGGAGGAACGCGGGGACGCCGATGTCGTGGAGGTTTCCGTCGCGGAATCTCCACCAGTACCGTCTACGTCAGATTTTCCGCAGGCAGTAAGCCCACTGCACGCTATAAGCACAGCCATACTGAGGGCGGCAAGACGATACTGCGGGCGACGGTTACTCTCTCGCATAATGAAGTCCTTACGGTAGTAAGACGTACAGAATAGTTACTTCTTGTAGTACTTCGCCGTGTTATTTTTAGCGGTCCACTCAATACGACCGTGCTCAAAGGAAGAGACAGCGCCCTTCTTCGTCGCTTTCTCGTTAGAGGTTGGCCAGCCCAGCTTGCCGGACGTGTAGCCCATCTGCCGATACTTATCCAGAATGGTACCGCGCACCCAGTGCGCCCCATTCTGGAAGGACCAATACAGCCGTCCACCCTGGAAGTCCTGGTAGTAGCCGCGTTTATCGTGGGTCTTGTGTTCCTCATCGACGGGTAGTCCTAGCACGGAGCCGGAGGATCCCATCTTCTTGTAGGCCTCATCAACCTTGCCTTTAACAAGGACGGCACCTGTCCCGGGGGACCAGAATATGCGTCCATGCTCAAAGTTTTGGGCACGTCCGCCGGGTACGGCATACTCGTCTGTTTGGCAGTGCCCAGCAGCTTTTGCGATAGCCGGGTACCCCTTCAGATACTTTTTAATGTCCCCCACAGTCTTACACTTGGAGTTATTTTTGGGTGTCTTATAGGGGATAGGCTTATTCGGATTCCGCTTATTGAGTTCTGCCGCTACCTTGGCGGGGGCATGGTAGGGCTTGCGTGTAGGAGTCGCTTTCCCAGATTTAGCGGGCTGCGCAGACTGTGCAGACTGAGCAGTACTGTCACCGTGCTTTGCGTAGCTGGACAGTGAGTCGTTGTACTGGATATTGCCGGGGGTGGTACCCACAGTTGGCAGGCCGAGAGCCTTCGCAATCTGTGGCAGGGACTGCTTAAATTCAAACTGCCAGTAAGGCCACGAGTGTGTTCCCGAGGGACGGAATTTAACCGTCATGCGAACATTGGCCTGCTCCGCCGCACTCACAAATGTTTTCGACGTCAGGTGGGAAAGGATCTCTAGCGTGTAGGCGGCAGTATTTTCGGGAATACCTTCCACTTGGGAGGGTTTATCGTAGGGGCCAGTGTTGCCAGATCCGGCGGAGATATAAATACTCTTCCCGGAGAGTCGATCCACGTGCAGTTTCGGATCGTGGGCACGCCAGTTAGCGGACTGGTACTTCCCCCACATTTGGGTGGCGTGGTACTTCGGTTTCACTTCCCGCATGGCCTGGTCAATGGCCTCCCCCATACCATCGGAGGACGTATCCAGATAGCCGGAGTAGGAGCCCACAAAGCGGTACAGGCTGGGGTGACGTTCGGCCAGGTTCACGGCGGCAGTACCGCCCATGGACAGCCCCGCCACACCGGCGCTCTTATTCACGCGCCAGTGGTTCCGCAACACGTTGGGGAGTTCCACCGTGAGGAATTTCTCCCACTGCATAGCGTTCTTCGGCTCGGGGGATTTCTCCCAGTTCGTATAGAACGATGCCGCCCCACCAATGGGGAGAACGGTAATGAACTCGGCCTTATCAACTGTTTGTATAATGTCCGTATACTTCGTCCAGCCACTATAGGAGGTGGCGGCACGCATACCGTCTAGCAGATAGAGGGCAGGGTACGACAGTCGGGGATTGCTCTTGAAAGTGGGCGGCAAGAGGAGTTGTACTTGCCGCACGCATTTCATGGCGGGGCTATTGATCCAGATAGCGACATGGCGATCGGAGAGCCACTTCGTTTTGGTGATGGTGGGCTGCCCCGCCGCCTGGGCGAAAACACCGGCCATAGGCCCAATGTTGTGTGCGCCCAGGGTGGGGACAACGACCGCAGGCGTGGCAATAAGTAGCGATGCCGCGACAATGGTGCCAGTGGCACGAGCGGAACGGAACGGACGAAGCATCATAAACCTCACAGGTAACAAAAATGAACAGTGGGCTTAGCTATCCCTCCGTGGGTTCCCCTCCCCCGGAATGAGAGCTACTTTCTATCCAAGAACAGCTTTTACATACGGGTAGGCAGTAACCAGCTGGTCATGCCAATAACCCCAGTTGTGAATACCATTGGCCATAAAGACGTGACGGCACGGAATACCGAGTTCCTCCAGGCGCTTTTTCATCTTGATGTGTTGTTGACGGGCAAGCCCCTCCAGCATGAAACCAACAGTTGTGTTGATGGCTTCCTGCTTAGTCTTGGGGTCGTCGTAGCGGCCGGGAATGCCCGTGGAGGAGGACATGAACAGGTGAAGTCCACGTAGCTTTTCCGCATTGACATACGGGTCGTTACGTACCCAGGCAGGGTCGCTGTAGGGTCCCCACATGTCTTCGAGGTTGTAGTTACCGGCATCTTTCGCTGCGTACTGCAGGAGACGCTGCATAACGGGGTCGGACACATTCATGTATCCGGAGAAGCTCAATGCCTGCGTGAAGTAGGGGCGGTGGTAGAGGGCCAACGTGTAGGCGGCAGATCCGGACATGGACAAGCCACCGACACCATTACCGGTGTAGGCTACACCGAAACGACGGTTGAGGTAGCCGGGGAGTTCCTTAGTGAGGAACGTCTCCCATTTGTAGGTGTATTTCTGGTTGTTTGTGGAGGACTTACGCTTCCAGTCTGAATAGAAGGATGTTTCGCCACCTACGGGCATAACCAGGGTAATGTCAGAGTCCACAAAAACGGAGGGGGCGTGACCATCGTGGGACCAACCATTCCAGTCCTCGCGGGCACGCATTCCATCAAGCAGGAAGAGCGCGTGCTTGCCACCATTCTTGGACGGCTGCACCTGCACGCGGATCTTACGGTGCATTGAGTCCGACCATACTTCGCACTGCTGAACCCAGTAGTGTGCGGGATCCCACTCGCAATGGCGGTTGGAGGAGTTGTCACGACGGAGCGAACTGCGGTTACTTGCGTTCGCGTTGGGAAGGTTAACACCCATTCCGGCGACCAAGGAAATAGCTAGGAGTGATGCTCCTAGGGACGTTATCCATTTATTTCGCTTGTTCACAGTCATAGTTCTTTTCCTTGCGCTCATACCCTGTTTATCGTCATCTACAGTGAGATTGTTACTTTAGTTGAATTTTTTATGAACAACCAAAGCGAACAACTCATGTTCAGCCCACGTTCAGCCCGTGCTCAGCCCGGTAATCGGCTAGTAATTGGCTAGCGACCGGCTACTACTTAACTGTTACTGCTGTGACGAGATGGGAGAGTTTATTACTCCTCTGACTATACAAAACTAAATCACATTAGTCACACTAGTAACACATGAATCAGCAAACTTATTTACTGTTTCTAGCTATACATCTACTGTTTCCGTCTACATGCGATAACAAAATAAATTTGACGCCCTTTCTGAATCCTTATACCTTAGGTAAGGCTTACCTAATATATGTATGGTGTTCGTGGAATACACACGGACAATTATTGGCAGTCGTCACCAACTATGCCAGCCATGCCAACTATGGACAGTCACTGAAAGGACACACTCCCTTGAATATCCGCACCCACCTCATTAAAGCTGCTGCCACTATTAGCAGCTCCGCTCTAGCCCTCGGCCTCTTCGCCACCACCGCCTGGGCCGCACCCGCCGCCACCATCACCCTCGACAAAGACACTGTTAGCTGGGGCGATACCGTCAACGTCACCGTCACCGGCCTAGACACCACCAAAGGCTACTACCTCCTCTTCTGCGAAGCACACCCCAAAAAATTCCCCATCTGCGTCAAAAACGGCAAAAACGCCAAATCCCACCTGCGCATTAACAACAACGTCACCGACGCCGGCGGAGTCCGCATCAACAAAGACGGCGTAGCCACCTCCCCGCTAGAAATCACCAAGAAGGACACCACCCTCACTGGTCCCGTCCCCAACCCCTTCGTTATCACGTGCGCCACCGGGTGCCGTATCGCCCTCACCTACGACCACCCCACCTCCGCAAAAGAAGCCAAAGCCACCGTCCCCATGCTGATCGCAGACACCCCCATCACCGTCAAATAATTAGCAGTACTGCTAGCAGCAGTCACCACAGCTAGCAGCACCCCATAAAATGCCGGCTACTGACCTCGGGGAGAGGGACAGTAGCCGGCAATGCTATTTGTGGTAATGCTATTTTTAGTGCAAACTTAGCCGCCGAAAACGTAGACGGCCAGTACGATACACATTAGCCACAATAGGGCAATGACCTGCAGAACATGGTCTTTGAGGGCAATATCCTCCGGTGCCCCCGCATCGCCACGATCCACATCCACCGCGTAGCGCATAACGGCAATCGCCCACGGCACCATTGAAATCTCGTACCACAAACTGCCACTATGGTCAGCCGTCGCCTGCCCCTGCTGAAACGCCCACAGTGAATAGCAGAGAATAAGCGCCGTCGCCGACATCGTCCACACAAAACGCAGATACGTGCCTGTATAGGACTGCAGCACCTTCCGAATCTGCCGGCCTTCCTTATCTGCCAACAGTTTCTCCGCATAGCGTTTACCGCTGGCCATAAAGATGGAACCAAACGCCATCACCAGCAAGAACCACTGTGACAGTGGCACATCCGACGCCACACCACCAGCAATAGCACGCAGCAGGAATCCCGAGGACACCAGCACAATATCCAGCACCATCTGGTGTTTCAGCCCAAAGCAATAGCCCAACTGCAACACAATATAAACAGCCAACACTATCGCCAGGGAACTACCGGACAAGAAATAGCCCAGCAATACCGACACCAGCATGAGCACAACACCCATCACATAGGCCAGCCGCAGCGGCAGCACACCAGACGCAATGGGGCGGAAACGCTTTACCGGATGCTGCCGATCCGCCTCCACATCCCGCGCATCATTAATGAGGTAAATGGACGACGATGCCAGACAGAACGTGATGAACGAATACAGGACCTGCAGCAACACATGCGGATCCGTCACCACCTCCGTACCGGCAGACAGTGGCGCCATCACCACCAGAATGTTCTTCACCCACTGCCGCGGGCGCAGAGCCTTCCACATTGCCTCAGCCAGATTACGGGGTGGCCGCAGTTGGCGACCCTCCTGCGTCATCTCCGCCGCCGACTCCGTTTCCTCAAACATGGCGTCGTCGGCGGTGTCGCTATTCGCGTTCGCTGGATCCTGTGCCATTACTACAATCCCAAGTTTGTCCGACGCTTAATAATGTCGCGGGCAATCTTCCCCACTTCCGGCTCATCAATAACCGACAAGTGGTCACCCTTCAGATGCACCACGGTAAGATCTTTCACAATCTTCCCCCAGCCACCATCTGGATCAATATGGGCGTAACGTGGCTCCAATTCAATGGCACCATCATGCATACGCTCAGCCCGATACAGTGTGACAGGCACCTGCACAGACGCCCACTTACTCATATCAATACTGGCCAACATGCGGTTATCCACAAAGGACGCACGCTGATGCTCCAACACCGCCGCCGACACGCCAGCGCGCGCAAGATTCGGGTTAGTAGCCATCTGGGCGAAGAGCTTCATCATGCCCTCTTCACCCTGCGCGTCCAGCATTTCATGCGGCACCTGGAAGTCCAGACCATATGTCTTCTTAATGAACGCACCGTAGCGATCCCAGCGGGCATGGAGTTCCTCCCGCGTTCCCGGATCCGGCTCAGAAGCCTGCACAGTATCAATGAGGAGAATAGAAGCAACCTCATCGCCGGCGGCAATAAGCTGTTTAGCAACCTCATAGGCCAGTGCACCACCCAGCGACCAGCCACCCAACGTGTAGGGGCCCTCCGGCTGAATTTCCTTAATAGCCGGAAGGTATGCGGCAGCGCGCTCCTCCAGTGGGCCCTCCACACGCTCCAAACCGAACACGGGAAGATCCTTCGGAAGATCATCCACCAGTGCAGAATACTGGGCGGTAGTACCACCCGCCGGGTGGAAGAGGAAAAGTGCCTTCGCATGCTGTTCTGTGGGGAAGTCCCGCAGAGTACGCACTAGGCCCTCCACTTCCTTCTCCAGGAAGGGGCGAATAATGTTGGCCAACTGCTCAATGTTCTTCACATCGCTCAGGAGTGTTGGGTCAATATCGGAACCAGTGCGCTCCGCTAACCGCTCCGCCAACTTAGCGCGGGTATCGTCACCAATCTGCGGTAGCGGGTGCAGAACATCACCCGCGGACTCGCCAGTAACGGTAGCCCACGTGGAGAAGGCGAGACGCTCGGACGCATCACGCGGCGGCACATTCGTCTCTGCACTATCTGCGGCATGGGCAGCACCGGCGCCAGCGTTAGCACCAGCGGTGGCAGCAGCATCGGCACTGTCGGCACCTGTCTGTGCACCAGTCTGTGTACCGGAGCGCTTCTCCGCCAGTTTCTGCGCGGAAACCTGCGACGCCTCCTCCGCTGACAAGCCCTGCACCTGGGCTTCCCTCACATTAGTAATGTATTCGGCAACGTCACCAATAGTGGAAGAGCGAACCACCATGAGATCCAGCTCCGGAATCTGGAACTCATACTGGATACGGTTCTTAATGCGGATCGCCATCAGGGAATCCAGACCCAGTTCCATCAGTGGCAGTTCGCTGGTGAGATCCTCCGGGTTATAGGCCAAATTCGTGGCAACAATCTTGGTAAGACGCTCCAGAATGGTCTCCCCCGTGGTGGGGTCATAGTAGTCATTATCCGTATTGTTTTCGGCGAGGAAATCCTCCGAATCCAACTCATCCTGGCTGCGCTGCTCGGCAACAATAGCCGGCTCTGCACTGGGGTCACCCACGGTAATAGTGGCAACAGCCAGTTTCACGGACTCGTTATTCTGCTGGGCGAAAATCTCCACTGTAGCGGTCTTTACCGCAGCGTCAGCGTCTTGCGCGGCAGCGTCACTTGTGACCGCGGCGGTTGTAGCAGCGCCCTGTTCTTCCAGCATGGTGACGTAGTGGCCGTCACCAGCAGCGGAATCGCTCGCGTCCTGCCCAAGAATCTCCCAGGCGGTTACTACAGCGTCCTGCCCATAGCAGTAGTCGGCGGCAGCAAGAGCCAGCATTTCTGGCGTCTTCACAGCCTTCTTCTGAACATTCCACACATGCTGGCCGGTGGGCAGAAGAACATGCGCACCCGGCAGATGGGAATCGTTGGACCCAGATAGGCGGGAACTGGTCCAGCAGTATTTACGCTGGAATCCGGTACGCGGCACATCCGCATAGTCGCGGGTAAGAGCCAGGTTACGAAGATTAGTTGGGTGACCATCAGCCGCCAACTGGGCGATAGCACGCACCAGCGTATTCGGCTCATACTCTTTACGACGCAGCGTGTAGAAGAGTTTGGCATTGGGAATCTTGGCGGCGTAGGTAGCGGCAGCCACAGACAGAATAGCCACCGGGTGTGCGGACACTTCCATAAAGCAGGTGTGGCCAGCCTGGCAGGCCTGCGTCACAGCCTGGGTGAACCAGACGGAATGGCGCATACCCTTCGCGAAGTACTTGTAGTCCGTTGGCGTATCGCCAGCCCGGTACACGGCGTCCTTATCAATGGAGGAGAAGAGTGTACAGCGGAGTGGACGCGGCTCAATATCGGCAATCTCGCCAATAAGTTCACCAATAAGCGGCGCCACCATGGACGTGTGCCCGGCGCCATTCACTGGCAGCATGCGGGCGAATTTGCCGTGTTCGGTGGCGTAGTCCACAAAAGCCTTTACATCGATCTTCCGGCCACCCACCGTAATCTGCGTGGGGGCGGCGTAGACGGCGGGCTCTACCGTATCGAATTTGCCGGGGTTCTCGGCTACTAGCTGGGCGATTTCATCAGCAGAGTATTCCACCAATGCCATACCGCCCTGCTCCTCTGCGGAGAGGTTAGCTTCACCTTCGCCGAGGAGGCGGGAGCGGACACAGATAACGCGAACAGCATCGTCAAGGCTGAGGCCACCGGCAGCGTAGGCGGCGGCAACCTCACCCATGGAGTGGCCGATGACGGCAGCGGGCTGGCAGCCGAAGTAGGTGAGGGTGTCAGTGAGGGCTACCTGGATGGCGAAAATGCCGTCCTGGGCAGTTTCTGTATCCCAGCTGAGGGCATCGTCCAGCATAATCTGGCGAATATCCTTATCGGATTCCTCCTGGATCAGCTTTGCCACATTGTCGAAGGAGGCGGCGAAAATACCGCCGAAGTCTCCCCGGAACTTGTCGGCAAGGTAGAGACGCTTACCCATTTTGCGGTGCTGTCCGCCGAAGCCGGAGTACACCCACACGGGTCCTTCCAGGGCGGTGTGGTGGCCACTGTAGACGTTCGGGGATTCTGTTCCCTCGGCAACGGCTAGGAGCCCGGCGCGAGCAGAGTCCATGTCGGTGGCAATGACCTCATTGCGGAAGCGACCAATGGAGCGGGTGGCCAGGGTGTGGGCGACGGCCGCCAGATCCACGTCCGGGTTGTCTTCCAGCCAGTCCGCTACATGCTTGGCAGACTGGCGGGCGCGGGTGGAGAGGGTGCCGGAGATTGGCAGCACGTAGGTGGCGGGTTCTTCCACGTCCTCGAACATGGCGTTTTCCGCTTCCAACTGGGTGCGCTCTTCCTCGCTGAGCTCCGGTGTAGCGGCGCTATCTGCCGCATCAGCAAGGCCAGCAGTATCAGCAGAGCCAGCAGCGGGGCCAGTGTATTCCTCCACCACAACATGGGCGTTAGTGCCACCAAAACCGAAGCCGGACACGCCAGCCACAGCCTTACCGGAGTAGCGTGGCCATTCCCGTAGTTCGGTGACGGGCTCCAGATGGTCACCCTCGAAATCAATGTAGGGGTTGGGGCCGGCGAAGTGCAGCATGGGGGGAATAACGCCCTTATCCATGGCCAACGCCAGCTTGATGAGGGAGGCGGAACCGGCAGCCGATTCCATGTGCCCAAAGTTCGTCTTGCAGGAACCCAAAAGGAGGGGTTTTTCCGCGTCGCGGCCATAGCCCAAAACTTTACCCAGAGCGAGGGCCTCAATGGGGTCACCCAAGATAGTGCCGGTGCCGTGAGCTTCTACATAGTCCACGTCTTGTGGGGCAATGTTGGCGTCCTGGTAGGCGTCGGCCAGAACTTCCATCTGGGCGTCCGGATTGGGGGCGGTAATGCCGTTGGAGCGGCCGTCCTGGTTCACGGCGGAGCCCTTAATGACAGCGTAGATATGGTCCCCGTCGGCTTCTGCATCTTGGAGGCGCTTCAGCAGGACCAGTCCGGCGCCATCGGAGCGGGAAATACCGTCGGCGTCATTGGAGAAGGCTTTAATATAGCCGTCGGAGGAGAGCACTGTCTCCAGGTCTGCGAAGGCTAGCTGTGTGCCGGGTGCCAGAATGAGGTTAATGCCGCCGGCTACCGCCAGGGAGCTTTCGCCGCGGCGGAGTGCCTGCACTGCCTGGTGCACTGCCACCAGGGAGGAGGAACAGGCGGTGTCCATGGAGATGGAGGGGCCGCGGAAGTCGAAGGTGTAGGAGATGCGGTTGGAGAGGATAGCGGGGGATAGGCCTGTGAGGGAATAGGGGTGGAAGGCGGAGTAGTCGCTTTCCAGAATGCGGGCGTAGTCCTGGCTGGAGGCGCCTACGAAAACACCTACTTTATGGCCGCGCTGTTCGGAGATGGGCAGGTGGGCGTCCTCGAATACTTCATAGGTGAGTTCGAGGAGCATGCGCTGCTGCGGGTCTACTTGTTCAGCTTCGCGGGGGGCGATGGAGAAGAATTCGGGGTCGAAGTAGCGAATGTACTCGGGTTTAATGTAGCCACCACGGGTGGGTGCCGCGTCGAGTTTGGCCGCTACTTCTTTATCCTCAAGAAACTCCTGGTAGCGGGTGTCGGGGAGGTCGGTGACGGCGTCCACACCGTCGTGGAGAAGAGTCCAGTATTCCTCCGGGGTGTTGGCGTCGCCGGGGAAGCGGGTGGCAATGCCGATGATGGCAATGTCTGCACCTTCCACGGTGGAGCGGTCGCGGGACTTGTGGAAGGTTTCGGCTGCTGGGTCGGAGTCGTCAAGGAGGAAAACTGCCAGTTTGTTTACTGTGGGGTTCTGGTAGATCACTGCCGCATTGATGGATTTTCCGGTGAGGTCCTCCAACTGCCCAGTGAGTTCCAGAATACTTCGGGAGGATAGGCCGAACTCTTCAAAAGGCTTGTCCGGGTTTACTTCCGAAACGGTAATACTTACGTCGTTTGCAATCCATTCCCGCATCCAGGCAATGAGTTCAACAACCGTAAGATCAGATTTCACAATAAGTCTCAATTCTCCATGCTTCACCCGAGGCGGTGAAAACTGTGTCTACATGGGCAGATAGGCTACCCACAAGCTCTTTAGATTTTACTGGACAGGATGTCTACAACACACTAAAAACGCGCGTTGAGGGCATCATTTTGGTAAGCGCTACGACATGCCGAACGCTTAATCTTCTGCGTCGGCGTGCGGGGGATAACGCCCTGCTCAACAATGCGGAAGTCAGCTACCTGCACACCGTGGCGACGTGCGATCAAAGACCGCACGGAGGTAAAGACCTCTGCATAATCTTCCACTTCGTTATCGGGATTATTCTCTGCCACAATCACCAGCTGTTCCCCCTTCGTATCGGAGGGAATAGTGCGGTTTGTGCGGTTAACAGCAGAATCTAGCAGTTCCCGAGCAGCCACTGAGAATGCAGCAACGGTATTGGGGAGGAATTTACCTTCGCCTGCCATAATTACGGTCTCTTCAATATCGGTGGCAACGTGGTTACGACCATCCACAATGACGAGGTCTTTCACACGGCCTGTGATGAAGAGCTGCCCATTGTAGTAGGCGCCGCAGTCACCGGTGCGCAGCCACTTAGTATCGGCGGCGACGCGTTCACCCTGGCGAATAGTGTGGGTGATGTCGTCGGGGAGTGCCTTAACTAGTTCATTGTCGAAAGTAGCTACTGTTTCTTGGGGACGATTCCAGTAGCCGGAGGCTAGGTTCGGGCCAGAAATCCAAATTTCGCCGATGGTACCGTCCGGTATTTCAGAACCGCGCCTTAGGTATTCGCCGTTCTCATCAAATTCAGTGTGGACAATCACGGCATACTCGTTCAGGAATGGTACGCCAACACCAACTTGGGAAATCCCCTTGTCAGCCTCCTCGGGAGCTATCTCAACGAACTTTCCTTCTGCCAGTTCATGGCCGTCAACTTTGGCGATGAAGGTGGGGGTGCCGCTTTCGAGAGTAGCGGCACCAGTAGTGGTTTCAGACATGCCATAGGAGGGGCGCATAGCATCGGAGCGCAAACCGTAGGGGCCGAATGTAGCGTTGAAAAGATCCACCGTGCTCTGGGTGACGGATTCGGAGCCGTTCATCAACGCGACAACATTAGAAAGATCCAGAGATTGACCGTCCTCGGGTTTACCGCGAGCAGCGGCTAGCGCAAAAGCGAAGTCTGGGCCGGAGGAGAAAACATCCTCGCCATTAATGGACTGGAGGGCATTGACCCATCGGGAGGGCTGCTGTAGAAATGCAGCCGGCTCCATGAAGTCGAGGCACACATAGGAAAGTGGGGCAGCGAACAGATAAATGAGGGACATGGAATGGAAGATTGGGATCCAGTCGACAGCACGCATGTGCGGTTTTAATCCCAGTGTCCGTATGATTTGGAGAGTATTGCAGAGGGCAGCATGGTGGCTAATCTCTGCGGCGGTGGGACGGCGCGTGGAGCCAGAAGAATATTGCAGATAAGCAATATCTGTGGGTTCTACTTGGGGATCAACCCAGGCATCTGCCATGCCGTCTTCAATTCCTTCTACGGCGATAATGCGTGGCTTGTTTTTAACGTCAACGCTCTTTAAGAATTTCCGAACAGCGCCTGCCACCTTTACGTCTGTCAGAATAACCTTGGGTTCTGCATCTGTGAGGATGGCTTCTAGGTAGCCAGCGTGGGAAGGTTCTGTGGGGCTGAATGCGGGGATAGCGATCTGGCCGCCGAAGAGGGGAGCAAAGAAGCCCGTGACGTAGTCAAGGTGCTGCGGCATCATAATGACTACTCGGTCACCGCGTTCACACACTTGTTGTAGTTGTGCCGCAATAGCTTTCGTGCGGGTAACAAATGACAGCCATGTTAATGATTCGGGAGTGGGCTGTGGGTCCTGTAGATAGTCGAAGAATCGGTAGATCGGATAATCTTCCGCCTCGCCAGCAACAATCTGCGCGACTCGTTTCTCTGCAAGATCAGGGAATGTGGTCAGGAGGGAGGTATCGATAGTGGTGCCGCGGAAGAACGACTCTACTTCAAAGGACATGTAAACCTTCCTTAAAGGTGTGATGTTGACTGTGTCACTGGGTTCATCGCTGCTACCGGGAAAAATGTTACACGGGCTAGTTTTTCCCAACGCTTTTTTCTAAAGCCGGACACAAATGTTCATCAGCAGCCTGCGCAATAGCTTTTCTAGCCTTTTCTTTCTTCACTCCGGGTGTCATCTGCACAAAAGTGTCCATCATGACATCTTCAACTTCTTTGGCCTGCTTGTTAGTGTCACTGCCGGCATATAGTACCTGACAGTGCGTGTAGCCCATCCCTAAAACAGCAGTTTCCATGCCCTTTCTTACCGGCATACCGGCCTTCTTCAAGGCTGCAAAATATGCTTTCGAATTGGGGTCAGTTGATGGATCCATGGAGAGTTGCGAAAAGTCCAGAGGGATATCACCGTCGTCGCCAGAACCCTCTTCTGTGGGAGTACTAGTACCGTTTTCGGTTACCGTTGTAGAAGTGGTGACGGTTGCATCAGTGGACTCATCATCGCTGTTGGAATTGTGGTGGGCTACGGCCAGCGAAATCACAATGATAAGCACCAGCACAATAGCGCCAATAATGATGGTATTGCGCTTTGTGAAGAAACCTGCGGCAGAAAATCGGCCAGAGCTTTTTGGCTCAGCATTTTCCGGTTGGGTTTCATAGTTAGCACCACTGACATCACCCCAGGCTCTTCCCCAATCTTTATCCCAATTCTTGTTCTGAGAGTTTCCCCCTGCTGGAAAAGAGTTCCGGTTACGACCGGACTGCCCACCACGGCGAGGCTGTCCACCGCGAAGTTGCGCACCAGTGAGAGATTGCGCAGTACTCCGAGATTGTGCAGTACCGCGAGGCTGTGTGCTGCGGCTAGTCTGTGCACTACCACGTCGGGGTCGCATACCGCCACGCTGATTATCACCACGCGACGCACCGGCGGCAGATCCGCCGATACGCTGTGCAGAAGCACGACCAGGCTGGCCCGCTCGGGGAGTCCGTTTCGCAGCAGAGGAAGGTTCCGCGTTAGTCGACTTCCGTGGGGGGCGCGAATGAGGGAAGCATGGTGAGTTGGGCATAGTTGCTCCTTAGGGGTACTTACGACGCCATACTAATGATTTTTTCTACTCCGTAACCGCTGCAACACGGCCGGACCCCATTTATGGGTCACCACACTGCTGACAGCCCCTAGAGCAGCACCTGCAGCAACATCCGTGGGGTAGTGAACACCAGCTATCATGCGGGATGTCATCATGATGGGGCTAAGCACCAGCGGCAGTGGATTATGGCTAATAGTAGCGGCGCTAGTCGCCCAACTGGTGGTGCTGGTGGCGTGCGAACTGGGGAAGCTCAGAGCGCTAGGGGTTTTCACATTGACGTCAATAGCCGGGTGGTGCGGGCGCGGACGCCACACAATTCTTTTAATAATGACAGCTAAAGCGTGCGACCCGAAGGCAGAAAGAGCTGCCAGCCCCCACTGCTCCCGATGCTTAGGGAAGGTAAGCGCCGCTAGACCGGATAAAACAAGCCAGCCCAGGGAATGCTCACCGAAGTGGGAAAGCCCCTGCGCAACTTTTACTGTCCAGGGGTAGGGGCGGCACCATTTCTGTACCGTGCACAGAATTTTCTCTTCCGGGGAAAGATCGGAGGGAGTGCTGGACATGTTGTCTGTGACGGTGTTCTCCATGTCAGTATTCTCTATGCTCATGTGGGATTAATCGAGTGTTTCTGGCCCGAAAATCTGCGACCAGGCTTCCATACTGGTCAGCTGCGGGTGTGCGGCACGGTAGCGGCGCTGCATATCCGACCATTGTTCCCGCAACTGCTTATGCATGGCGAATGTTTCCCGTAGTAACTCTTTAGCTTTATCCAGATCACGCTGGCGATACACCACGCCGCGCCCATCTGCGGTGGTGACGGTAGCCCCATCTAGTCGGCTGAGGGAATACCAGCGGGCATCAATAGGGGGCAGATTCATCTGCGGAGTGCTGTGGTGGTCGGAGTCTGCTGGACGTACTGAATGCAGCACGCCTTTTGCCAGTGCCACAACCTTTTTACGGATACCGCGCGGCTCTACCGTCACCCCACCGGGACCACCGGAGGGAGCGGGGAGATCACTGGCGGAGTGGAGAACAACCGCATCGGGGTAATCGCGACGCATGGCTGCCACCTTCGGAAGTGCGGTGGGAAGAAGCTCGAAGAGAGCATCGGGGCCGCGCAGGAAGTCTTTAACCGCCTCAATCTGGATGGCGACAGTACTGTATTCCAGGCAGAGAGTGTGTTTCATGGCGGCTTTCGCCATGGAGGCCAGCAAGCCGTTAATAGAGGCGCTTGTGGGCTGGGTGAGGGCAGCTACCACCAGGCGGTTGCGGAGGTGGAAGTAGGCCTGCCAGTCGATCGCATCATCCTTGTCTGACCAGGCCATGTGCCAGATGGCGATACCGGGCATGGTGACGGTGGGGAAGCCGTGGGCGCCGGCGCGCAGGCCGAACTCGGCATCATCCCACTTAATAAACAGTGGCAGGGGCTGGCCGATAGTGTCGGCCACAATGCGCGGAATGAGGCACATCCACCAGCCGTTGTAGTCCACATCAATCCGGTGGTGCAGGTCGGCGGTTTCCTCCCAGCGGGGATCAGCCAGGCCAGTGTTTTTGGCGCCGCGGTGGTCGCGAGCGGCCGACAGCGGGTACTGGCTGAAATCGTGGTCGTAGTGGACGTGCGGGGCGGAGGTCCACATGAAGTCGGCGCGGTTGACGACCTCACCCATGGAGTGCAGGTGGCTGCGTTCCTGGAGGTTGAGCATTTGGCCACCCACCAGCATGGGTTTCTTGGCGAAGCGGGCGAAAGCGACAGCGCGCAGAATACTGTCCGGCTCGATGGCAATATCGTCATCCATGTAGAGGATGAACGGCGCGGTGGTGTGTTGGCGGGCCTCATACATGATGCGGCTGTATCCGCCGGAGCCACCCAGGTTGCCTTGCTCAAAACGGAAGAAGCGACCATCCGGGGAGGTAGTGAGGGGTTTACCTGCTGCGTCGGTGGCTCCGTCTACACCTCCACCGATACCGAAATGTCCTGCGGCAGCAGCGAACTCGGGGTGGTCGATAACTTTCTTTGTGCCCTGGTCCGGCATCAGGACAGCCTCAATGACGGCGTCCACGTCCGGGTCGGAGGCTAATGCTTTCAGGGCGGCGACGGCATCATCGGGGCGGTTGAAGGTGGGGATACCGATAACCACCTTGTTGGAGTTATCCAGTTCCTGGGTTAGGCCCGTGTCGGGGTCCACATAGTTGATAGTGGCGGGAGCCGGCGTGCGGGCGTACCAGCCGCCCTCCAAAAGTTCTACGGGGGTGTCGGCGGTAATGTCGAACCACATCCAGCCGCCATCCTCAAAAGGCCCCAGATCCAGGGTGATTTCGACAATGCTGGAGCCGTCTGCGCAGCGAGTTACCTGCGGGCCAATAGCGGATGCGGCAGGTGCGGATACAGGTGTGGCGGCAGCGTCAACATCACCAATAAAGGACGCACCCGTAATGCCGATGCGGGATCCGTCGATCTTGGAACGGTAGGTATCCACGCGGCCCGACCCAGTAAGGTGCAGACGTAGGACAACAGAAGTGAGAGTGCTCCAACGTCGCCAATAGGAGGCGGGCAGACCGTTAAAGTACGTTTCAAAAGAAACTTCGGAGTCTGCCGGGATCCACAGGGTGGTGCGGCTCGGGGCGTGGCAGCGGCGCGGATTGGTGGAGGCTTCCACCATGTAGAGACTGCGGACGTCGAGAGGCTCACCGGGGCGCGGGGTGATGATGTGGGCGAGCCGCTCCCCCGCGAAGGAGGAGAATTGTGCGGACGTTGGAGCAGTTGTCATTAATGCTGTCCCTTTCCTTTCAGGGGAGCACCCTCAGTCCAGTAAGGGGTCAGGTTGTTATCGAACATGGTGAGGGCAGAGGCGATAGCCATGTGCATGTCCAGGTACTGATACGTTCCTAGACGGCCACCGAAGAGTACCTGGTCATTAGCGGTTTCTTGGGCAGCAAGTTCCCGATAAGCAGCAAGAATCTTGCGATCCTCAGGAGTATTGATGGGGTAGTACGGCTCGTCGTCTTCCTCCGCGAAACGACTGTACTCCTTCATAATGACGGTCTTGTCCTTGGGGTAGCGGTCGGCGCGCTCCGGGTGGAAGTGTCGGAACTCGTGAATACGGGTATAGGGGACGTCTGCGTCGTTGTAGTTCATGACGGCAGTGCCCTGGAAGTCGCCGATGGGGAGGACTTCCACGTCGAAGTCCAGGGTGCGCCAGCCGAGACGACCGGCAGAGTAGTCAAAGTAGCGGTCGAGGGGGCCGGTGTAGACGACGGGGGCGTCGGGATTGGCGGCGCGAATGTCGGCGCGGACGTCGAACCAGTCAGTATCCAACTGCACGTCGATGAGGTCATGGTCGATCATGGCGCGGAGCCAGGCGGCGTAGCCATCTACGGGGAGCCCCTCGTGGGTGTCGTTGAAGTAGCGGTTGTTGAAGGTGTAGCGCACCGGCAGGCGGGTGATGTTGCTGGCGGGGAGTTCCTTCGGGTCGGTCTGCCACTGTTTGGCGGTGTAGTCGCGCACGAAAGCCTCGTAGAGGGGGCGGCCGATTAGCGAGATGGCTTTTTCTTCCAGGTTGGTGGCGTCTTCCGTGTTGACTTCGCTGGCCTGCTCTTTAATGAGGGCGCGGGCTTCGTCCGGGCTGTAGTACTTGCCGAAGAATTCGCAGATAAGGCCGAGCCCCATGGGGAATTGGTAGGCTTTGCCGTCGTGCATGGCGAAGACGCGGTGCTGGTAGTCCGTGAATTTGGTGAATTGGGTGACGTAGTTCCACACACGTTCGTTGGAAGTGTGGAAGAGGTGGGCGCCGTACTGATGTACTTCAATGCCGGTTTCTGGTTCGGGTTGGGAGAACGCGTTACCGCCAATATGGGAGCGTTTTTCAATGATGAGGACGCGCTTGCCAAGCTGGCTGGCGGCACGTTCAGCAATGGTTAGTCCAAAGAAGCCGGATCCGACCACGATGAGGTCGTATGACTGGGTGCTCATTATGTAAACGCCTTTTCTCATGTCAGGAAAGAAAACTCGCGCGGAAGGGTGCAACAGAATATGGGTACGATTCGTCTTTGGCACTGCCTTGGCTGTGAGTCTCTTTAAGCCTAGCGAAAATTAGGGAGATCGCGTGTAGTAGTTTTTTCAGAATTGTTAATACTGTTAAAATTGTTACAAATGTGACTTGCCTTGAGTTAATCTATCTATCGTGATACTTTTCTTGGTTCACGCTTTGGATAGGGATTAAGAAAGAGAATTATGAAGCGTTTGACTACACGACTCCTCGCTGCAGCAGGCGTGCTTGCTCTCACCGTCGGCCTCATCACCCCGGGAACAGCTGAAGCCGCTGCTACCATACCGACCCCCATACTTGACCCGTTCTTCAACGTTCCTACCTCCCAATACAAGAACAAGGAACACGGCCAGCTTCTCCGTAGTCGTAAACTCCCCGCTTTTCTTGTCCCCGGTGGAAGTGCCACCCAAATGGTGTTCGCCACCCGCAACACCTTCAACAAGCCCACCTACGGCACCGCTGTCCTCGTCAAACCCGCTAACTTCCCCAAGAACGGAAATGTCATTGTTTACAATGACTTCATCAATTCCCTCGGCATTGGCTGCCAGCCAAGTTTCTCCTATTCAAACCTCAACCCCGAGTGGAACACTCGCAGCTTCATCTCCATGTGGTACGCCGCCATCGCCGCCCACTATGGTTATGCCTTCCTTATCCCCGACCACGAAGGCATGAAAGCCGCCTACACCGCGAATATTCATTCCGGACACGTTATCCTTGACGCCGTTCGCGCCATGAAAACCACCTCTGCACTAGGTATGCAGCACAGTTGGACGGGAATGCTCGGCTACTCCGGCGGCGGCATGGCAAGCCTGTGGGCCCTTAACCTCCGCCAACAGTATGCCCCCAATGTTCACTTCTCCGCCGTGGCAGTCGGCGGCGTCCCCACAGACCTGCAATACTACGGTCTCGCCTTCGGAAACCGACCCAATGACGGTTTCGGACTAGCCTTCGCTTCCCTGGTCGGCCTAGAACGCGAATACCCCCGGAGCATGCGCGTCACCCCTCGCCTGTCTGAACACGGCAAGGACAAACTACGTCGTTTGAAAGATGCCTGTTCCCCGCGCCTCCTGGAATCCCTTAAAGGGGAATCCATCGACACTGTTTTCAACGGTGTCAGCTTGCGCCCGGATAAAGAAAAAGACGCCTTCCGCGTTCTTCGCGCCAACAGTCTCTACTACGACCGCCGTCACCCCAGCCGCGGAACAAAACTCTACGTTTTTGGCTCCTACACAGACGCCTCCGCCCCCATTAGGCCACTACGAGCAACACTGCGCCGTTACTGTGCCGCCGGAGTTCATATACAATACAAAGAGGTGAATAACCCGAACCACGTTTCCACCGCCTACTACGATCTTCCCGTCGCAGCCCAATGGCTCTGGAAAATGGGACACGGTACGCCCATACGAGACGACTGCAACCACATCCCTTCCTAAAATCCGCTATACCAAACCGCTACATCGAACTCGTACAATTACATAAAAATAACTGGGCCCCAGGCTGAGGCTCCACAACTAGGCCAAAACTAAGTCTCATAAAGACTTGCAGAAGAAGATAGGATTACCGCCCATGACGGCACAACGCCACCGTCTGAAAAACTTCGTTGCTGCCACACTTGCCGCCACTATGCTGGCAGGTTCATGCATCTCCACGGGAGAGGCCAACGCCACCCCCATTTTCGACGACACTCCCCTAGGGCCATTCTTCAACGTCAGCCAAGCCAAACTGGACTCCGTCCCCAATGGAACCCTTATCCGCATACGTCCCGTCTCCAATTTTGTTGTACAGGGTACACAGGTTTTCCAATACGTCTTCAAAACCACAAACTCACACGGTAAGGCCGTCCTAGCCAGTGCTGGCGTCATGCGACCCATCATTGCCCGCCCCAACAACAACGTCCTTATCTACAACGATTTCATTAACTCCCTCGGGGTAGAGTGCCAGCCGTCCTTCGCATTTAACGCCGCCGCCGACTACATCACCACTGCTGGTAGAACCCCCAACGCCGCACGCAAAGCCGAAATTACGACTCGCAACGCATCCCTCATCGGCATGGGTGCACTTGCTGCAGTGTGGGGCATTACCACCATCTTCCCCGACTTCCTAGGACTACAATCTGCCTACGGCGCCAACATTCTTGGCGGACACATCACACTAGATGCCATTAAGGCAGCCCGCCAGGTTAAACACCTCAATATCCCCAACCCGAAGATTATCCTGTCCGGCTACTCCGGCGGTGCCATGGTAGCCGCCTACGCCGCCGCCATGGCCCCCACCTACGCCCCTAACCTCAACATTGTGGGCATGGCAGCCGGCGGAATGCCTGCTAACATGGTGTGGATGGGGAAAGCCCTCGGTAACAACCGCCACCCCGGTTTCGGCATCATTATGGGCGCCATGCTTGGGCTGGAACGCGAATACCCCAACCGGATGAACGTTTACAACCGTTTATCCAAGAAGGGCAAGCGCATTGTTAACGCTAACCGCGACGCCTGCACTCCCCGCATGTTGGACGCCATGAAGAACGAGTCCGCCACCACCATGTTTAACAACGTGAAACTGCGCGAGCAGCATAATGAGTTCAAAGTTTTCGCAGAAAACAGCATCATTAACTACAAGCCAGCACCACGCGTTCCCACCTTCCTCTGGTCCAGCGACCGTGACGACCTCGTCCCCATCCGCTACATTCGGACAGTGACAAAACACTGGTGCGCAACCAGCCCACACCTGAAAGTTCAGCTTGTTGACACCCACGTCTTCAACCACGTCGCCAACGCCACAGTAGGCGCCTGGATTGCCTTCCCGTGGGTCCTAGGCCGTTTCGCCGGAATACCCCCAAAGAACACTGAATGCTAAGGCCACTAAACTTTTACACATACTTTGCTCTCCTCCAGCAGGGGAGCAAAGTACCAGCTTAGGCAAGAAATCGCTAGAGTATTGCCCAGCTACGTATTAAGAGAAAGAGAGAAAGCTGATGATTCGCAGTTGTCGAAAAAAAGTCGTGTCGGCACTGTGCGCACTAGCACTAGCAGCGGGTACCGCAGTAACCGTATCCCCCGGCGCTAATGCCACCCCCATTTACCCCTCCAAGGTAAAAGACCCCTACTTCCAGGTTCCGAAATCTAAGTATCAGAACCTCACGCACGGCAAGCTCATTAAGAGCCGCAGCATGAAGCTGCCGCAGTTCCCCCGCACTATGGCGGAACAGATGGTGTTTGCCTCCACAAACTCCCACGGAGAGAAGATCTTCTCCACGGCACTTCTCCTCCGCCAGGCACATTCCTATGCCCTCCCCAACGTGCCAACGCTGGTGTACAACCACTTCATCAACTCTCTCGGCACGGAATGTCAGCCGACATTCTCGCTGACAACCCCCATTAACCAGTTCAACAATGTTGAATCCCTCACCACCGCCGCGGAAATTACCGCTGGGCTTAACGCGGCACTCACCATGGGTTGGAATATCCTCCTCCCCGACTTCGAGGGAATGCAAGGTGCCTACGGTGCCAACATTCTTGCTGGGCACATTATTCTTGACGCCGTTACCGCACTTGTCACCACCCCCAAGTTCAACTCCCGCCACTCTAAAGTTATCCTCGGAGGATATTCTGGCGGTGCCATGACAACCGTCATCGCAGCCGCCATGGCGCCGAAGTACGCACCCATTCCCCACTTCGTTGGTGCTGCCGCCGGCGGTACCCCCGCAGATATGGAATGGATGGGGAAAGCCCTGGGAAACAGGCCAAACCCCGGATTCGGTATCCTCGCCGGCACCATGATTGGGCTGGAGCGCGAATACCCCGACCGCATGAACATCTACGACCGCATGCGCCCAGAGTGGAAGAAACGCATGCGCAATGGGCTTAAAGACTCCTGCGTCTCCACCATGGTTGCCAGCTTCTCCGGACAATCCATGCGTACCGTCTTCAACAATGTTGACGTCTACAAACAGCACCGCGAGTTCAAGGTCGTGCGGGAAAACAGCCCCCTGTACTACCCGTTGAACCCCAAGATGCCGCTCTACTTCTACCACGGCAACCAGGACATTGCAGTGCCCGTCGCCAAGCTGAAGCAACTAGCGCACCGCTACTGCAAGGCCGGCACGCACGTCACTCTAGCCACCATGGACCTCTCCGAGCACCTGCTTGTGGGCTTCGTGGGACTCCCCGGTGCACTAGCCTGGGCACAGAGTCGATTCGCAGGACTTCCTGCCCCGAATGACTTCTGTGAGGGCCGCGAATACAACATTCTGCCCCTAGGACAGTTAAAGCCCTCCACTAAGTAAATAGTACGGGGCACAACCTCTCTATCTCTTCATCGAGTCTCACCACAAAGAGTCTCACTACAAGGGTGGGGCGGGAAGCACACAGCTTCCCGCCCCACCCTTGTATTATTCAGCCAGCAGTTATTATTCAGCTAGCAGTCTCTCCATGACGAGAGCGACGCCGTCATCATCATTGGATGCTGTTACTTCATCCGCCGCCGCCAAAACTGCATGATGCGCATTCTCCACCGCAACACCCCACGTGGATAGCTGCAGCATATCCATATCATTGGGCATATTTCCGAAAGCCACTACGGCCTCCTCCGGCACGTCCCAGCAATCCAGCAGGTACGCCAGCGCTTCCCCTTTGTGGCCAATGGGTGGGAAATCTCCAATAATCCACTGTCGATGGAGTACGTTACGTGTGCTACTGGATCCACCAGTGGGCGCACTATCTCCGCCATCTCCGCGCTAGACAATTCTGTACACCGCACGAGCAGTTTCGCCGCCGGTTCCTCCGACAGTGCCGCCAGGGTAGTGCGTGGGGCATTCTGCTCATACCAGACTTCCTCCGCATTCTCGGCGATAAGGAACTCTCCCGGTAAGTGCCCGTCACCCTGGGATTGCGTATCCGCACCGCTACGCTCTACCGCGAAACACGCCTCCGGGAGAGCCCGGTGAATAGACTGCACAATATCCGTCAACTCCGCCGACTGTAATAGCGTGCGCCGCAGTATCTTATGGCGAAAAGCATCATAGATAAGCGCCCCATTCATACAGATACACAGGGGAGAGACCGGTAATTGCTGCCACACGGGAGGAAGCCACCGAAGAGGGCGACCCGTGGCGACAATGAGTGGAATATGGCGCTCCGCGAGACGTGCGATAGCTGCGCGGCTACGGGGCGACACCTGCTTGTGGGAATCCAGCAGTGTGCCGTCAAGATCGGTTGCTACCAGCCTTAATCCGCCGCGTGCACAAGGAGCGAATGAGCGTTGGCCACCATCACTCATGCATCATCGCCGTTGAGCTCGGGGTTAGGCTCGGCATTAGGCTCTGCATTGCCTAGCTCATTAGCGTCATCTAAATCCGCATCGTCTAGTTCTGCATCGTCGGTAGCGGTGTCGTCAAAAACTCGTATTACTTCCTCGGTGGCGCGGGCAGCGTTCTCCAAGGCCCGAGACGTCTCCCGCTCGGCGTGTTTTACTGCAGCTTCTTCTTTTTGAATAGCTGTACGGATCTCGTCGGCAGCGGCCTGCTCCATGCGCTTCTCACGAGCGATGGCGTGGCGAATATGCCGCTCCTCGCTGGACTTCCGCACTGTCTCCTCAGCATCGGAGAGATACGCCAGCAGCGATTCAGCTTTCTGCGAAAGATACTCCGCACCCGACTGTAACGATTTGGCAGCACGATGCCGGAAACCTGTCGCGAATTCCGTCACCGAATCCGTGCCCGCGCCCAATTTGCGGGAGGCTTTACGGGCAGAACGAACAGTTGCCTGCTCCAACTCCACTGTCGCAGATGCAACCGTCTCCGTCATGTAACGCAGTGATCCGGCACCGGCTTTACGCTTCACTTCTTCCCCGCCTTGCTCAGCGGCCTCCACAAGTTCCTCAGCCGCTTTCGTAAGACTTTCGGCAGCTTCGCGCATACTGGTAAGCCGGGAGAGTTTAGCCTCCGGATCGGCCTCGTCAAGGGTGGCATCTTTTGTGTTGAGGATAGCGGAATGGACCTCTTTGGCCGCTTTCGCCGAGTGCCGCATCACCGAGTTGGCGTACTTGCGGTGCTTGTCGATTCTGTCGTCGTCAGCCTGTGCTTCCTCCAAGGTGGGGGCACTGCCTCCAAAACGAGCGGGTACCCAGGGAAGGCCCGGCTCAAAGGGGCCGAATTCTTCAAAGTAGCGGTTGCGGACGTCCTCTAAGGTGTCCTTGAGAACGGTGTGGAGTTGTTCGGTGAGTTCGTCGACGTCGCCGCCTGCTACATCAATGGGCTCACAGTAGTGCACCATGAAGGGGAGGTTGCGCTCCAGGTTGGGTTTTGTGTTGCGGCGCCATACGCGGTGGGATCCCCACACGATAACGGGATAGATTTTGACGCCGGCGGTCTGCGCCATGCGCACTGCACCTGTTTTTAGGCTCTTAATCTCGAAGGAGTCGGACATGGTGCCTTCGGGGAAGATGCCCACAATTTCCCCGTTTTTGAGTTTGTCGATTGCCATATTCATGGAATCGCGACCGGCGATACGATCCACCGGAATTTGCCCCAGGGCACGCATGAGCGGTCCCGCGATGGGGTTTTCGAAAATTTCTTGTTTTGCCATGAAGTGCGGTTGGCGTTTGGCGGCCAGAAGCGGCATGGCAGCGAAGTAGAAGTCTACGTATCCGGTGTGGTTGATGCAGAGGAGGGCGCCGCCTTTGCGGGGAATATTCTCCTCCCCGGTGATGATGACATTGTATTTAAGGGCACGCGCAATAAATTTTGAGAGGTGGTTTGCCACTGCAAAGAGAGGTTCGAACGCCATTCCCCCACTGTAATGCGAAAATTAGAAGAAAACTAGATAACAACATTTTCCATTGAAACTGGTGCTTTTAGACATGACAACCCAAAAGTGTGACGCATACCACTAAATTAGGGCGGTATTTAGCCAGTTCGCCTGCAAAATTGTGTAATCCACCCCACAACTAGCTATTTAGCTGCAGAAACAACGTTTTACCGGCACGCGGGTACGATGTACGGTGAAGCAGTACCCACTCCCTAAGTTATTAGGGATATAAAGGTTTTCTTACAGGAGGACTCACTTGTCTGCACCGTCCGAACTCACGCTTGAGCTCCGCGAAACTAACTGGGATCGCCTCGGCTCCGAAAAATTCGACATTCTTATCATCGGCGGTGGCTCCGTCGGTGTAGGCGCCGCTCTCGACGCCGCTACCCGTGGCCTCAAGGTTGCCATGGTTGAAGCCCGCGACCTAGCTTGCGGTTCCTCCAGCCGTTCATCCAAGATGTTCCACGGCGGCCTGCGTTACCTGCAGCCCAACCCAATTCCGCAGTTCGGCCTCGTCGCAGAATCCCTGCACGAGCGCGAACTGTCCATGCACACCCTGGCACCGCACCTCGTTAAGCCACTAAAGTTCATCTACCCCCTCACCAAGCCCTTCATTGAGCGCCCCATCATGTTCTGCGGCTTCACCCTTTACGACCGCATGGGTGGCGCTAAGACTGTCCCGATCCAGAAGCACTTCAGCCGCAAGAGCATCCTCAAGAAGATTCCTTCCTTGAAGCCCAAGGCTACCTGCGGTGGCGTTCAGTACTACGACACCCTCGTCGACGATGCCCGCCACACCATGATGGTTGGCCGTACCGCCGCCAAGTACGGTGCCGTTATCCGCACCTCCACCCAGGTTATTGACTTCCTCAAGGAAGGCGACCGCATTGTCGGCGTCACCATTAAGGACACCGAAGACGGCCGCACCGAGAACGTCCACGCTTCCGCCGTCATCAACGCCACCGGCGTATGGACCGACGAAATGCAGGACCTCGCTGGCGCCAAGGCTGCGTTCCACGTTCACCAGTCCAAGGGCATCCACATTGTCGTTCCCAAGGAATGCATCAAGTCTGACTCCGCTCTGTGCTTCGTCACCGAGAAGTCCGTCCTCTTCGTTATTCCGTGGGGCAACTACTGGATCGTCGGCACCACTGACACCAGCTACAAGCTAGATCTGGCTCACCCGGCTGCCACCAAGACCGACATCGACTACGTGCTCGATGAGCTCAACTCCCGTCTCCAGGAGCCCGTCACCTACGCCGACATCGTTGGTGTGTACGCCGGCCTCCGCCCGCTCGTTGCTCAGGCTGGACAGGAGAACACCGAGAAGCTCGCCCGTAACCACGAAGTTGCTCACCTCTGCCCCGGCCTCGTCTCCGTCGCCGGTGGTAAGTACACCACCTACCGTGTCATTGGTAAGGACGCCGTAGAAGCCGCCCTCCAGGACGTTCCTGGCCAGGTTTCCGAGTCCACCACCGAAGAGACCCCCATCATCGGTGCTGACGGCTACTGGGCCCTCACCAACCAGCTCGACGCTCTGGCCGCCAAGTACGGCATCACCGTCGCCCAGGTTGACCACCTCCTCAACCGCTACGGCTCCCTCATCTTCGACGTACTCTCCTACGCCAAGGATGACGAGTCCCTCAAGAAGCCCATCACCAACGCTGAAGGCTACCTCCGTGTTGAGGCCGTCTACGCCGCTGCTGTGGAAGGTGCCCTGCACCTTGAGGACGTTATCGCCCGCCGTACCCGCATCTCCATCGAATACGATGATCGCGGCATGGATTCCGCCCAGGAAATCGCCGACCTCATCGCCCCGATCCTCGGCTGGGACGACGCCACCAAGGCCAAGGAAGTTAAGCTCTACCAGGATCGCGTGGTTGCCGAGCTCAACTCCCAGAAGGCTCTTACCGACGAAGAGGCCGATGCTCGCCGCAACGAGGCTGCTGAAGCCCGTGCCGAGTACGTCGACAACGTTGACAAGAAGTAAGATACAAACCACACCACGGCTTACTTTTTTACACAAGTAAGTTTCTGATGTGAAAGACCGCCTCCCTGTACTCCCGGGGGAGGCGGTCTTTTTATGTCTTTGTTAAGCGCACCTTCATCGCATATTTTTTAACGATAAATCCGCTTTTTATTCCCCTTTATGTCTCCTAATTTCCGTAAAGTTGCCGTAATTAAGACATGTCACCTGCACTAACCGATTTGCGTGAGGCAACAAAACTACCACTTGGCGGGGAACAAAATACCATTAAGTCAAGATCTGTCATTGCACTATTCCGTGTGCTCAGATTCTCCCCTTCGCTCCCCTGACAAGGACTAAGCATATGTACATGATCAACGGAAATGAACTCAGCGGCGCTGAAATTTTCGGCTGGGAATTCCTCGGCACTATGGTGCTGCTGCTACTCGGTAATGGTGTTTGCGCAGCAAACAGTCTCCGCACCTCTGCCGCCAAGAACACCGGCTGGCTCCTCATCGCTTTCGGATGGGGCCTCGCTGTCTTCGCCGGCGCATCCGTCTCTCATCCCACTGGCGGACACATCAACCCCGCCGTAACACTGGCCCTCTGCATTGCAGATAAGACTCCCTGGGGAGCCTTCATCTACTACATTCTGGGCCAATTCCTGGGTGCCATGGTGGGAGCCCTCCTCGCATGGGCTGCCTTCAAGCAACAGTTCGACGCCAACGCCTACAACGACGACGGCACTGAATCTGGTGCCAATGCCACTATCGGTAACGTCTTCCACACTCGCCCCGCCGGCAAGAGCATGGTATGGAACCATGTGACCGAGATCATTGCCACCTTCGTACTGGTACTTTTTATCCTCGTTGGCCTTTGGAATAATGACCCAACTAACCTCGGTAACCTCACATACGCCGGCGTAGCAGGTATCATTGTTGCTATCGGCATGAGCCTCGGCAGCCCCACCGGTTACTCCCTCAACCCGGCACGTGACCTCGGCCCCCGCATCATGTACGCCTTCGTTCTTCCCATCAAGGGCAAGGGCACGGGCGAATGGAAGAACGCCATTCACCCCACTGTTGGCCCGCTGATCGGTGCCGCACTGGCCGCCGCCGTTTACCTCGCCATCGCCTAATCTGTATAACCGAATAGGCTCTACTAAACTTAATGAACTCTCTTGAGGAGAAAGTCCCGTGACTAAAAAGAAGTACATCGCAGCCATCGACGAAGGCACTACCTCCGCTCGCTGCATCATCTTCGACCACGACGGCGAGATCGTGTCCGTTGGCCAAATGGAATTCGAACAGATCTTCCCGCAAAAAGGCTGGGTTGAACACAATCCCCTAGAGATCTGGGACTGCGTCCGCCGCGTTGCCGGTGAAGCACTAGCCGACGCCGATCTTGCCCCCTGCGACCTTGCCGCCCTCGGTATTACCAACCAGCGCGAAACCACCATCGTGTGGGACAAGAACACTGGCGAGCCCATCTACAACGGCATCGTCTGGCAGGATACTCGTACCTCCGGCATCTGCCACGAACTCGCTGGCGACGACGGCATCTACAAGTACCAGAAGAAGACCGGCCTGCCGCTCAGCTCCTACTCCTCCGGCCCGAAGATCAAGTGGATCCTAGACAACGTTGACGGCGCCCGCGCCAAGGCAGAAAAGGGAGACCTCCTCTTCGGCACCCCCGACACCTGGATCCTGTGGAACCTCACCGGCGGCGCCAACCCAGAAGGCGAACCAGCCGTCCACGCCACCGACGTCACCAACGCCTCCCGTACACTGCTCATGGACATCAACACCCTGCAGTGGGACGAGGAACTCTGCGACGCCATGGGCATCCCCATGTCCATGCTCCCCGAAATCCGCCCCTCCTCCGGCGAATTCGGCGTCGTCCACGACCGTTCCAACCTGGCTGGCGTCCCCATCACCGGTATTCTCGGCGACCAGCAAGCTGCCACCTTCGGCCAGCTCTGCTTCAAGCCTGGCGAAGCCAAGAACACCTACGGCACCGGCCTGTTCCTCCTCATGGGAACCGGCACCGAGCCGAAGTTCTCCGAGCACGGCCTCATCACCACCGTCTGCTACCAGATCGGTGACGAGAAGCCCGTATACGCACTGGAAGGCTCCGTCGCTATGGGCGGTTCCCTCGTACAGTGGCTGCGCGACAACCTGAAGATGGTCCCCAACGCACCCGCCTGCGACCGCCTGGCCGAAACCGTAAAGGACAACGGCGGCGTCTACTTCGTCCCCGCCTTCTCCGGCCTACTGGCCCCTCGTTGGCGTGACGACGCCCGCGGCGTTATCGTCGGCCTCACCCGCTACGCTAACCGCGGCCACATCGCCCGCTCCGTCCTGGAGGCCACCGCCTACCAGACCCGTGAGCTTGTGGACGCCATGGTCGCCGACTCCGGCGTACAGCTGAAGGAACTGAAGGTTGACGGCGGCATGGTGAAGTCTGAGCCGCTCATGCAGTTCCAGGCAGATATCCTCGACGTGCCCGTCATCCGCCCGAAGGTGGCCGAGACCACCGCCCTGGGTGCCGCCTACGCTGCCGGCCTACACGTTGGCTTCTGGGATAGCATTGACGAGCTGAAAGCCAACTGGAGCGAAGACAAGCGCTGGGAGTCCAAGATGGATCAGGACACCCGCGATCGTCTCTTCGGCGAATGGAATAAAGCCGTTGAACGCACCTACGGCTGGGAAGAGTAATTCCTTCCTGCATTCTTATGCGCTAGCGCATTAGCGCTTTGAACATACTAAACGGTGGGCACCCCTGAGGGGGTGCCCACCGTTGTTTATGCGGCCAGCTAGTTGAGTCACTTCCTATTCTGCATAAGTACTACTTAACAGTAGCGATAGCAGGGACGCGACTAGGGGCGCGGCTGTGGTGGTACATGCCGTCACGCCGCAGTATCCAATTATGCAAGCACAGTGCGTGTAGCTAATGGGATAGGGGCAGCGCAGGAAAGAACAGAAATGGAGTTCACGCCCGGCGCTAATCAGTGCTTGCGACTGTGCTTAAGACTGTTAGTGCTGGGCGTGAACTCAGTGGTATGAAGTTGTGACGCTATAGGCACGTGGATAGCAGGCGCGGAATGCGTGCGCTAAACAGCGTGCATGCTTAGGCCGCGAAGCGGACCTGAATGGCGCCGTTGCCGAGCTGCTTGACGTGGGCGGAAAGTGCCTTGGCGAGGTTAATACGCTGCCAGAAGCCATCTTGTCCCTCGAAGTCTAGCGGGGAGCCAGAATCCATGGAGGACAGCATAAGGATACGATCACGCTGAGCATCAGTGAGCTGCGGGTACTTGGCAAGAAGGAGAGCGGAAGCTGTTTCAGGAACAGTCATTGGCTGTCCAGCCTTGCCAACATTCGGAAGGTTGTAGTTCATGCGAGCGGTGTAGACACGGATGGACTCTGCCTCGGAGAGGAAGGGCTTACCTTGTTTCCAGCATTTCATGATGGTGGTTCCGCATGCCTTCTCAACAATGGCACGAGTGTCGCGAGCGGCTTCTGCAATCAGCGGGTAGAAGCGCTTATCGGCGAAGTGCCATGCCATGGAGGCGGTGCCGGTCATACGGCCGGCGACGGTATCCAGTGGGTAGTGCACACCCATCACCACGCGGTTGAAACCAACTTCGGAAGCGCGGGCGAGAAGCTGAGGTGCAAACTCCGGGAAGACAGCCGCAAGAATGATGCCCTTGATGTAGGCGCGGTTAGTGTGGCCGGAGGGGTAGGAAAGGGCAAGACCAGAGTACCCTTTATCGCTATTAAAGTCGCCCTGGGTCTCGTAGTAGTACTTGAGATGCTCAGGGAACTCCTTGAAGGGGCGCGGGTTGCGGTAGTGGGCCTTCTCCAAACCGGTGGCATTGGTGAAGTTGAAGGCGCGGGACATGTCGCCACCCACCAGCTGCTGGAGTTTCACAAGTTTGCCGCCGATGTAAAGATCGCGGTAGATCTTGCCGAGGCGGGTGCCCAATGCGTCGGACATGGTGATGAGGTTCTCATCATTGGAGTCTGCAACGGCGCGCTGAATTTGGACGAGGCTGGCATTATTGTTGATGGACATCACAAGGTTTGCGTTGGCCGTCTTGATATCCGCACGGTCCATAGCCGCATAGAATCCAGAGATAACCTTTGAATAGCTGATGTTCTTGGGGACATCGGAGCGGTAGAGGGTGGCCAGCTGCTCGGGCTTGAAACCCTCTTTGCTATCCATGGAGTTTTTGTCGGGGCCTTTACCCATGGGGGCTACAAACTGGTAGGGGTTGTAGCCGGGCTGGCGGGTGAAGAGGCGTGCGTTGGCAGGCTTGGTTTGCTTGCCTGCAATCATGATGTAGCCGCGGGTGGGACCGCTAAGTTCTTGGGGTGCAGAGGTGTATTCGAGACGCGAATTTCCTTTAGAGGTGCCCTTGTTGAGGGTCATTCCGTCTTGGCCAATGGTGAAGACGGTAGCGTCTTGCTGTTGTGTAACAGGAAGAGCCTGGGCGGTGCCGGCCAGCAGTGCGGTCATGCTAAGTGCAGTGGCTGCGGGGACGGCGAAGCGCTTGTAAAGGCGAGAAGCCATGATGTGTTAAACCTCAGAAACGATCTAGTTGGACACTATGTATCGTAGTTGGATAAAAGGGGGTTCTGATATCCCAGAACCTCCTTTTATCAGGGAATTAACCGTTTATTTGCACAGAATTATATTTTTCGTTGACGACTATGTAAGCGCCATGCCGCCGCAGCGACTAAGACAATGGCCAGATGTTCCGCTTATACCATGCATATCCTGTAGATACATCGCACACCACAATCTGATACCACACCCCATACCGCAGCCCTATACTAACAGAGTGGGTGACGATGGCCGCAGCCACCATCACCCACTCTGTTAGATACGATATATTTACTTGTATTTACTCAGACGTGTTGCCGGGCATGCTATTAGAAGAGTTGTCGGCGGAACCATCATCTGTAGTGCCATGCGGCGCAGAAAAATCCGGCCGATCAAATGGGGCAGTCTGCGTAGGCTGTGCACCCTGCGCAGTCTGTGCGTTCTGTCCATGGTTGCGGGGATCTGGGTATTCCTGCCCGAACTGATCCGACTGCGGGGAATAGGGCGGCTGACCCGGCTGGGCAAATTGGCCAGGCTGACCAGAGTGACCATAGGGAGCAGCGGGCATCTGCTGGCCATACGGAGCACCATAACTAGGCTGATCCATCTGTCCCATAGAGCCCATGTTGTTCTGCGACCCAGGATAACCGGCCTGGCCAGGCTGACCCGGCTGGCCAGGTTGTTGCCCAGGCTGACCAGGCTGCCCGGGTTGTCCAGGCTGCCCCGGCTGGCCGAACTGCCCAGGCTGGGCAAACTGTCCCGGGTACCCCATCTGGCCCATCTGGCTCATTTGTCCCTGTGGACCGCTGGGCTGACCAAAGCGTCCTGGCCGACCGGGCTGACCAGGCTGGCCCGGCTGTTCGTAGGGGGTGGCACCATAAACAGGCTTTGTAGAGGACGACTTCAGGGTAGAAAACTCTACTTTCTCACCGTTCCAATAGGCGGTTAACGGGCCAACCCATTCACAGATGAGCACAACGAAGAGGAGAAGTGCGGTGACGTAGTAGAAGGCGGGCACAACATAGACGGCGGCAATAACGGAGATAACGGTACACGCGAAAAGGAAAATGGAACTCAGTGTACGATCCAGTGAGCTAGCACGACGCAGGTACCCGGTGGTGTAGATACCGTATGGGAGGAAGAGACCCAGGAGGACGACGAAAACAATGTATTTCGTGACCTCGTCGGAGGACACTACCGAGACGCTGCCAAGCTGGCATAGTAGTACGCCGAGCATAAGAAGGCCGATAATGTGTCCGCATTTGAAGGTCTCATAGGCGAAATCGGGTTCGCGGTGGTTCATGTGGTGCGGATTGCCCGGCGCAGGCTGTTTCCGTGGCGCATTCTGCTGGGGCATGCCTTGCTGAGACGCACTCTGCGGGGATGTGTTCTGCGGGGATACACCTTGCTGGGGTGTATTCTGCTGCGGCGGGCGGGGCGTAAAGGGTTCTTGGGGAGGTTGTGGGGAGGTCAATGAGGGTCAACTCCTTGTTATTAACTGCCACTTTTATGCTTCTATCATCCCAGGAAAATGGGGAATGAGCACCCTTGAGAAAATTTTTATAGCATACCCGCGTCAACAGACTTTCCGGAGACTGTTAACGCGGGTATCACAAAAATCTCTGCTCTATAAAGTTGTGCAGAAAGGGTTTAACCACGGCTTTGCGGAGTCTATCCAAGGCTTCGCGGGGCTTTACGCGCGGGGTTTAATAACGTCCATTCCCATGTAGGGGCGTAGTGCTTCTGGGACCACGATGGAGCCGTCTTCCTGCTGATGATTTTCCAGAATGGCCACAATCCAGCGGGTTGTTGCCAAGGTACCGTTCAGGGTGGCAGCTATTTGTGTTTTGCCGTTCTCGTCGCGGTAGCGCACGTTTAGGCGACGTGCCTGGAAGGTGGTGCAGTTGGAGGTTGAGGTGAGTTCGCGGTAGCAGTTCTGGCTGGGTACCCAGCCTTCGCAGTCGAACTTGCGGGCGGCTGATGTTCCCAGGTCCCCGCCGGCAATATCAATCACACGGTAGGGTACTTCTACCAGGCCCAGCATTTCGCGTTCCCAGCCGAGGAGACGCTGGTGTTCTTCGCGGGCTTCTTCCGGTGTGCAGTAGCTGAACATTTCCACCTTGTTGAACTGGTGGACGCGGATAATGCCGCGGGTGTCTTTTCCGTAGGAGCCGGCTTCACGGCGGAAACAGCTGGAGTAACCGGAGTAGCGGATGGGGCCGTTAGACAGGTCAATGATTTCATCCTTGTGGTAGCCGGCCAATGCTACTTCGCTGGTGCCCACAAGGTAAAGATCGTCGGTGCGCAGGTGGTAGATTTCGTCATCATGCTGCACGTTAAAACCAGTGCCTTGCATGATTTCTGGGAGTACCAGCACGGGCGGGATCATCATGGTGAAGCCGTGTTCTACAGCTTTCTTCACCGCCAGCTGGGTGAGGGCCATCTCCAGTAGTGCGCCGGCGCCTTTCAGGAAGTAGAAGCGGGAGCCGGATACTTTAACACCGCGCTGCATGTCCAGAATGTCGCACATTTCGGCGAGTTCCAGGTGGTCGCGTACCGGGAAGGAGAATTCGGGGACGGTTCCTACTTTTTCTAGGACGATGTAGTCGTCTTCGCCGCCGGCGGGGGCGCCTTCTTCTACCAGGTTGGGGAGGAGGCGTTGTAGTTCCTCCACTTTAGCTTCTGCTTCACGTTGTGAAACTTCTGCTTCTTTGACTTTGGCAGCCAATTCTTTGGCCTCTGCAAGTAGGGCGGGACGCTCTTCCTTGGAGGCAGCACCGATCTTCTTGCCGAAAGTTTTTTGCTCGTTACGGAGTGCGTCCGCAACCTGGATAGTTGCACGGCGGGACTCGTCAGCCGCTAATAGGTCATCCACCAGCGCGGGGTTCTCCCCACGGATGCGCTGCGAGGTGCGGACGGCATCAGGGTTTTCACGCAAGAATTTAAGATCGATCACCCTCTCATACTAGTACGTTTCCACAGTATGGTGGCTTTCTTACCGCCCACTACCCATCCACTACCCCATGCTTCGGAAAACGTGCACAATAGGTAGTGATGATGGCACCCTCACCGAAGAACAGTAAGCACAGCAGTAAGCACGGTAGTAAGCACAGTGGTAGCTACAGCGGCAGACGCACTATAGACCGCCGCTGGTGCGTTGTTATCTCCACTGTTGTTATTAATGTTGTGGTGATGGCGCTTGCCATTAACTTCACTGTTCATAAAACCGGCACTACCCAAACTGGGGAACTCACTATGGCGGGTGCTACGGAGGCGGGGGCGGAATTTGCTCACGCTACTGTGGGGTCGTGCCTTAACTGGGACGATAACAGTTCTGATACGCAGATTGATTCCTTGAAAAAGGTTCACTGCGATAAACCTCACCGTTTTGAGGTTGCCGGCATTGTGGACCTTACAACATACCCATCGCAGCGTTTTGCAACTGGTGAGGAGCCACTGAGCCCCGCCCAGGTGGATAGTCTCCGCCTGGGTCTTTGCCGCCCATTCATTAACTCTTACCTGCCGCAGGGGCTTGACCCGGCTGGGCGATTCCGTATTGGGATCCTTCAACCGGGTGCAGAGTCCTGGAAGCGTGGCGTGCGTACTCTCGTGTGCGGTATTGAGGCGAGCCCCAGTGTTAGCTTGAGCGCTAACCCCGAATTTACGGGCACAGTTGCCAAGCAGGATCAGTCCCTTATCTGGGCAACTGGCTCCTGCCTTGCGTCCCACCCGCAGCACCCTCACGATGTGCAGGAAGTGGACTGCCGTAAGCCGCACACTATGGAGATTGTGGGCACGGTGGACCTCACTCCTCAATTTGGGAAGCATTACCCCAGTGCTAAGCAGCAGAATGTTTACGCCGAGAAACAGTGCGTGGCGCTAGCGAACACCTATTTGGGTGGGGCGGAGAAACTGCGGGATACCACTTTGACAGTGCTGTGGTCGCGCGTGTCTCTCGCTGGCTGGAATGCTGGATCGCATAGGGTGACGTGTTCACTGGCACAGGGGAATAAGACTGGGTTCGCCACCTTGCAGGGGTCCGCTACCGGATCGTTCACTATTGATGGGAAGAAACCCAAGAAGCCGAAGAAACTTCCCCCGAAGGGCAATAATCAGCTGCCGGATATGCACAATGATCCACTGTTGAAGTACTCCGTGCCCGGCCTTTCCTACTAGTAGCGGGTATTGTCGCGCTAGTGTGCTGCTATTAACGTGCAGTATTGCTAATTCGCATTGTTGCTAGTGTGCATTGTTGAATGTGGGATTCACACCGGGGGTATCTTTCGCCCCGGCGGAGCCGGAACTACCTGCTTGAAGTGGGTCGTGGTAATCGGGGTCGTCGTATTCTTCCGGCACTGTGTACACGAATGGGGGTTCATCGTCACCCCAGCGGAGGGCCTGCCACCCCCACTGCAGCATGTCTTTCACACTGGGCATCTTCATCGTGGCCACACCACTGGCCTCCTCTGCTGACAGCCATGTCGCAAGTGCGTGGGGGACAAGGTCTACTACTTGCGTATTCGTCAAGAAGTTCCAGTAGGCGTAGCGTTTATCAATCTCCGGCACCAGCATGGTGGTGAACATGCGGATAACAGCACCATGGCTCACTAGCAGCACATTCTTCACAGCAGCGTCACGTGCACCGGAGTGTTCCGCCGCCCGTAGCTGAGCCCGTAACTGAGCCGGTGACTGCACCTGTAACTGTGCCTGTAATTGTGGGAGGGCGAACTCGCGGTAGAGACTCATGGCGGTGGGGGCGTAGCGGGCAAAAATATGGCGGGCGGATTCCCCCAACGGCCCCGGGGTGGCATTATCAACGTCCCCATGTAGCCAGCTGTAGTAGATACGCAGCCACTGTTTCATAATGTCGGGGTTATCCTGCACGGTGGCTTTCTCCCAGTCCCCCACTTGGGTTTCAAAAATACCGGGCACAATGCGTAGTTCCGGAAAATCCTCCTCCGGTAAATCCGGGTGAGCCTGGTGCATGCCGCGTAGTATCATGCGGCCGGTTTGACGGGCCCGCAGTGCCTCCGACGTGGCAATAACCGCCAGGGTGTGGGGGTGTGTTCGCTGCCCCCAATGGAAGGCCTGCTGCATACCTTTTTCGGTGAGGGAAGTACCGGGGAGGCTGGTATCCAACATGCCGCGCACATTCGCCTCGGTTTGTCCGTGCCGAAGTAGTAGCAGGTGGGGAACCATAAATCTCCTCTGGTTAGTTTTCTTTACCGTGGCGCATGTTTTCTAGCCACTCCTGGGATTTGTGAAAATCAGGAGGAGTGGAGCCACTGTTACGGGACACTGGCCAGGACCCCAAGAACCGCACCCATTCGGCCCGCCGGTAGAGTGCCTGCAGGGCCTCCGCTATGGCGGCATCATCAATATGTCCCACACAGTCAATATAGAAATTGTAGGTGCCGAACTTTTCGCGGGTGGGGCGGGATTCAATACGGGACAGGTCTACCCCGCGTAGCCCGAACTCATTCATGGCATCAACTAATGTGCCCGGCTGGTTGGGGAGGCGGAACACAACGGAAGTGCAGTCCTTACCGGTGCGTGGTGTGGGGGTCGCTGGCGTACCTACCAGAATAAAGCGGGTGGAGGCGTCGGGGATATCCGCAACACCATCAGCAAGACTAACAAGGTTCAGGATCTCGCCGGCGCGGGCGGGGGCGAAAGCAGCGTCGAGCCGGCCACGCACAACATCCTCCGCGGCGGCGGCAGTGGAATTAGTGGCAACAGTTTCGGCCTGCGGAAGATGCTCCTGAAGCCAGCCATGCACCTGCGTAAGAGCAATAGGGTGGGAGCCTATAAGGTGCACATCCGAAAGCGGCCTACCATCTTTTACCAGGAGGGAAAACGCTACTGGTACTTCAATTTCCGCAAATATTTGAAGACGACTACCACGGGCAAGACTATCCAGAGTGGTGGTGACGGGGCCATCAACAAAATTCTCGGTGGGAACAAGCGCGAAGTCTGCTCTACCCTCCCGCACCATGTGTAGCGCATCTTGCGGAGTGAGAGCCGGAATAATCTTCTCCACACTACGAAGAGCCGGCACAGGCTTCTCGTTAATAATCTGCTGCAGTGCGGCCTCGCTGAATGTGCCAACAGGGCCGAGGAATGAAATGCTGGTCACACCACCACTCTACTAGCTGCAACAGTTCACTTATAGAGTATGGGGGAGATATTGGGAGCGATGCTGCGACTCATTATTTTTATCAGCAAGATAAGGACTGACGAGCGAAAGGTTCACCGTATTTTTCGCATGAGGATCCTTCGAGCCTTGCGAAAATATCCGAAGGACAAGTGGGGCACCTTCGTCCCTCATATAAAAATCTGTTGATATTTGCCACCGGTTGCTACGCTCTGCAGGAGGCTCTACACGGGTAGTGTAAAACGTGCTAAAGCACATAAAAGCACGTTTGTACTTTTCAATCATTGTGGCCAGTGACTGAGGGGATCGTTCCCGGTACACCATTGAATAAATACGGTACGGAACACCTGTTTTCAGCTGCCACCAGGTAAGCGGATTATTAATATACTCCCACTGCCTACCGATACTCCAGGAACGAAAATTCTTCTTCGCATCCTCCATAGTCGCATAATTATTCGTCCCCTCTACAGGACGGTATTCCGTCATCGGAGTACCCTCATACAGCTCTGTTGTCTCCACCAAAGGATGCGACAAGTGAAGAAGAGTCGCTACCTGACGGAGAATCTTTAGACCAGCCTGATAGAAATCAGAGCCTCCCCACATAGAGATCTTCTCCGAAGAAGGATTCTTCGGATCAAGATCAATAAGATATCCCCTATTGATATAAGCTATGTCCTCTTCATGAGAGAGCATGGTTTTCCTGACATGCTCAAATTCGTCTCCACAACGGTCAGTAAGACTCTGGTATTTTTTACGATCAGCATCACTAACGCGCACAGCAGCCGAAGCAGGAACAGCCCCACCACAAACAACCGCTAAAGCAAGCACACACGCAGAAACTTTACGAAACATAACCCTCTGCCTACTGCTCATGATGACTTCTCCTATGACGGCACCACCAAGTGTCACTATTGTCGATAGACGACGAAACATGGCAATAATCCACCACATACGGCGACGTTATCGTCAACCCCCACATACAAATATTAGGATCTTCTTGACTGCTATACGCATAAAGAGTCACATCAAAAGGGGCACCCTTTTTAGCAAAAAGATTAATATGATACCTCCACTGGCCATCCTCGTCAGCAAAGAATTGTTGATACTTAGTGATAAACGCAGAGTTATTCCATACTCCTGAAAACACCTCAGGGATACGATAATTCAACCTCTCGGACTCTTTCCGAGAAAGTGTTGGCCCAATATCAAACCGATATCTATAGGGCCAATACTTCTTACCGGTCAGGATCTCCTTCCACAACAATGGATTAACAAGAGCATCCCGATCTTCTTGATACAGAAGACTTGTTCGAGATAAATAGATAGGAGGAATTAACTGCCGCACATAACCATTAGGCCTATAACCATAATTATTTTCACCCGCATTACTGGCAACAGGATACGCTTTATATGGTGCCTTAATACCTAAAAGTCGGAGTATTTCCTTTCCCATTTCCTCTTCAAAGGTGTACACCGGATACCCACCCCAATCCGACGGTATCAACGGATTCCTATCAAAAAGATACCCACCCTTAATCCACTCAGCCTCCTCGCTAGCGTTACTTGGGTGATACCGATCTAACCACGTATCCTTACGCACATTAGACACCCGAGACCCCACCTGCTCAGCACCACCAACAGAAGCACCACCTGCTATAACAGACACCACACATGTAGCAACCGCAACAACACGCCCCAATCTCTTCTTCACCCACATACAAACCACCAATCTGTTAATTAAGACAACACTCTCTACAAGGTATGGGGGAGATATTGGGAGCGATGCTGCGATTCATTATTTTTATCAGCAAGGTAAGGACTGACGAGCGAAAGGTTCACCGTATTTTTCGCATGAGGATCCTTCGAGCCTTGTGAAAACACCCTAAGAACAAACGGAGCACCGCCTTTTCCACGAATATCAGCTGATACCTGCCACTGATTATTAGGACCTGCTATCGGCTGCACAGAAGTATGAGAAAACGAACCAAAGCAGATAAAAGCACGTTTATACTTCTCAATCATTTTAGCTAGAGACTGAGGGGACCGTTCCCTATACACCATTGAATAAATGCGGTACGGAACACCTGTTTTCAGCTGCCACCAGGTAAGTGGATTATTAATATACGACCACTTCTTTTGTATACTCCAGGAGCGAAAATTCTTCTTCGCATCCTCCATAGTCGCATAATCATTCGTCCCTTCCACGGGACGGTATTCCGTCATCGGAGTACCCTCATACACCCCCGTCGTCTCCACTAAAGGACCTGTCAATTCGAGAAGAATCGCTATATGTCGAAGAAAATCTAAACCAGTTTGGTAAACATCGGAACCACCCCACATAGAAGGATTCCCCGGAGCAGAATCAACAAAGTATCCCCTATTGGTTTCAAGCATGATCAGATCACGCCCAATTGTCCCTCCGCCATAAACATCCTGAAGTTCAACTTCGCAGTGCTGAGCAAGATCTTGATATTTCTCACGATCAGCATCACTAATAGTCACAGCGGCAGAAGCAGGAACAGCCCCACCACAAACAACCGCTAAAGCAAGCACACACGCAGAAACTTTACGAAACATAACCTTCTGTCCACTTCTCATCATGGCCTCTCCTACCACGAGTCCACCAGGTATTACTACCTTCAATAGACGATGAAACATGACCATAATCCACCACATACGGCGACGTTATTGTTACTCCCAAAATAAAATTATTGTCATGAATGTCTGAACTGGCATAAGAGTTAATAACTACGACGAAAGGAGCACCCTTTTTAGCAAAAAGATTAATACAATAGCTCCAAACGCCATCAATCTGTTCATTGCCCCATACTCCTGAAAAAACCTTAGGAATACGATAATTCAACCTCTCGGAGTCTTTAAGAGAAAACGGTGACTCAACTTCAAACCGATACCCATATGGCCAATACTTTCTACCAGTCCGGATCTCCTTCCATAACAATGGATTAACAAGAGCATCCCGAGCTTCTGGAGAATCCCGAACTACATAAAGAGCGGTGTTTATACTGCCGGGAGAAATCAATGGCTGAACATAACCATTGGGATCATAAGGATGGTTTTCTATACCAGCTCTTTGATAAAAAGCAACAGGTCGTGCTCGATACGGTACTTTAAGGCCTAAAAGTCGGAGTATTTCCTTCCCCATTTCCTCTTCAAAGGTGTACACCGGATACCCACCCCAATCCGACGGTATCAATGGGTTCTTATCAAAAAGATATCCACCCTTAATCCACTCAGCCTCATCACTAACGCTGTTCGGATGGTATTGATCTAGCCAGGTATCCTTATGCACATTAGACACCCGAGGCCCCACCTGCTCAGCACCACCAATAGACGCACCACCCACTACAACAGACACCACACACGCAGTAACCGCAATAACACGCCCCAACTTTTTATTTATCCACATGCACAAAACACCTACCTAAGTTTCAAATAATTCTGTTTACTTCACCTATTTGCGTGTTTAGACACCATTCTCTACTTCCAAATATGGTCAACTATTATCTGTAAATTCCGGAAGATACCCTTAGTGGGTCTATCCCAAACTTTCCAGTGTGACCATGGATGTTTTAAAAACTTCGTAACATAGACTTCCACGCCGTACTTCTTTGGATTTTGCGAATCCTGTCGCTTCTGTGGTACTTGTGGTCCTTCTTTCTTTACTGGTGGTATCCACTGCGAAACATAAAAATCTGCTGATATAAAAGGACCTTTACTTTCAAAATTCCCTGTAGCTCCTCCATATACACATTGCAGATGCGTGGGATCCTTCATATTTGGATCCTCCGGGGCACCGTTATCTATGAGGAAATGAGGCGGTGCAAGAGTTAGCATTTCTGCAGATGGTGCTCGGTGAACCTGTATCCCTCCACCATCGCGAGTAGTCTCCTCTGTTACTATGATCGACCCATCTGGACTGCATCGAATTGAGCACTCTCTATCTCCGCCTCCGGGAAGAACACCTATTTCTGTGAGATCGTTATACCACTCTCCGGGATTATCAGGATCTTTAATCTCCTTACTAACCTCCACTACGCGAGTCCGTCCACCGGGATAACCACTTTCGCCGGGACGAGCTTTTCTATCACCTATAACAATCATTCTTTGTGAGTCATGATCATATGTAGCGCATGCCTGCTCAAGTGGTATTGTGCCAAGTCTCTTGGGGTGCTCAGGATCTGTGGCGTCATATACTGTTGTTTTTCCTTGTGAAACATATTGCAGAGATGACGAGCCTTTTTTCCCTCCTTTTACCCATGCATTATCGGTGCCACTAATAACGCTCGCATATACGTACTGGTGTTTTCCGCATTCGCCGGTACCGGTTGGTATTGGCCGATGTCCTTTAGGAACAGGCAGATTGGAGCGAGTTCGTCCTTCAGGTTTATCTCTGTATCTTTCCGGATACGGAGGCTATCCCATCGGTCACCCGTCACCCCGCCCTTGTGAGGCAGTGGGTATACCAAATCCACATTTTTAATTTTCGACTCTGATGTCGGTAAAGCGACTACTGCTCCACCTCGGATATACTCATTCTTCTTGGGCAAAGGAAAATATATTTTGTCTATAGCTCTAGAAAGCTTTTTCAGCATAGAAAGATCCATGCTTGTAACACACTTTTCAAAGCTTGTTTTTATAGAATCTTTCAGAGGATGTTTTTCCTCACTATGGAATGTCATTTCCGCTGCTGAACTACCATATCGGCGTTTCCGGTAGCCGGCGATAAGCCCCACAAGTGACGTGATAATTGCTAACGCATTATCAAGTGGTTTCGGAGAGGAAGAAGTACTTCTCGAATTCTTTTGCGGGCTTATAGTGGAATCTTGTTCTGTATCGCGGCTGTTGTTATAGCCATCGGCCTTCTGAGTGTCTGGCAGTACTCCATTCTTTTCACCATCGTGGTGTTTATTCTTATTGGGCCGTATTGTGTCCCACAGCTTTTGGAAAATATTTCTACCGGCATGGTCCTGGTGCTTTACGGACGATCCACCATTGCTATGCTCGCCAGATTTATGCCCATCAGGGTTATCGAGATAGGAACCACCTGGAGTTAGTGATTTTCCTAAATCCTCATTGCGCTCCTTTGAAACACCCTGAAGCCCTTTCCCTTTTCCAGAATGGGAAGAAGTATCCCCCAAAGCAAACGGTTTACTCTGGTCTGAATGCGCAGCACCACTACCGCTACGGTTAGGCTGCCAGGGGTTAGCAGGATTGTAGTTTTGGCTACCCAGATTACTGTAGGGTGGCTTACCAGCCTTGTATCCTCCACTCCCATGTGTAGCTGCACCATTATTGGAAGAAGTAATACCGCCTGGTTCCTTACTAGGTGATACTGCACCAGTGCCACTTCCCCTGCCATTAGCAGGTGCGCCACCAGGAATAGGGGCACCGCCGGGGACAGGGGCGCCACCGTGTGCGGGGGCAACTGCTCCCGCACCAGGGGCCGGAACGCCACTGGGCGGAGCAACAGTGTTGGAGGGAACAGGGACACACCGATAGGGGACAGGCGGCGGTGGGGCTTCTACTCCCCTAGCTGCCTCACTTTTATGAGACTGTGCCCACTGTCGTTTCCACGCTGCGTTATATTCATCAGTTTGTCTTTTGCAGCGTTCCTCTGGGGTCTCTGCTTTAGCTGCTGGTGCAGATATGGATGGTTCAATCTGCTCAATGCTGGTCCCTGCTACCACAGCTGAAACTGCAAGGACTGCCCATAACTTTTTAGTTGCTTCCATCCGTGTCTACTTTCGTTTCTGGATAAGTAGACGGACAGTAGAAACGCCTTTATTAAGAAGAGAGCCAATAATCATCATGACGATAAACAGTGCAAAGTACACCCAAAATGATGAATATGTAGCAGCCCACATCCCAAATTTTGTCATATTTAGGCATACACATATCAGTCCGGCTAATCCGATTAAACCGCAGATAAACCCTTGTATAAGATCTTTCTTCATCGTGCGATCTTTTCTAGATTCGGAAAGGGGCACCGTAGGCCACAACGATTGCAATTCCCTGCTCTGTTTCCACAGCTACACGCACAACACTCCGTACTTTCACCAGGGAGGGTTCCGCACCCTGTCACATTAATGTTGATGCCGGTTAGTGAAACTCCTCCGCGCATGGACCGCAGTTTTGCGGTAGCAATAATGACCGTGGTTATATACCCCGGCTTTATGTGTGCCATGTATGTTTTCTGCTGAGTATTATTCGTCGTCAGATCAGCATGATTACCCGTGTTAGCATGCACAGAACTTGTATTTGATGCCCCAGCAGTGGCAGAGCCACCAATAGTGGCCGATGCGCCACCAGTCCCCGATATTCCACCGTTCGCAGATATACCTCCTGCTGTAGGAACCCCTATTGAAAAACTTGGCGTAATACTGCCGGAAGGCGTAACGGAACCGGAAGGGGTAACAGAGCCCGAGGGGGTAACAGAACCATGGATTGTTGTCTGGTTAGACGCACCCTTGTCAGATGACACTCCCACAGACGGGGTTATAGACACAGAATCTGTACGCCCTATGGAGGCGCCATCAGATACGTCAACCCCGCAGCCAACCATGTAGCCGGCTTCTACAGTTGCCGCAAGAACATGTGACGATCCGTGGCCGGTTATCTCCCCAATCCCCATCATGCTGATGAAGCCCTCGTGGCTGTCTACATCCCCAGCCAAATTAGGGACAACTCAGAACTGTTCACCTTTCTTTATCGCACTAACTCTCCAGCCATCAATGGTGTAACCAATTCGCGTCACATCCTGACGTAAACCACCAAGTCCCACTGCCTGTGCATAGTTGGGAACTGATATAAACCCTAAAAGACTTAAGGCAACAACTAGAGAAGATTTCAAGCGGCGAAAAGTAAGGCGTGCCATAAAATTTCCGTTCTCTGAACTACTTAATCAATGCCAGAGACATTACGCCTAAATGGCGTATTTATGAGCACCCTTATCGAAAAATAAAAGAGTCATTTACTGAATAAATAACATTAATTATTGATTTCACTGAGGTAAACAGTAGTAAAAAATAGCCTATTTTAAAGAACGTTATTTTCGCCACACACCACAATGTATTCGCCGCGTTCCGCATGCCAACACACAAGCCCAATAACAGACTCACGAATAGTCCGTATCTGTTCTTCCTCACTGGCGCGGGAGTCCAGGTTCATCGCACCAGAGACAAGCGCGCAGGCCAGTGGGCGGGTGGGATTGTAGGTGGAGAGCATACGATCCATGTCTTGGGGGTGCTTCACCGCGGCACAGTACAGGTGTGTACCGCCGTTAACGAAGTAGGGCAGCCCAGACCCGTGCGATAGGTGGTCGCTCATCATTACTGTGTGGGCGGGGAAATGGCTGGTGATGTAGTCGAAAAGTTCCTGGCGGGTGGGAATGAGGAATGCGGTGGACAATACCGAGTATGATATTTCGTCTGCGTTAAGCCAGCTACAGCCATTATCAAAAGACGTGTGGAGTTCCGTCTCTACGACAGTGCGGGGAATGCGGATAATGCAGCTATGGGGGATAACAGTACCGCCCATTGTGGCTGCTTCGGCGTGTGTTTCTGCTTCTGTACGCTCACTCTTTCCTGTGGCAGTTGTCACATTTTCATTGTTGGGGGGGAGCAGCACTCACCACCACACCACCATCTGCGGGGATAGTACCGTCACCCTGCGGCGGTGCTTCTTGGTGACCTTCGGCCAGTGCCCGCGCCGACCGGCGTTGTGACAAGACAACATACACTCCCAGCAAAAGCCCTGCAGCAATAAGGAAAATACCGTACAGAACATTACGAATTGTGGTTTCGTCGGCAGAATTACCCCCAAACGGCAACAAGTTCGGCAGGGCCAGCATCACCACTCCGCCGGCTATAAGCACCACTCCCACAATGGACACAAGGGTGCTGCGAACGATCGCTGCGGCAGTATTGCCTGGATGGTCATGATGTGCGGACACGAGAAAAACTCTACCGTTCGCTAATCTATAAGACATGGATGCCACTCCCAAGGCTCGGTCTTCCCGCCGAAATCGCAAAGGCAAGAAGAAGACCCCGGAGAAAGAGAATACATATGCTGCCCCACAGCAACCCGAATACTGGGATGCTACCCTAGGGCAGTGGGTGCAGCGCGCACCTGCCCGCAGCACTACCCAGCCGAAACGGCCCGCGCAGCGTCGTGCCCGGCGCATCAACCCTGCCCAAATAACTGATGCGCAACCTTACGATGGCCCCCGCCCTGACGCCGACTGGGAACCCCCCTCTTCCGGCGATGGTGCTTTAAGCTCCCTCTACCAGCCTGACGGATCCTACGCGAGTACGGGTCGTGGCTTCGCGCCCCCCATGTCAGTGCCCCCCTACATGCCTGATAGTGACGCTAAACCCAAGCGTAAACGTCGCACTCCCCGCGAGGTTCTCCGCAACACGGGGAAAACCGTGAAGTGGATTATTATCGTCCTCCTCATTATTGCCCTTGTGGAGGCTATTGCGGTGGCGATTGTTTTCAGCAGTAACGTTTCCCATGTTGACGCGCTCTCCGAGCACATGATTGGGCGTACTAGCGGCACAAACTGGCTCCTGGTGGGGTCTGATTCCCGCTCCGGCATGAGTGATGACCGGCAAAAGGAACTACAAACTGGTGGCGAGTTAGGGTCGCAGCGCACTGACACCATCATGATTATGCACATTCCCTACGGGCGTGGGCAGCGGGTGCTCATTTCTGTGCCGCGTGACTCCTACGTCAATATTCCCGGCTACGGCATGGGAAAGATTAACTCTTCCTTCGCACTAGGCGGCCCGCAGCTTTTGGTGAAAACTATTGAGCAGGCGGCGGGTGTGCACATTAACCACTACATGGAGATTGGCCTGGGTGGTTTCGCAAATATGGCGGACGCTATTAATGGTATAGAGATCTGCCCGACGGATCCCATCAGCGACCCGTATGCGGACCTCTATATTAAAGCCGGCTGCCAGATTGCTGACGGTAAGACGGCTCTTGGCTATGTTCGTTCCCGCCAAACCCCCCGCGGGGACCTGGACCGTGTTATTCACCAGCGGGAATTCCTCAACAATTTTGTGAAGAAGGCAACCAGCGCCGGTACTATCCTTAACCCCTTCCGGCTGTTCCCGTTGGCGAAAGCGTCGGGTGCGTCCCTCACAATTGATAAGGGCACGCACGTTTATAACCTGGCGTGGCTCCTTATGACACTCAGCCACAAGCACATTATGACCACCGTGCCCATTGGGGACATGGTGACGAATGAAGCCGGCGCCGTAGTGCTATGGAACGACGACACCGCCCAATTCTGGGGCCACATCGCCCAAGGCACGGAGATACCGGAATACATGCTAAGTAATTAGCGGATGGTGATTTGGCGGGAGTTGAGGAGGTTGCGGGAGTTCCGTTCGCTGGCGGTGAGGGGGTCGCTGGTGGCGAGGGCCACGTCGAGTTTGGTGCCGAGGGTGTCGAGGGCATCTTGCCAGTATTCGGCGGGCTGGGTGCGGTCAACGTCGAAGACGGGGACGAGGACACCGTAGGCGCGGAACATGCCGGCGTAGCGGGAGCCTTCCCCGAGGGTGAGGTGTCCAGCAGCATGGACGCGGACAAGGGCGGTGAAGAGGTCGTCCTCGTTTTCGGGGCGTACCCAGCGGACGTGGGCTTTTTCGCGGGTGTCTATCCACCAGGCGGCGCCGGTGGTGGCGGTGAGGCGGCGGGAGACCATCATGGCGTCGTTGGCGGCGTTAAGGCTTTGGGCAACCTGCGGGTTGAGGTTGTCGGTGTCCGGCACCCACCAGTTGAAGTCGTCATAGACAGTGATGTCTGGGGTGAAGTCGGCGGGAATGTAGGTGGAGAGGTTGGGGGTGTCGGCGGTGGCGGTAGCGTGTTGGAGGACGTCACCGGGGGCGGCATCGAGGACCCAGTGGATGGCGGCGGCAAGGTCGCGGGCGGGATTGTTGGAGGGTTGTGGGGATTGAATACCGACCATGCGGAGGCCGTCGGATTCGGCGGGGAGTCGGTGTGCGGAGACGGCGCCGGGGAGAATGGTGCAGACGCGGACGGTTTCCCCGTCGACGGTGATGTCAAAGGAGGCAGAAGCGACAAATTCCCGCATGGCGATGAGGTCGCATTCGCAGCCGGTGGTGTGGAATGGGCGGGGGTCGACGGTGAGTGCGGCGCGTTCGGCGGCGCGGGCTGCCAGTTTTGCTTGGCGGCGGCTCATGCCGGCGGGGACGTCAATATTTTTCTTGTTCTTCTTTGCCATGCCACTAACTTACTTGGTTCTTACTCTTATTGTCATTGTGGTGGCACGTAAGAATCATTTATCTAGTAGGCGACATTCTAGTGTTGTAACGATTCGCTGCTTCGTTCCCATAATAACTATGGGTAGGATTTTGTATAGCGGTGAAGGCTGTGCGAGGAGGAGCAGTTTCAGTGAACGAGCAGTCCAAGGTTACACGCCGGCATGTTCTTATGGGGGGTGCCGCTTTGGCCGCTTTAGCGTTGGTTCCTGCTGCCATTGATGATGCTCCTCGCGCGGAGGCTATTCCCCCGCGGCGTCGCAAGTACTTCTATTCCGCTAACCCTATTTCTAATAAGCATCGTTATGGGTGGCTGGAGCTTCCCCATCTCACTCATTCGTCCATGCCGGTTGCTGTTCTTATTCATGGTGGGGCGTGGGAAACTGGTGGCCCCGCCTCCATGAAATACATTGCCGAATACTTGTGTGACCACGGTGTGGCCTGCTGGAATATTGAGTATCGCGCACTGGATTCGGGTGGCGGTTGGCCCACCACCTATGCGGACGTGTGTGACGCTATTGACCACCTTATTGTTCTTAAACTCTCCGCCGCACCCATGCTGGATTTAGATCGCGTGTACTTGGTTGGGCATTCCGCTGGTGGCCAGTTAGCCGCCTTGGCGTTGGGGCAGTCTCCCAGCAAGTTGGATGCGCGTGGTCTTCTTATAGATGCGCCGCTTTCTCGGCTTGCCCATAAGTCTTTACAGTTGGTGAATTTGCGTGGCGATAGGGCTCTACCGTCACAGTCCAGCAATGGTATTAGCGGCGGCCACGCTAGCAGCGGGGATAGCCTGCGCCATCTTTTCACAACGCTGAGTACTGGCGGCCACCCCGATGCGGATGAAATATCTGAAGCAACATCTGAAGCAACACAGGAAACAGCAGCCCTCGTGGGGACGGGTGACGCGGCAGGCTACCCGGCTACCGCGCCGGAGGGTCCGCGTATTCCTATCCGCGGGTTTGCCTCCCTTAACGGGGTACTGGATGTGGTGGATTCCGCTAACCACTCTAAGTTTTCCAATATTCGCACATTTTTGGGGGGTTCCCCGCGGGATGTTCCCGGCAATTATGCGGCGGCTAACCCTATTCGTCATCTCCCCTCCAATAAGGACATGTTGTTGGCGCAGGGGACATGCGATTACGTTATTCCGCATGGCCAGGTAAGGCGGTATGGGCGGGCAGCTACTCGGCGGGGTAACCGTGTCACCTATCTAACGCTGAAAGATGCGCGGCATAACGATGTATTGCTGCCGTGGCGTAACCCCGATACGTATGATGCGGTTACTGAGGCGTTAGGCGAGTTTATTGGGGCGAAGAAAGTTTCGTCGAAAGCGGCAAAAAGGGCCTCTAGGAATTCTTCCGGTAGTGGACGAATGGGTTAATAGGGTCGGTGAGCATGATTTCAACATCACGCGCATCGTGTAGTCCAGAGTCGGAGAATTCGGGTCGGGTAAGGCTGAAGTCAACGTCATCGGTGCAGGCTACCCCGAAGGATAATCCGTTTAGATAGCTGCATAGGGACGAAATACCGGTGGCGCTGTAGTCCAGGTCGCGCCAGTATGAGACGGTCATGGTGGTGATGTTCATGCCGAATTGCGTAATGATGGTATTAATCTCGTCCGTATCGCTAATAAGCTGGTGAAAGCCCAAAATCTTTTGTACCCCGGTAGAGACTTTGTCGTGGAGAAAATCGACATTGCCGAAAACTTCCCTGGTCTGCCTGCAGGCATCGTCCCATGAGGGGAGGGGTACACCATCGTGAATGGTGACGTCATCTGCGAGGGGTTTAATGTCGTAGGCGTCCAGGAAGCTAAGGCGCATCATCTGGTAGAGGTAGTCAATTCTGCTGAGCGTGAAAAGCATTTTTGCCCACATGGTGTGGCTTGTTAACAGGCGCTCGCCCGGAATGATGCCGCTTTCTCCGGCGGTAAGCAGAACAATAATTTCGGCTAGGTTATCGACGGCACCCCTCAGTGAGTATTCGGAAGAATACCGAAACGCATCTACCATGCGAATAATCTCTAGATATTCGCTGGAGTTGGGGTTCTCTTCTTGCATAGCGCCTAGCCTACGGGGGGATGGCAACAAAGCCGTGATTGGGTTACTTACTGAACAATAACTGAATCGTTTCCGAAAGAAAAGATAACTATGCCTTACAACGCGGTGAAAAACACCGTTAACCGTTGCTAGACAACGATTAACAAAAAAAGAATGGCAACATTAGTGGAACACTACAAAGTCTAACGCTTCCACTCATGCAGCGATGGCAAAAGAGACTGATTTTTTCGCTGCACACCATCCATCGCAGATAACAGCGCACCCACAGCCTCCACCGTCTCCACCATATGCTTCCCATGGTTCAACATGACGCACTCCGCCTGCTGCGCCCACGCCGCATCCGTCACCTCAGCACGCGTAGGCTGCCCTGCATCCGTCAACGTCTCCAAAATATTAGAGCCAATAATAACCGGTAACTGCGCAGCCTGGCACAAATTCACCACATAACGCGGCGCCTCCACCATATGCATAATGCCCAGCTCCGCCGCCATATCCCCGCGCGCCACCATAACCCCCACGCGCTCATGCTTCATAAGCTCCAACAGAATATCCGGCAGATTCTGCATAGACTCCAACGTCTCCAACTTCACCACAATCCCCACATTGCGGCCAGAACGCTGCTCCACCCGACGCACCATAGCCACCGCATCCCGCATATCCTGCGCAGTGCGCACAAAACTAACCTCCACCAGGGACGCAAAAGATACGGTTGCCTCCAATAACTTCTCATCCTCCGCCGTCACCGCCGGAAGATTAAGAGCCGTACCCGGCACATTGATGCCACAATTCTCGTAGATAGTTTGGCCACCATCTTTCGCCTGAGTAATCAGCAGACGCGCCTCCCCATCACCCAAATTCTGCACCGTGGAATAAAGAGCACCATTGTTAAACAACACAGGATCCCCCACCTGCAAAGCACTAAAAATACGGGGCTCCGTACACCCAATCCGGGCCACCTCCCCATCACGCGGCGGATTCACGGGGGTAAGGTCATCCGTCAAGATCAGCTCATCGCCGCGCTCTAAGTGGATTCCGCGCTGCAGCGGTGGAATACCGCGCACGCGCGTCCGCATAAAATTAGCCTCCAACATGGCATGGTTACGGATCCACGTGGAACGATCCCCCTGCAGCAAAGCCCCCTCGTCCTGCTTCGCCACCACCACAAACGTCCGCTTCACACCACGATTATCGGCAGTACGAACTTCCGTCCCCACCTCCAACGATGCAAACCAGGTAGCATCCACCATCATGCACAAGGGCGCAATACCCTCCACATGCGGAGGCTCCGTTAGCCCCTCCGGCTGATTCTCCGGCACCAGCCACAAGCGCGCCGGATACCGCATTTCGCCATCGTCATAGCGGGATACGAGGGACGCGCCTACACGCGGACCATCCGCTACCCGGCCAGTAAAAATCTTCGGGCCGGGAAGATCCACCGCAATAGGAATGATTCGATTCAGACGGCGCGCTGTATCCTCCACATGCTCCGCCATCTGCTGCCACTCACTCACATCCCCATACACCAAGTTAATGCGGGCTATCTCCGCACCAGCCCCAAACACATCCTCCACAATCTGCGGATCCTGCGCCGCCTCCCGCGGAAGCGTCACCATAATGCGCGTAGAGCGTCCCTGTGACGCCACCCCCAACGTCTCATCAGCATTCTCCATAAGACGCTGCTCTGCCGCCTGCAGTTTCTCTTCCACACCATCAATCTCATCCATGGTGACGGCCTGCGGCTCATCCCCAATAAGTGCAGAAACCAACGTACGAGCAGCCGCAATCTTCGCCCTCACATCCAGTTCAGGGAATTGCAGAGAAGGCGCACCCAACGTTGCTAATTCATGCTGCAACGTGCGACGATCCGCCGACCGCAGCGCCAAGTAGGCCACCAAATTCTCCGCCCCACTGCGGTAACTACTGTGCACAGCATCAATGTCATCCTGGCGTTGCGCAACAGCCTTATCAATATCGGCGGCAAGAGCATCGAGAGCAGTACGAATATGGGTCAACCGAGCAGACATGAACAGAATCTTCCTTACTAGTTTTCAGTACTAGCCTTTCAGTCCCAATGTAGCGAGAGACCGCCACCGTTCCTACCGAATACTGCAGGAATGCTGCGGCGTTCGCTCAAAATTCAACCCCTAGACACACTCCCTCCTACGTCCCCTTTCTAAAACATCGAGGCAAGCATTCTCAGCAGGGCGCCTGAGACATTCGCGGCAGGGCGCCTTAGATATTCGCGGCAGGACATTCGCGGCAGATCGCCTGGGACAGAGTATCCTTAGGACAGATAAAAACAGACAGACACACTAGTGCAGCCAGAATGCACACAAGCGCTCAGCTCACACACCATATTCCCAGGATTTACACCATGAGCGATACCACCATTAACCGCCTTACCATGGCGAAGGCAGAAGGAAAACGCCTCCGCAAAAAAGTAGCCCGCGAGGACCACGCCACACTGGAACTCCCCAAACACCGCGACGTCCTTGACCTTATCCACCAGCGCAATAAAGGCCGCATTCCGGAACTGATCCCCGTCCGCATGCAACGCATGAGCGCCAGCGCCTTCGCCTTCTTCCGCGGCAGCGCCGACCTTATGGCCTACGACCTTACCGCCAGCCCCACCATTGGTCTCAACATGGTTCTCTGTGGTGACGCCCACCTGGCCAACTTTGGTCTTTTCGCCAGCCCCGAACGCCGCGTTCTCTTCGACCTCAACGATTTTGACGAATCCGGCATTGGCCCCTGGGAATGGGACATTAAACGCCTAGCCGCTTCCGCCGTCCTCGCCGCCCGCGAAGGCGACGTCCACGCCGACGATGACGACGCCCGCGACATCGTTATTAACCTTGTTGATAACTACCGCACAGCCATGGCGAACCTTGCCGAAGAAACCATTCTCGACCGCTACTATGCCGACATTGACGCCGACTGGCTCTGCCAACACGCCGGCGACCGCGACCAAGATCTTGTCGATAGAACCATCGACAAGGCCCGCAACCGCACCAGCCTGCAAGCCGTCCGCAAAATTGCTACTTTCACCGACAGCCGCGGCCTCCACTTCCTCAGCGACCCACCACTTCTCGTCCCCGTCACAGACCAGGAAGAAGCAGACAATATGATCGCTTCTTTCGACACTTATGTTCGCACCCTGCCCCCCGCCGCCAATCTTCTGCTTAAACAATTCCATATTGTGGATGTTGCCCGGCGCGTGGTGGGCGTGGGTTCAGTGGGCACCCACTCCCTGGTACTGCTACTGTCCGGCCCCAATGATGAACCTCTTGTGCTGCAAGTGAAAGAAGCCCTCCCCAGTGTCCTCACCACCCATGGGAAACTGCCGGATGCTTTTTCGGAACTGTCCGCTGGGGACTCCTCCGGGCTCCTCCCCGATAATCTTGATAAGCATATTAAAGCCGGCAATGGCTACCGGGTGGTGGCGTGCCAGCAGATTCTGCAGGCCCACTCGGATCCGCTGCTGGGGTGGACGCGTGGCAAAGATGGCCGCGGCTACTACTGGCGCCAATTCCGAGACATGAAGGGCTCCATCGAAATTGAGAAGTTGGACGTGCAGGAATTGAAGAATTACTGTGCCCTGTGCGCCCGCCTACTGGCCCGCGCCCACTCACAATCCCCGAATGGGGCGCTGGTAGCGGGATACATTGGTAGCAATAATGACTTCGCCAAAGCTATTGCTGAATGGGCCATTGACTACGCCAACCAAACATACGAGGATTTTGAACTCTTCCGCATGGCCATTGACCACGGGGAATTTGAGGTAGCTGACGAGGACGCGGACACCACCGATGGAAAGTCTGTGGACGCGCACAATGGTTCCACAAAATCCACGTTTGACCGCGCACTGGGTTTGTAGCGAGCCCATAGCACTGGGTTTATAGCGCGCAGTTTGTAGCGCACCCGTAGCGCACAGGCGGTAGATGTTTTTTGAATTTACTGCCGTGCGGGCGAAAAACTGGTGGAATAGAAGTATCCGCATTTGTGTTGATACTCACAGACACACCACATGCGTGTGCCACCGCAAATGCGTGAGAGCGCACACTGCAGAAAACGCCACTAACAGAGAGGTTTTCCCATGGCACAGAAGTACGTTCTGCCCGAACTCGACTACGACTACAGCGCCTTGGAGCCATTCATCTCCGGCGAGATCATGGAACTCCACCACTCTAAGCACCACGCCGGATACGTCACTGGCGCCAATGCCGCCCTGGCCGCACTGGAAGAAGCCCGCAAGTCCGGCGACGCCGCAGACAAAGTGGCCACCATCTCCAAGAATCTAGCCTTCAACCTTGGTGGACACATTAACCACTCCCTCTTCTGGAAGAACCTGGCCCCCGCCCAGGACGCCCACCCCGAGGGTGAACTTGCCGCCGCCATTGACGACGAGTTCGGCTCCTTCGAGCAGTTCCAGAAAGAATTTGCCGCCACCGCCACCAGTATTCAGGGCTCCGGCTGGGCCGTCCTTGCCTGGGACATGCTTTCCCAGCGGCTCGTCATCCTCCAAATTACTAATGGCCACCAGGACAATCACGCCCTCACCATGATCCCGCTGCTCCTCCTCGACATGTGGGAGCACGCCTTCTACCTGCAGTACAAGAACGTGAAGGGCGACTACGTTAACGCCTTCTGGAACGTTATCAATTGGGAAGAAGTACAGCGTCGTTTCTCTAAAGCTCGCAAGCACACCCACTGCTAACAGCTAACATTCACACAACACACACAACATACACAGCACCGTCACCCCATCTGGACAGCGACTCCACGTCGGACACCCAGGTGGGGTGACGCATACTTACGAAAGTTCCTGCAAAGACGGCAGGTCCTCCAGCCAAGTTCCCTCACTTAACCAGCAGCGCACCGCCCGGGTGGCCCGCGCATCGTCCTCGTTATAGGCCAGGAGACGGGCACGAGTCTGCTGCACAAGAGCCTTCCCCTTCCCCCCAGCCCGCGATGATGACCGCACCGCCTGCGAATGCCAGGCAATGGAGGCCTCCCCACTGGGTTCCTCGTCACGCCAGTGGAAGCCCGCCACTGGTGCCACTTTCTTTAACCCCAGGCCGTGCACGCCCACGAATTGGCGTTCAACTAGGCGGAAAACGTCTACCCAGTGGGGGCCATCCAGCAGCTCGCGCACCTCATCTTCGGACGGCATTCCCAAATAGTCTGCCTGCTGGCGCACATTGGCCAGCATCCAATGTCGTTCCCCCGCCTGCGCATAGCAGTACACGTTGCAGGAGAAGCCTTCTGCGGCTGCACGACGGCGTAGGCGCGCAATCCAATGCCATAGCCGCACAAAGCATTCCGCGGTACTCCGGTTGGGGAGCCGCTTCCACGTTACATAGGGGTGGTAGCCGGGGGCGGCAGCATCCCCCTCCGCCGCCCGCATAGTCTGCTCGGCTTCTGTGGACGTGTAGCTAAGTAGTGCACCCCACAGGTAGGCACCATCGTCGAGCACACTCTCCATATCGACATCGATCTCGATGTCCGCCCGCGGTACTTTCACCCGCCCCGATTTATACACCATGCCGAAACCGGCAAGGCTAGCGCGCGCTACCGCCACCGCCGTTGTAAAAGAACCACCTGGCCAATTCTCCGGCTCCACCACATCGAGGGCGGCCAGCTGGGCCACAGTGTGAATGTTCTCCTCCGCCAGAGCCTCCGCCTGCGCCGCGGACACGACCAGGCTGACATCATTCCTGCTCGTAAGATCGCGGTGGCAGAGAGTATCCCACCAGCCACACGTGTGGCATTCAGAGCGGCGGCGCGAATGCGTGGGAAGCTGGCGGAGAGTGTCGCAGGTAGTGCGCGGGTGATGTGTTCCCCCGACGAGGGTATCGTCCAGTTCCTCCACGAGTTCTTCCCGCTGCTCAAACTGGGCAAGATAGTTGGGGAGGGACTCCTCCAACCAGTGCACAATGGCGTACTGGCCATGCATGTCAATAACACCACCCTGGCCCGTCGCGGGAATACCGTGCGTCTGCATCAGCAGCCACAAGTGGGTGAGGCGGAGTTGGTCGCGAGTGTGGTGGCGGAGACGTAATTCCGGGTGGGGCTGCGGATCCCACCGGTCCAGGTTTGACGCGTGGGGGATAAGCGAGGGGCGGGAAAGGTTTTCCAGCGGAATATGGGGTGGGCGTGGGGCGGCGGCAGCCCGCACATCATAGGTTTTGTGGTTGACGGTAATGATGGGCGTGTAGTGTTCCCCATCCGCCGCCAGCATGAGAATACAGTGCGCCCCGGCGCGGTCTGTGGCGGGGTCGCTAGGCAGGTAGGCGCCACAAACAATGGGGGTGCGGTTGGTGACGGCCTGCTGGGTGGCCTGCCAGGCGGCGGACTGGTCACTGGGCATAAGACTAGCCCCGAAACTATCTACTAACTGCAGGTAGATGTGCTCCATGCGGGTTTTGCTGGCTTGCTGACGATGCTCCACCCCCACGGGGGTAATGGGGTCCGGGAGGAGGGGGGTGGTGGAGCCCAGGCGGTTGAGGAGGAAACGGTGATCACAGCCGAAAAGATCGTCTGCTGCAATGGGGTTGCCGTCCATGCCAGTCCTTTCCTCTCCGGCCTTAGATTACCTGCGGGCTTCTTGTAGTGAAAGTAGACTGCAGGTAACTGCATCTCATCTCTTGGATGCGGGACTATATGGCTCTCATATTGCCTGCTAGAAGAGAAAGAAGAAGGTAAACACTATGTTCGGAAAGAATAAGCCGGAAGAGAAAGCCTCCAAGCATGCCGACAAGGCCGCCAAGAAAGCCGCTAAAAAAGCGGAAAAGTTGCAGGCCAAGTTGCAGAAGAAACTCGATAAAAAGATCGACAAAGCTCAAAAGAAGAATGCTAAAAAGGCCGCTAAACTGCAAGAAAAGCTAGAGAAGAAGGCAACGAAGAAAGCCGCTAAGCGCGAAGAGAAGATCCGCAAAGTTGCCGAAAAACTCTCTGCTGAAGTGGAACAGCGCACCGCCTTTATTGACTCCGCCGCGAAAACCGGGGACAGGAAAGCCAAGAAGGCTCTGAAGAAAGCGGAGAAGAAGGCCGGCAAGGCGGAATCCCGTCTAGAAAAGGTGACGCAGGAACTCGCCAGGGAAGCTGAGCACCGCGCCAACTTCGCCCAGTCCAGGCTGACTGCTGCCTCTGGTGTTGTTGCCGATGTTGTTGGTAACGCCGCCAACGCCACCCAGAAGATTGCCAGCGTTCTTGAAGACAATGCTGGTGGCGCTGGAGAACTCGCCAAACTTGGCACCGAGAAAGCCGGGGAGGCCGCCATGCGTCTACAGCAGAAGGCGGAAAAGAAACTTTCTGCCGTCCACGATGTTGCCCACAAGGGTGCGGAGAAAACAGAAAAACTACTGACGTCTGCTGAGGAAAAAGCGGATAAGATCGGCACAAAAGTGAGCGAAAAAGCCGACAAAAAAGCCGACAAAAACATTGGCAAGGAAATTGTTGAGGCAGCGGGTGTAGCTGGCGCAGCACATGCGGCACACTCAGCACATTCAGCACACGCGAAGAAACGCACCTGCCCTCTGAAGCGTCTGAAGAAGTGCTCCCGGAAAGCCGCCCGGAAAAGTGACGCACTAGCCCCCACACTGATGCCACTTCTCTACACCGCAGCAAGCGTACTGACGACTTACCTTAAGAAGCGTCGCCACTAAAAAGTAGTGTTAGCTGCTGCTACAGCTGGTGGCATGTTAGCTGCCAGCTAGCCTCTAGCTAGCCGCTATTGGCTCCTGAAAAACTGAAAAGCAAGGAAGGGCCGCCCGAGAACAGTCAATCGGGCGGCCCTTCACTTGTGTTTTGATAGTTCATCCCGGACTATCAATCACCCATGGTGGCGATCAACCGGCACTCCCTTACCGACTGCCGCTATTAACCCACGGGGCTTAGCAAAGCAGCGAATCTACACAATACCGAAACTGCCCGCACGAGCTCGCACGAGGCAGGGGATTGCCCGATTCGCGCCTTACGCCTCCATTGTGTAGCGAGCGTCACACAGATGCACGTTATCCTTTGAAAAATCACTAATGGCTATTTTATATAGCGTCTACCAGCAACAACTACAGAAACTTATTGCCATCGTATTGTCATATTTAGCAATACTGTTAGCAGCACACTACTCGGTAGTCCTCGCTGGCACCAGAAGGAGAAAAAGCACCGTCAACAGAGACAACATCCCCCTCATGCAACTGCCGGCCACGCTGGCAGCACACCTCCCCATTGACACACACAAGCCCTTCCGCAATAGCCTCTTTCGCCATTGCCCCGGACTCTACCGCCCCCGCCAATTTCACAAACTGGCCAAGGCGAATCATGTTGTCACGAATCTCTACATCAACCATGGCTAATCTCCACTTCACTCGCTAACCAGACACTTCACTCGCTACGGCGTAGGCGCAGAATCTTTAGGACCCTCCCACTTGCAGACATAGTCAGCACTTGGGTAGCAGCCAGCCTCATTCATGTACTCCTGCCAGTAGAGTGGCTTACCACCATACGTATCCTGGTGGCGCGCATCATCAATATCCATTGTGACGGAACTCGACAGCACCTCAATGGGCTCCTGTGCCTTCATCGCGAAGAAATTCTCACGGTTAGACGACACAAGACGGATAGCCAGCCGGTGGCCACGCCACAGCACCCAATCATTCGGCAACGCCTGGAAATTCACAGTACTGGTACCCTGCCGCACCACAACAGCACCGCGCGTTATCAGAAGCGTTTTCCCATTCGGGGCAACATCATAAATGTTGGCGTTCAAGCTAGCGTCCTCCCACAAGAGTGCCTGCATACGCTGAGCAGTAGTTTTCTTATCTGCAGCCTGCCCATATTTGCCGGTGACGCCGTTGTAACGCACCGTCGCACGCACCCTCACATTGCCAGAAAGATGCAAATCCCGAGCCTGGGGCGCCATATACGCCCATATACCTTTCTCGCGGTTAAGAGACTGTGCATCCGCCTGCGGAATAGCCTGACCATTCCCATACGTGCGGGCCGCCAACGCCGTACCGTAGCGGACAATGCCGCGGGGTCCCGCAAAAGTAACAGTGCGATTCGGCTGCGGCCACGACGACTGAACACGCCAACGGCCCGTATTATCCTGCACAATAAAATTCGGACGGAAACGGGTAACCGCACCCTTCAGATAATGCGCATAGAAATCCATGACCTCCGCAAAGTAGCCGGGGCGACCCACTTTAATGTTCCCCTTCGCATCCTTCTCATTAGCGCGCACATGGTTCCACATACCCAACCAGCCACGCGTCGGAGCCTTACGGTCCTTCAACAATTCCACCAAACCATCAGGCTCCGTATTGTCCTCAATAAGGCCAGCGGAAATAAACAAGGGCACGGGGGAATTATGCGTCTTGGTGAGGAAAGACCGATCCCGCCAATATTTGTGGCTACGGATGGGGTCTAAAGAATTACGCAAATTGTCGGACAGGCAATGCGGGTGGGCCACCTCGTAGACACTGTTCTTCATATATTCGGGAGTGTCGTGAAGGACACGGCCGGGGGAGGCAGCAATCTCATCATAAGAAAGGCTCGTACCAATAGCGTTGTAGTAAGGGACCTCATTGTTATACAGGTAAGTGTAGGGCTCCATAGCTGGCTCCTGCGCCACCACAGCAGCCAACCCCCGCGGCTGATTACCTGCAGCAATAAGACCCGTCACCCCATCGTAGGATTTACCGAAAAGCCCCACACGACCATTCGACCACGGCTGTACCGCCGCCCATTCCACGGCGGTCACAACATCCTGCTGCTCCCCGGGACCATTCCAGTCCAAACACCCAGTAGAAGCACCCGTACCGCGCAAATCCACCTGCACCCAGGTATAGCCGGCCTCCATCACCTTGGCATCATTGAGGAAATCATGAAACCGCGGATTGGGGTGATTCGGGATAGTGGGATCAAGAAGAGTACGGATACGTTCCGGGTTGGTGACGGCATCGCCCACGCCCACCTCTGACAAGTGGTTGAAATAAGGCCCCACAGACATGATGACCGGAGTGCGTACATTATCCGGAATACCCTTGGGGCGCAAGACATCAGCATGGATAGTAGTACCGTCGGGCGTAGTAAAGTAATGCTCCGTCCAATTAGCATGCTGATTCCACGCCACATCCCGCGGATTCGCCAAAGACGCCGGAGCAAACCTAAGACCCGTCTTACTGGGAACATCCGCACTACTCGCACGATGGGTGGAATAGACGCCAGGCTGCACCGTAGCCTGCACCATAGCAGCAGACGCCGGGGAAGAACCCAAGCTGGCACCAATAACCATGGCGACAGCACCCACCGTGGCGGCAGCTACCTTAGTGACGGTGGCCGCTTTAGTAGTGGCGGCTTTAGTAGTGACACCTTTAGTGGCAGTAGTGAAGGGGACAGAAGTGACTCGTGTACGCATGAGTTCAGTGTAAGGTACTCCTCAATGAAGATGAACAGTCCCACTCCTCACAATTTTTTTACTGAATTTCTTTGCTGAGAGAAATCACTGGTCAGGTGGCTAGTAAAAAGTATTCATACCCTCTACACTAAAAACATACATAACACCAGTAACATCTGTTTTGTTTCCAGTGTTGTGCTTCCAGCAGCACACAATCCCATGCGACGTCCCCACCACAACGGAACCACCATGCACACACCACACACCCACCACAAACCCAGCACCAGCAATAACGCCACTAAACACGCAGGTAAACGTGGCGGCACACGCATGTCACAACGGGCCATCAAAGTCAGTGTTGCAGCAGTAACAGTTCCCCTCATCGCCGCCGGCGCCGCCACCGTCAACCCCGCCAACGCCCTCGACCTCACCCCCCGCGGCATAGACGTCGCCAGCCACCAACACCCCGGCGGCACGCCCATAAACTGGCAAAGAGTCCGCCTAAGCGGCTACACCTTCACCATCATCAAAGCCACCGAAGGCACCGGCTACACCAACCCCTACTTCAAACAAGACCGCGCAGGATCCCACAGCGTAGGAATGATAGTAGGCAGCTACCACTACGCCCGCCCCAACCAAAACCCCATCACCCAGGCACTCCACTACGCAGACACCATCGACTGCCAAAAACGCCCCATGGAACTCCCACCCGTGCTCGATCTAGAGGAAACCGGCGGACTACCACCCCTACTACTGCAGGGGTGGACAGCAGCGTTCCTGACCACTCTCAACCTGCACTGCGCCACCAACACCGTCGTCTACACCTACCCCTACTTCTGGCGTACAGCCATGCAAAACACCCCCATCTTCAGCTTCGCACCACTGTGGCTAGCCGACTACAACAACCATGCGAACCCCACCGAACCACTCCCCGGTGGATGGGCCAACTGGAACATTTGGCAGTACACATCCCGCGGAAGCGTCCCCGGAATACCGGCCGTCGTAGACCTCAACAAGTTCAACGGCAGCCTCGCCGGCCTAGCCGCATTCAGCCTACGACAACAAGCCGTCCCCACCGTGCCAGCTGTCAATGTTAAAGGCCAGTGGAAAGTTGACCCCAGCTACCTCGAAAAAGCCCTGAAGCAGGCCAAGAAGGGTCTACGGGTTGCACCCATCTATCAGACACCGATGGGGGCAACCCCTATGGCAAACTACCAGGCCACATCCCGCTAGGCACTCAGCCTCCCCAGGCACTCAGCCTCCCACTAGCCACTAAGCTGGTGTGTTCTCCACTCAGATACTCAGTTACCTGGTCGGATATTAAATATCCGGCGTGGTGGCGTGAAAACAGTGAGGAGTGCTCCGTAATTAACGTGCCCTTGTGTTTATCGTCCGGTGCCGTAGAGGGGATCATCAGGGTGGCGGATAGGACCGCGAGGGAGATTACCAGGTTGGGG
>NZ_WVRS01000014.1:0-77759 GCF_011525565.1 Lawsonella sp.
CCCCAACCTGGTAATCTCCCTCGCGGTCCTATCCGCCACCCTGATGATCCCCTCTACGGCACCGGACGATAAACACAGGACGCAAACACCCAGGACAGGACTCAACACACACCAGACGCTAAACATTGAACTAGTCACCAAATACCGGGTACGCGACACCACTCAATTAATGCGAGTGGGAAGGAATTGGGGGACTACCGAACTATCGGAAGAAACCAGGAATGGAAAGAATAGAAAAATAGAAGAAAACTCCACCACAGAATTAACGTCATGACAACGATTAGCGTCATGGCAACGTTAGTGGCGGAGTCTTCTTTCTATCGTCCTATCGCAAGTATTACGGCAGCATAGTCACTGTATAGCTACTGTCACTGTAGGCAGTTTCAAATTACCTACCTGTCTGGCTGTGGCTGCCCAGTGTCTACTCGCTTTTAGCCCTGGAAACGTTCTTTGGCTTGTTCAAGGATTTTTTCAGCGGCAGCCTTGTCGCCCCAACCAGTGCCAGAGACTTCCTTGTTGGGCTCTAGGTCCTTGTAGTGGACGAAGAAGTGTTCAATCTCGTCGCGGAGATTCTGCGGCACATCATTGATGTCTTGAATGTGGTTCCAGCGTACGTCGTCGAGGACGGCGATCAGTTTGTCGTCTCCACCGGCTTCATCGGTCATGTTGAAAACGCCAACGATGCGGGCGGGGACAACGCATCCGGGGAAGACGGGTTCGGGGAGAATGACGAGGGCGTCCAGCGGGTCTCCGTCTTCGCCGAGTGTGTGGTCAATGTAGCCGTAGTCGGCAGGGTAGGCCATGGGGGTGAAGAGGTAGCGGTCGAGGCAGACACGTCCGGTTTCGTGGTCAACTTCGTACTTGTTGCGGGAACCCTTGGGGATCTCGATGGTAACGTCAAGGCTCATTGTGTAACCAACCTTTGCTGCAAGAAATAATAGTTTCTTACAGGATAGTCCAGGGTCGCACGGAGCTTGTGATTCGTGACAGAATGAAGCAGGATTGCGTTTGCATAATGTGGCATGCGTTTGGACAATAGTGGGCAACGTTTCACGTAACGTTTGGAAAAGGGCCGTTGATGAAAGACCATAGGCGTCTCGCCATCACCACCTCTATACTGGTGGTTCTTCTGCTTGTGGTGGGTGCCGTTGTGGCGTTCAATGTGGTGCCGCGCGTGCGGGGGTTGAATTCTTCGGATGCGTCCTCCTGGATGAAGGGTGTGGCGCTTCCTCCCGATACTGATAAACGTGACGATGCATTCCGTCCCGTTTCTAAAGATGCTCCTATTCCCGATACTGATGTGTTGGCTTCGCGGCTTAATAGTTTGCTTGCTGCTGCTGGTGTTGAGCATTTCACTGGTTCTGTACAGGATGCGATGACGGGAAAAGACTTGTGGAGAAAGAATTCTGATAAGTCTCTTCAGTCTGCCAGTGTGATGAAGCTACTTACCGCCCAGGCGGCTCTCCGTGTGCTGTCTGATGAGCAGCGGGTGAAAACGGAGACTCTTCTCCTTAATGGGGACACTGTCGTATTACGTGGCTATGGTGACGTTACCTTGTCTGATGCGAGTAAAGGGCAGGATAGTTTCTACCATGGTGCGGCCCGTATTGAGGATCTTGCGCAGCATACAGAAACCATGCTGCGGAAACGCGGCATCACTGTGCGGAAACTTATTGTTGATACGTCCCTCTACCGTGGATCTACTATGGCGCCAGGCTGGAATACGGAGGATATTGGTGGCGGTTCCATTGCCCCCATGTCTCCCACAATGGTGAATGGTGCCCGTCTTGATGCAACAGGGGAGGATTCCCCCCGCACTGTCGATCCTGCTATGCAAGTGGGTCGTGCGCTTGCCCAGCATCTTGGTATTGCTGTCGATAATGTTACTGTCACCAGTAAGAAGACGAATACGTCTACGATGTTGGGGAGGGTGTGGTCGGCGCCTCTTATTACCCGCTTGCATGATGTTCTTATTCATTCCGACAATGTGTTGGCGGAGGCAATTGGCCGTGAAATTGCGGTGCAGCAGGGGAAGCCTGCCACGTTTGCTGGTGCTACGGAGTCCATACGCCATATTTTGGGCGACAATGGTGTTACGACAGTCGGTTTGACGATGTTCGATGCCTCCGGCCTGTCGCTTAAGAACAGAGTGTCGTCCCATACTTTGGTGGATGTTCTTCGCTTGTCTGCGACACAGGATCAGAATCGCGCAATCCTTGATGATCTTCCTGTTTCTGGTGGATCTGGTACTCTTTCCAATCGTTTCTATGACGGTTCCCTAGCGCGTGGTTGGGTGCGTGCCAAGACTGGAACATTGTCGTCTGCTAGTAGTTTGGCGGGCATTGTGGTTACCCGGGATGGGCGTGTCCTGGTATTTGCCTTCATTATCAATGGTGAGGAGCCGTCTGCGGCCCGCCCAGTGCTGGATGCGCTTGCGACAAGCCTGCAGGCGTGTGGGTGTCAGCCGGCTCATTAGGCCAGGTCACCAGTGTGGGGAGGGAGAGTGTGTAAGGAGAGAAGATAGTAGCATAGGTCTATGCGTATGCCCTCTCGCCTATTCCGCTCCCACTTGGCCCGTACTTCTACTCCTGCTATTGCTTCTGTTCGTGCCTCTGTCTGTACTTCTATCTGTGCAGCGCTGACTGTAACAGCAATGGTTGTTTCTTCCGCAACGGCAGGAGCGTCTCCTGCGTCCCTGTCTGCGGAGTCCCCGGCGGCAGAATCTTTAGCGGTAAGCGGTGGTGTCAGTAATGCCATCGGGATTGATGGGGTAGGGAATAGTGCGTGTACGCAAAGAATGCAGAAGGCTTTAACATCTGTTCTCCAAGCTAGTGGGGTTAATTCTTTCGGCGGTATTGTGCACAGTGCGGGTAATAGTGTGGTGGGTAATAGTGCAAAGCCTGTGTGGCAGAGTAACGCTGACCGTGCGCTGGCTCCCGCATCTATTACGAAACTGTTGACAGCCTCCGCAGCTCTCCATACTTTGCAGCCGACAAAACGGCAAGAAACTGGCGTTTACCTGGCTATTGATGGAAGTTTGGTCCTGCGTGGCACGGGCGATGTGACATTGTCACGGCGTGCTACCGCCCCCACGTTTTACACGAATGCTGCCCGCATTTCGGATCTCGCCCAGCAGGTTTCACACAAGGTGAAGTATCTTCCCATTAAGCCGAAGCGGCTGATTGTGGATACGTCTTTCTACACGGGGCCAGATATGGCGCGTGGGTGGGATCGCTGGGATATTGGCGGCGGCAGTATAGCGCCCATAGTTCCGGCCATGCTCGATGGTGGCCGTATCCATGATGCTGGCTGGTATAGTCCCCACACTCCCACACCGTCCCTGCAAGTGGGGGCTACGCTTGCCCAATATTTGGGCATTGATGGGCTAAAAATAGAGGTCGGGAAACCACCTCTGGCGCTACTTCCCTTGGGGAAGGTACATTCGGCGCCTTTGCGTGATCGTCTGCATGACATGCTTATTCATTCCGATAATGTGCTGGCGGAGTCCATTGGGCGAGAAGTTGCGAGTGAGATGGGGCATCCGGCTAGTTTCCGGGGTGCCGCAGATGCTGTAATTGCCACTGTGGGTTCCCATAATGTTCCTACGCGGGGTGCTGTTTTGGAGGATACGTCTGGCCTTTCCTCCTATGATCGTCTGGCGCCGCGCACTATAGAGGAAACGCTACGTCCGCATAATTTTTCCGAGAAAAGAGATGTGACGGACATTATTCGCGATAATCTGCCGGTGGCGGGGGAGAGTGGCACACTGCGGTATCGCTTCGGGGGAGAGAATGCTGCCGCGCGGGGCCATATTCGTGCGAAAACGGGATCGTTGAATAATGTCAGTACGCTGGCGGGTATTGCGTATAGTGCCCGCTCGAATACACCGTACTACTTTGCGTTTCTGGTGAACGATACGGTGTATTGGTTGGCGACGATGCTCGTTGATAACTTGGCCGCCACTGTTTACCGTACGGGGTGTTAGCTGATGGTGTCGACGCCGCAACCGGCAAAACTGCCTAAACCGTCTAAAACGCCAGTGCTGAGCTCTGCTGCGCCACTGCCGCATGCCTCCACGTTTGGCGGGTCTGGAGATCCCCACATGTGGGCGGTGACGAAAGCTGTCCGCGCATGGTGGGAGAAACATGGTAGGCCAGCACAATTGTGTGTGGCTCTTTCCGGTGGGGCCGATTCTCTCGCACTTACCGCGGGGGCAGTCCGTACCGGCGCACAGGTAACGGCGCTCCTTGTTGACCATCAACTACAAGAAGGATCCGGGCAGGTTGCTCACCATGCTGCTGAGCAGGCTCGTCAATTGGGATGTGTTGAGGCACTTGTTATTCCCATTGTTATTAACGATGAAAACGGCCTCGGTATGGAGGGTGCGGCGCGGGAGGCCCGCTATGCAGCCTTGGATATGATGCGCGCTGGACGCCCAGTTTTGTTGGGACACACGCAAGATGACCAGGCGGAAACGCTACTATTGGGTTTGCTGCGTGGTTCGGGGCCGCACGCTATTGCCGGCATGAGTGACTGGGATGACCCCTGGGGGCGTCCGCTGCTTGGCCTACGCCGTGCCGATACGCATGCTGCTTGCGCGGAGCACGCTATTGACGTGTGGAATGATCCACAAAATAAGGATTCCGCGTTCACGCGTGTGTGTGTACGCCACGAGGTAATTCCCCTTTTGCAGGAGATTAGTGGGGGAGAGATTGTGCCGGCGTTGGCGCGTACAGCTCAACTGGTGCGGGAAGATGCTGACGAACTAGATAGCCAGGCAGACACCATACTGCGGGAGGCACTACAGCGGAGTGATGGCAGCGGGGAGCTTCCCCTGGACTCATTGCGTGAGCTTCCTCTTCCCACATTGCGGCGTGTACTGCGATTATGGCTGCATGCGCATGGTCATACGCAGGCAGGCTATACGCATTTGCAGGAGGTAGCGCGTCTTGTGACGGACTGGCATGGGCAAGGTCCCATTGCATTACCCGGTGGAGACATTGTGAAACGGCAGGATAAGGCGCTCTATTTTGTGCCTGTTGTGCCGGCTGCAGATTCTGCATCATCTGCATTATCGATGGGGTGCGGGCATGCGCATGGCTGCCGTCATGGTCATTAGCGTGTCTCTAGAGGTGTATTCAGGGTGACATCTTCGATAACGTCCTCTGAATAGATTTAGGTGTTTAGGGTGTAGACAAACTATCCTACGAAAGGTAGGACGCACAGACCGTGCCCTACGGACACCCCGCATTTGGTAGAGACCCCACCACGGATCAGACACGTCAGAGGAAACCGATGAGTACTGTGCCGGAATCAGCAACCTCCTACTATGAAAACTCCATCGAAGAGGTTCTTATCGATGAAGAAACACTCTCCAAGCGTGTTAAAGAACTAGCCGAGGCAACCGCCGCCCGACACGCTGATGACCCCGAGGATCTCATCCTTATCTGCGTCCTTAAAGGCGCCGTCATGTTCCTCACGGATTTCTCCCGCGCACTCCCCATTCCCAACCAGATGGAGTTCATGGCCGTCTCCTCCTATGGTGCCGGCGCAAGCTCTTCCGGTGTTGTTCGCATTCTGAAAGACTTGGAGCGCGATATTACCGGCCGCGATGTTGTTATCTTGGAGGACATTCTCGATTCCGGTCTCACACTTTCCTGGCTACTGCGTAACCTTTCTGCCCGTAACCCCCGCTCCCTCGAAGTAGTAACCTTGCTGCGCAAACCGGAAGCACGCCAAACTGTTAACGTGGAGTGCACCGATGTGGGATTCGACATTGACGATGATTTCGTTGTTGGCTACGGTCTGGATTTCAACGAACAATTCCGTTCCCTCCCCTTCGTCGCCAAGTTGAAGCCTGAAGTTTTTCAGTAACTGCTACTGACGTTTCACCCGGCATGAATAAGCATGAATGAATAAACCGGGTATTGTGCGAAAAAAGGCGTGAGTGGCGTCTAACCGGTACTGTGTACGTAGATACATTAGAGAAGGGATGGGCCACTCCATACGGCCCGCATGTGCATGAACCGTAAGAAGCTGTTTCGTAACATCGGCATTATTGCCTTTATCGTGCTGCTTTTTGTTGGCCTGTCGTTCTTCGGAGGTAACAACTCCGTTGACTACCAGTCCGTCAACACCTCTACCATCCTGCAACAAATAAAGGGTGACAATGTTGAGAAGGCAGTAGTAGAAGACCGTGAACAGGTCCTCAAAGTCATTCTGAAAAAGAAAACAAAAGTAGAACCTGCGGAACCACAAAAGCAGGGACTATTCGGATCCACATCCAAACAGGGTGACTCGGGGGACAAGAAACACGTCGAAGCGAAAGCTCTCTCCGCCCAGTATCCGGCTGCTTCTGCCGACGACATCTTCAGCCTCCTGCAGGAATCCAAAGTAGATGCCTTCACAACTGAAGTACACCAGTCCAGCTGGTTCACCCAGGCTCTTATCTACCTAGGCCCCACCCTGCTGCTGGTGCTTCTCATGATCTGGTTCTTCGGCCGAATGCAGAAGAACGGCCCCATGGGGTTCGGTAAATCCTTCGCCAGTGGCGTCAACAAAGACCGTCCCACCACCACGTTTAAGGATGTGGCTGGTGAAGATGAGGCAGTGGAAGAACTCAATGAAATTAAGGACTTCCTGCAGCACCCGGAACGCTACGAAAAACTTGGCGCGAAAATCCCCCGCGGTGTCCTCCTCTACGGTCCCCCAGGCACCGGTAAAACCCTCCTGGCACGCGCTGTCGCCGGCGAAGCTGGCGTACCTTTCTTCTCCATCTCCGGCTCTGATTTCGTAGAAATGTTCGCAGGTGTTGGTGCCTCCCGTGTCCGCGAACTCTTCGACCAGGCAAAAAAGAATAACCCCAGCATTATCTTCATTGATGAGATTGACGCCGTCGGCCGCCAGCGTGGTGCCGGTATTGGCGGCGGCCACGATGAACGCGAACAAACCCTCAACCAGCTACTAGTGGAGATGGATGGCTTTGAGGACCGGCAGAGCGTCATTCTTATTGCCGCCACAAACCGCGTTGACGTCCTGGACCCCGCACTCTTGCGCCCTGGCCGTTTTGACCGCCAGATTCCCGTCACCAACCCGGATCTGAAAGGCCGCCAAGCCATTCTCAAAGTGCACGCGGAAGGAAAGCCCTTCACGAAAGACTGCGACCTTGACGCCCTCGCTAAGCGCACAGTGGGCTTCTCCGGCGCTGATCTAGCCAACGTCTTGAATGAGGCGGCCTTGCTCACCGCTCGCCAAAACCAAAAAGCTATTACCCCAGACAACCTAGAGGAAGCCACCGACCGTGTTATTGGCGGGCCACGCCGTACTGGCCGCATTATTTCCGAAAAGGAAAAGAAAGTGACAGCCTACCACGAGGCTGGCCACACTATTTGTGCATGGGCCATGCCGCAAATGGATCCCGTCTACAAAGTCACTATCCTGCCGCGTGGCCGCACCGGCGGCTACTCCATGGTGGCGGGAGAAGACGACTCCGGCCTGCGGACCCGCACCCAGCTGCTCAGCCAGATCGTGTTCGCCATGGGCGGACGCACCTCGGAAGAACTCGTGTTCGCGGAACCCACCACAGGTGCCTCCAACGATATTGAGCAGGCCACCAAGATAGCCCGCGCCATGGTGAGCGAATGGGGCATGAGTGCCAAACTGGGGCCCGTCAAGTACGGGGAGGAAGAAGGCGACCCATTCCTGGGTCGCACCCTCGGTACCAAGTCCACCTACTCGCATGAGGTTGCCCGCGACATTGACGAGGAAGTACACCGCATTATTGACGCCTGCCACACGGAGGCGTGGGAAACCCTCACTCAGTATCGGGATCTGCTTGATAACCTCGCCTTTGCCCTCTTGGAGAAGGAAACTCTGCGACGCCCTGACCTGGAGGAGATTCTAGGAAGTATTGAGACTCGCCCACGTATTACCGAGTTTGACGATTTCGGCGAGCGTACTCCGTCCACACAACCACCAGTAAAGACACCTGGTGAACTGGCGAAGGAACGCGGCGAAGAATGGCCGCCGAAGATAGGTAAGCAGGCTTTGCCGGAGATCAGTGAAGACGATATTGTTCACTACTCCAGCCCGGATAAACCCGCGCAGCCGGGTCGTCCCACGCAGTCTTCTGATTCTTCGTCACAGCGACAGTCGCGCCATCATTCTGATGATGCGCAGCAGAATGGCCGCGGGGATAGCGATAACCGCCGTGGAGGCCTCTTCGGTGGATGGGGTTTTGGTAAGAATCGACGCGATAAATGAGTTACGGAGAATATGACGCACAACGTGTAGAACACGCTGTTCGGGAACTCCTCATCGGCATTGGTGAAGATCCCGACCGGGAAGGGCTCCGCGACACCCCCAGCCGGGTAGCACGCGCCTACACCGAAATTTTCGGTGGTCTACATTGCGACCCTGCTGACGTTCTTGCCACGTCTTTCACTGAAGGCTATGACGAGCTTGTTTTGGTGCGTGATATTCCCGTGTACAGCATGTGTGAACACCACCTACTGCCCTTCCACGGGGTAGCCCATATTGGCTATATCCCCAATAAAGAAACTGGCCGTATTATGGGCTTATCGAAGCTGGCCCGGCTGGTGGACCTCTATGCGAAGCGGCCACAGATACAGGAGCGGCTCACTGGCCAGGTAGCCGACGCCATTATGGATCGTTTGGATGCGCGTGGTGCTGTGGTTGTTATTGAATGCGAGCATTTGTGTATGGCTATGCGGGGTATTCGTAAACCTGGTGCCATCACTACTACCAGTGCGGTGCGGGGCAGCCTGCGCGCTAATGCCACGTCGCGGGCGGAGGCGTTGGCACTTATTCGGGATCCCCGCTGCTAGTGCCAGTGGATAGTGCTAGTGGATAAGGATGTAGGAAGGACTGCCATGGTTCATTCGCCATGTTTAGTGATGGGTATTCTCAATATCACGCCAGATTCTTTCTCGGATGGTGGTAAGTGGAATACCCGGGATAAAGCCCTTGCCCATGCCCGCGATATGGTGGCGCAGGGTGCGCAGATTATTGATGTGGGTGGGGAATCCACTCGTCCTGGTGCTACGCGTGTCACCGCGGAAGAAGAAGCCGCCCGCGTTGTTCCTATCGTGTCTGCCCTCCACCAGGAGGGTGTGACGGTATCCGTGGATACTATGCGGGCCAGTGTGGCTGCTGCTGCACTGGGGGCGGGTGCGGATCTTATTAACGACGTCTCCGGTGGGGAAGCAGACCCGGATATGCGCCGCGTCATGGCAGATGCGCGAGTCCCGTACTGTGTGATGCATTGGCAAGCTGACAAGTTCGGGGACGCTGCCGGTGCCGCCTATAACGATGCGGATATTGTGGGCAAAGTAATGGGGGACCTGCAGATTCTTGTCCAGCGTGCTCTTGACGCGGGGGTGAAAGAATCCAACATTATCCTGGATCCAGGTTTGGGGTTTGCGAAAACCCGCGACCAAGATTGGGCGTTGCTGAAAGCCCTCCCTACATTTGTTAAGAATGGTTTTCCAGTGCTGATAGGGGCTAGCCGGAAGCGTTTTCTGGGGGACGTGTTGGCAGATACGGACTCACGCTACAGCGTAGAAAGGCCCTCGGAGCCGCCGGAGCGAGATCTGGCGACCAGTGTGGTGTCGGCTTTCTGCGGACACTATGGTGCGTGGGGTGTGCGCGTCCACGATGTGCCTAGCACTGTGCAGGCCTTGGCGGTACAGCAGGCGTGGCAGGCGGGGTGTAATCCTTTCCGAGAGGATGGCTAACTGTGCTGAACCCAGGGACTGGCCCTAGCCTAGACCGCGTTGACCTCACCGGTATTTCTGCCCACGCCTATCACGGGGTAGAAGACTTCGAAAAGAAAGACGGGCAACCTTTTTCGGTTGACGTGTCATTCTGGCTAGACACACGGCAGGCAGGAAGCAGTGACGACCTATGCCACACCGTCAACTACGCCGAAGTTGCCGATATAGCATATCGAGTGTTGACGGGCCCCAGCCTCAACCTGGTGGAAACGCTCGCCCACCGTATTGCCCTACGTATCCTGCAGAAGTATCCGCCCACACAGCGGGTAGACGTATGCGTGCATAAACCATCGGCGCCCATTGAAGTACCGTTTGGTGATGTTGCCGTCACCGTCTCCCGTACCCGAGATGATCTCGCCTCTGCCCCAGGACAGTATTCCGCATGACGACGGCATTACTCTCCCTTGGCGCTAACATTGGCGATCCTCTTGCCCAATTACAGTACGCAGCCCACTGCCTAGCACCCTGGTGCTATGCCCATGCCAGTGTGTACCGGACCGCTCCGTGGGGAGTAACCGACCAACCAGAATTCCTCAACAGCGCTGTCCTGGTACGCGATATCTCCGCCACCGCACAGGACTGGCTGTCCCGCGCCCAGACTATTGAACAACAGGCTGGCCGTACACGAGAAGTGCATTGGGGGCCACGTACTTTAGACATTGACATCATTGCCTGCTGGCACAACGATGACAATAACACCCCCATTATTTCCACCGACCCCCACCTCACCCTCCCGCACCCGTATGCGCTAGAACGGAGCTTTGTGCTGGTACCCGCCCTGGAAATACTGTCTTACCACCATCCAAATCTTCCCCTCACAACAGAATTTCGGCAGGCACTTACCGCATTACGCTCACGAGATCCGGCCGCAGAGACTAGCATTCAACGAGACGTCACCCTTCAGCTTGTTCCCGGAGGAGCGCTTTCATGAAGACACCTGAGCACACTCCCGAGGAGCCGCAGAACGATAACAAACTGCATCTCACGTCTGTCAGCTCTCTTCTGGTATGGGCGGCAGTATGCGCATTTTGTGCCTGGCTGATGGTGTCGACGTTCTACTCCACCCTGGCTGACTTCACCATCTGGGTAAGTATCCCCGTCATCATTCTCGCTATTGTTGACGGGATCCTGGCTTTCTACATTCACCGCGCTATCGAACGTAACCAGGTGGGGCAGGATCATCACCAGTTGCATCCCGTCCGCGCCGCCCGCGCATTCGTGTTAGGCAGGGCATCCGCTTTTGCGGGGGCTGTCTTTTGTGGTGCCGGTATAGGTTCCGGTGTTTATGTGTGGCCCCGCATCCATACATTATCTGCTGCACAGGCAGATTCTCCCGGCATTATTGTGTTTACCGTGGCAGGTTTCCTGCTGGCGGTGGCGGGATTAGTACTAGAGCGAGCGTGCCGAATTCCGCCGGATCAGATGGAAAAAGACGCTGCTGGCGCACAAACATAACGTTATTGCTGGCAGTATGCGAAAAATTCTTGAGTAATCACAGTACTTAGTTTTGGTAAACAGTGCAGTTCTCCCGCAAAACCCGGTATCCTCGACGGTATGGATGCACCCGAATCAGCAGATGTAGAAGAGCGTGACGGCGGTCGTGTGAGTCGTTCCTCGCACTCTCACAATACGTGGCCCATAGTGGGTTTAGTGGTATTGGTCGTTTTGGCTATTGCTGCCACTGTTGTCATCATGCTCACAGATTCGAATGTAGGACTGCGCGTAGCCGTGGGGGTAGCCCTCTGGGCAGCTGTCTTGGGTGCTCTTCTTATGATGTACTACCAGCGCCGGGCCAGCCAGTACACGTCGCGAAATGGTCTTATCGCCGAGGACTATGAGCGTGCTCTGCAGCGTGAACTCGACAAGCGTGATGCGGCAGAACAGAAACGCCGCGAGGAGCTGGAGGAAGCCTCCCGGGAAGAAGTAGAGCAGCTGCGGGAAGAGCTTTCGGAATTACGGATTTCGTTGGCGCAGTTCTTTGATCCTGATTTTGATGATCAGCTCGCTATTAGCGATGGTCAAGGCTACTACTATTACCCGGATAACTCCTATGGGTATTCTTCCGATACTGACTACTCTGATGCTGATGACCTTGGCTCTGATTACTCCAGCTCTGCCTATGCTGAGGCTAGCCCCGATTACGGTGATTCGGATTACGATTTCGCCACACAGGGGTACGCCTATACATACACAGAAGATGACACACCAGAAGCACACGTTGTTCACGATGCACAGGTAGTGTTTGAAACACGTCACCCGGGTGAAAGTACTACCGGAAATACTGTTGGTGCCGGTGATGACACGCTGTCGAGTATTGTTGTCCCCAGCTTTTTCATGGATCATATCGACAACTCAACGGAAGATTCAGCAGAGGACTCGTCAGAAAAACCGGCAGAAAAGCCAGTTGAAAAGCCGGTAGAAAAGCCAGCAGAAAAACAAGCGAAGAAGTCCGCAACTATAGATTGGGACGCTTTTAGCTCTGGCCAGTCCACTCATAAATCTTCCCATAGTTCCTACAGTCCCAAGCGCGCTCACGATGGTGCAGCTACAGTATCCCCAGCATCCTCGGCATCTTCCGCGTCTTCTACTGCTTCAGCTAGCACGGGTCGACATGGCTCACATGGGACAAGGACGACAGACAATGCCAGCGCTTCTGCACATACCGAAAAAGCGTATGCAGAAAGAGAAGGCGGGCACCATGCCGCGCATAGCCATGACCAGGAACAGTCAGGCGCGCACACTAATGGTCTTAGCTTGGCAGATATTATGAAGCGACTGGAGCGGGACGCGTAAATGCTTTCCAACCCCGGATACCATCCAGGTACAGTTACCTGCCATACACATCCGCAAAGTATTGCGCAGGTAGCACGAGCTCTGCATGCTACCCATCGGCAACTTATTGTGGTGCCTACGCACGGCCATTTACACGGTGGGCACGCTGGAGTCATTGAGACCGCTGCGCGTGTGCCCGGCAGCGTCGTCATTGTCTCATCGCTATGCGCAGACAATGCTCACCTTGATGCTGTTGCGGCGGACTGCCAATTCCTGCAGTCATTGCCGGGCTGCCCCGCCTCACTCTTCTTCGCACCCGCCTGGGAAACACTGTTCCCACATGGACTGCGCACTATGGTACGGCTCAATGATCCTGACGTTATTGTTCCTCCTCCACCGGGGATAGAGGAGTCATTAACTGTGCACATGGCGTTGCTGTCACTCCTGCATCCGCAGCGTCTTTTCGTAGGGGAGAGGGATTTTTACCAGCTGGTGGCACTTCGTCACCTTGTGAAAGATCTGTGCCTTCCCACCACAGTGACGGGTGTGGACACGTTGCGGAATAGCGACGGTGTAGCTATTAGCCGCTTCAGTGAGCAACCCCGCATGGCCCCAGCACAGGCATTACCGGCCGCCTTGGTTGCCGGTGCACATGCATTCCGCGAGGGTAGCGAGGGCGTTGTTGCGGCAGCTAAGAATGTTCTTATGGCTGAGCCTAAGCTCCACGACCCGCAGGTTGCGGTAACAAATTATGATTTGGGCCCCGCTCCCGCAGAGGGGGATGCGCGGCTTCTTGTGTCTGCCTATCTGGCAGACGGAACATATTGCCACGATAATATCGGTCTCATGCTGGGTATCTCTGAGGACTAACACCATGGCTACTCTTTCACGCCGCCTTGTCGCCGGTGCTCTTTCTGGTGCACTTCTTATGTCTGCAGTGTTCTTCACTAACGCTGCACCGTGTGCGTTTGCGGAGCAGGAAAAACAGCCCCGCGTTCTTGCCGATGAACCGTTCCCACAAATTCCAGTGGGTGCTCCTCTTACTGGCAGACAGTATTCTCCGCATCGCAGTTACCTTCGTCCGGGCTGCACGTGGGATGTTTTTGGGCGTGGTCTGCAGCAGTGTAACGTGTATTCGCACGCGATGAAGCGGACAATTCCGGTGGAGATTATGCCGGCGAAAACACCTGGTAATCCGCGTATTGTAATGGCTCTTGACGGGTACGGCACCAACAATAAGAACAATGGTTTTATTTTTGGTGGCGATCTACATGGCCATTTGGCGAACTACGATGTTACCTTAGTTGCCCCCATTTCCGGTGATTACGCTGCTGGTACCTACTACACCGATTACGCGTCCCCACTGGATAATGGGAAAACTATTCGCTGGGAAACTTTCCTTGTCCAGGAGCTACCTCATTACCTTTCCCAGTATTTTCGTGTTCCAGTGCGTCCCCATTCCACAGCATTAGTGGGGTTATCCATGGGATCAGTGGGCATTATGAATCTCGCGCAGCGTTTCCCCGAACGTTATAGCGCGGTGGACTCGATGAGTGGTTTCTACACGTTATCAGCACCAGCGCAGGCAAGTTCTTTGGCAATGGGAAGTGCGTTAATGGGGTATCGTCCTCGCGCAATGTGGGGTGCGTGGCCCAGTTCCCAGTGGAAAGCACATGACCCGGCGTTAAATATTCGCCGCTACACCATGCCTGTGCGTGTGTCGTGCGGTAGTGGAAAAACGTTGACGGGGGTGGAGCCGTCACCTTTTGCGGTTACTGCGGAGGTGGCGTCCCACTCTAATACAGTGGTTTTTAAAAAGTTGGTTGAGCATTCTTCGAATCGTTCGCATTTTACGTTCCGGATAGCGGAGAAAGGTGCCCATAACTGGGCATTTTGGTTTGATGATCTCTACCGTCGGGGCGGGTATGTATTCCTTTTGCGCCATCTTGGGCTTATTCGGTAAGTAAGGGCTTTAAGTACGGGAATACTGGAGGAAATCTAGAGGAAAAGGCTGCCTGCTTCATCGTTACGACGAGGCAGGCAGCCTTTTAATGTAGGTGGATAGTGAAATACGGAGGCTTAGGATTCCAATTCTGCTTCTGCTGTTTTGGTTTCCTCTGCTGTTGCATTTTCCTCTTGGGTTGCGCGGACGGCGTCGCGCTTGGCGCGAGCTTTAGCAAGGATTTCTTTTTCCTTGCGGTCAACGAGGCCCAATAGAACGATGGATAGTACAGCGCAGATAATAAGGAAGATAAAGGCTGCACCCCACCCCATGTGCTGGGCGATGGCACCTATGCCGGTGGAGGCCATGGTGGCGCCTAGTACATAACCGAAGAGGCCGGTGAAGCCTGCTGCGGTACCTGCGATATGGGTGGGGGACAGGTCGAGGGCTTGCAAGCCGATCAGCATAACGGGGCCGTAGATGAGGCCACCGGCAAGGGCTAGTGCTGTCCAGGAAACCCACATGGGGGCATCATTTGAAGGCAGCCAGTAGAGCAGGACCGCGAGAATGACACCCACCATGAAGACAATGCCGGTGACGGAGCGACGGCCTTTGAATACACGGTCGGAGATCCAGCCGCAGAGGAGGGTGCCGATAATGCCGGAGATTTCAAAGATGGAGAAACCAGCAATACCTTGGCTAGTTGAGCCGCCACGGACCTGTGCCAGGTAGAGGGGTGCCCAGGAGACGATGCCATAGCGCAGGGTGTAGACGAAGACGTTTGCGAAAGCGAGGTACACCATAGTGGGGTTGCGCAGAATATGGCGGCGAATGGTCTGCCACGTGGATTCTGTTTTGTCAGCTTCGTCAATCTCTACGGGTGCTGGATCATTGTGGTACTCCTCGATGGAGGGTAGCCCCATGGACTGGGGGTTATCTCGTACAAGGAAGAAGGTGATGATAGCTAGAATGAAGCAGATCACTGCGGGGAACCAGAAGGCGGAGGCCCAATTGTCGGATCCGAAGTGGTCGAGGGCGTAGGCGACGAGTGCACCGGAGAGAGCACCGCCGACGTTGTGAGCAATGTTCCACAACGCCATTTTCCCGCCTCGCTCGGAGGTGGAGAACCAGTGCACCATGACGCGGCCGGCGGGAGGCCAGCCCATACCTTGGAAGATGCCGTTGATGGTCATGAGGACGGCGAAGATACTTACCGAAATGGTGCCGTCGGCAGAAATACCAATGAGGATATTGGTTAGGCCGGAGAGGATAAGTCCCAGGGGCATAAAGAAGCGAGCGTTTGCACGGTCACTGATGGTGGCGGCGAAGAATTTTGAGAAACCGTATGCCAGAAGGAGGCAGTTGGCGATAATGCCAATGTCGGTTTTACTAAGTCCGTTTTCGGAAAGAGTATTTGCAACCAGACTGACGTTGTTTCTGATGAGGTAGAAAGAGGCGTAGCCGATGAAGATACCTATGAACACCTGGAATCGTAGGCGGGGGTAGAGCTTATCGACCTCTTTCTGAGGACGTAACGGCTTTGGTTGCGGGGCGCGCAACCAACGTGGGAGTCGAGATGTGGGCTCGGCTTCTACAGTAGCTGTGGTGGTATCCACCGTAGCTGTCGCATCGGCTGTAGTGTTATCCAGTACAGCTTCTTCATCGTATGTGGAATTAATCACCTCATAATTCCTACCGTATGGACTTCTGTGCTCGTTATCGCAATTACAAGCAGTTGCCATAGTTGCCTACACGAAATGTAGTGTCCTCTGTTCTCCATCTTTGTGCCAGATTCATCTAGCTGGCAAAAGGCACTATCCTAGAGAGCGTGACTGATCGCAAAAAAACCCCGCACAATAATTCTTCCGTGGCTGCCGCAGCATCCTCTTCCGCCGAGGACAAGACTCCAGAGCAAATGCGTATCCGGAGGGATAAGCGCACACGCCTGTTAGAAGAGGCGGCGGAAGGCCATGAGGATCGCCATCCGTACCCTGTTGTCGTACCGCGTACGCATACACTGCGTGAGCTTATTGACAATAAGAGTTATGACTCGCTGGCAGACGGTGATGAGTCTGATGACGTCGTCACTATTGCGGGTCGCGTCCTGTTCGTTCGCAACACCGGTAAGCTCTGCTTTGCCCGCCTGCAAGAGGGTGTTACCAACGATACAGCTGCCACCACTGCCCTAGGCGAGGCCGCACAGTTGCAGGTCATGCTGTCGCTGGCAGAAATTGGCGAGGATGCTTTAGCGGAGTGGAAGGCTGACGTAGACCTGGGGGACTTTGTCTATGTGACGGGTCGTGTGTGCCGCTCTAAGCGAGGTGAGCTTTCCGTTATGGCCACGCGGTGGGCTATGGCGTCTAAGTCCTTGCGTCCGCTGCCGGTGGCACATAAGGAGATGAGTGAGGATAGCCGTATTCGCCATCGTTATACGGACCTCATTATGCGGGAAGAGGCCCGTAAGAATGCGATCGTACGTATTAAGGTTGTGCGGGCACTGCGTCACGCTTTGGAGCGTCGCGGCTTCCTCGAGGTGGAAACCCCTATGCTGCAGACGCTGCATGGTGGTGCCGCGGCACGTCCTTTCGCTACCCATTCCAATGCTTTGGATATTGATCTTTACCTCCGCATTGCTCCGGAGCTGTATTTGAAGCGCTGTGTTGTGGGTGGCTTGGATCGTGTTTTTGAGATTAACCGCAACTTCCGTAATGAGGGTGTGGATTCTTCGCATAGTCCAGAATTCGCCATGTTGGAGACCTACCAGGCCTACGGTACCTACGATGATGCTGCCGTCATGATGCGGGAGATTATCCAGGAGATCGCGCTGGAAGTATTCGGATCGACTACCGTCACCTTGGCCGATGGTAGTGAGTATGACTTCGGTGGTGATAGCTGGAAGACCATCGAAATGTATCCTTCCCTCAATGAGGCACTGCACCGGAAGTTCCCGGAGACTATTGGGCTGGAGGTAACAGTTGATACCTCCGTGGAAGAGCTCGAGGATGTTGCCAAGGTTATCGGTTTGGAGGTTCCCCAGAATGCCGGCTGGTTGCATGGCAAGCTGGTGGAGGAAATTTGGGAGCATCTCTGCGCCGATCAGCTAGAGGGCCCCATTTTCGTGCGTGACTTCCCGGTGGAGACGTCTCCACTTACTCGCGATCATCGGTCGAAGCGCGGTGTTACCGAAAAATGGGATCTTTACGTGCGTGGTTTTGAATTGGCGACGGCGTATTCCGAGCTGGTAGATCCGGTTATTCAGCGTCAGCGTTTTGAGGATCAGGCGCGTTTGGCGGCGGCTGGCGACGATGAAGCGATGGTACTTGATGAGGACTTTTTGGAGGCCATGGAACAGGGTATGCCGCCTACCTGTGGTACTGGTATGGGTATTGATCGTTTGTTGATGGCTCTTACTGGGTTGGGTATTCGTGAGACGGTTCTCTTCCCCATGGTGAAGCCACAGTCGAAGTAATAGTGGCAACAGTCATCCTTAAGAGTGTTTGTGACGCATTTCTCACTCTCGTAGGCAGGGAAATACGTCCAGAAGATCGCCTTAGTGTGAATGTAACTATTTAGCCCGCTCGCGCGTTCTATAGAATAGGGAATGCATAGACAGGTAGGGAGACTAATGTTCGAACGGTTTACAGATCGCGCTCGCCGTGTGGTTGTGCTGGCTCAAGAAGAAGCCCGCAATCTCAACCACAATTACATCGGAACTGAGCACATTCTGCTAGGGCTTATTCACGAGGGTGAAGGTGTTGCCGCCCAAGCCCTGGAAGCCATGGGCATTTCCCTTGAATCTGTCCGCGAACAGGTTGAGGAAATTATCGGGCAAGGTACTGAAGCACCTTCCGGACACATTCCTTTCACTCCGCGGGCAAAGAAAGTCCTCGAGTATTCCCTCCGCGAAGCATTACAGTTGGGACACAACTACATTGGCACCGAGCACATTCTGCTGGGGCTTATTCGCGAGGGTGACGGTGTTGCTGCCCAGGTTCTCACGAACCTAGGTGCGGATCTGCCGAGCGTGTGCCAGCAGGTTATCCAACTGCTCAACGGGTACCAGGGGGGTACTCCGGCAGCCGAGAATGTTCAGGAGCCAGCTGCTGCCGCGGTAGCAGCCTCTGCACCATCACGCGGGCGGGGCGGTACTCCGTCTACGTCCCTTGTTCTTGACCAGTTCGGCCGTAACCTTACTGCGGCAGCGCGAGAGGGCAAGCTCGACCCCGTTATTGGGCGCGAGAAAGAAATCGAGCGCATTATGCAGGTACTGTGCCGGCGTACCAAGAATAACCCCTGCCTTATTGGTGAACCTGGCGTTGGTAAAACCGCCGTTGTGGAGGGCCTGGCCCTCGCCATCGCCCACGATGATGTCCCGGATATCCTCGCCAACAAGCAGCTGTACAGTCTGGATCTCTCCAGCATGGTGGCAGGTTCCCGCTACCGTGGTGATTTTGAAGAGCGTATGAAGAAAGTTCTCAAGGAGATCACCCAGCGCGGCGACATCATCATCTTCATTGATGAGATTCACACGCTGGTTGGCGCAGGCGCAGCAGAAGGTTCTATTGACGCCGCCAATATTTTGAAGCCGCGTCTTTCCCGCGGCGAAATTCAGTGCATTGGTGCCACCACCATGGATGAGTACCACAAGCACATTGAGAAAGACGCTGCCCTGGAACGTCGCTTCCAGCCCATTCAGGTGCCGGAGCCAACCCAGGAAATGGCTATCGAAATTCTGAAGGGCCTGCGCGATCGCTACGAGCAGCATCACAAGGTCACTATTACCGATGCAGCTATTGCTAGCGCAGTGGACTTGTCGGCACGCTACATTACCGACCGCTATCTGCCGGATAAGGCAATTGACCTTATTGATGAGGCAGGTGCGCGGCTGCGTATTAAGCGCATGACTGCCCCACCGGACCTGCGCGAATTTGATGACAAGATCGCAGAAGTCCGTGGCCGCAAGGAGTTTGCCATCGACAATCAGGACTTTGAAAAGGCTGCCGCCCTCCGTGACGATGAGAAGAAACTCATTGCGGAACGCAAGGAACGTGAACAGCAGTGGCGTGATGGTGAATCCGCCTCGGACGCCATTGTTGATTCGGAAAACATTGCGGAAGTACTAGCTAACTGGACGGGTATTCCGGTCGCTAAGCTCACCGAGTCTGAATCTAACCGCCTGCTACACATGGAAGATGAGCTGCACAAGCGCATCATTGGCCAGAATGAGGCAGTGCAGGCGGTGGCGCGTGCTATCCGCCGCACCCGCGCCGGTTTAAAGGATCCGAAGCGTCCCGCAGGAACATTCATTTTCGCTGGCCCATCTGGTGTCGGTAAAACTGAGTTGTCGAAGGCGTTGGCAGAGTTCCTCTTTGGCGACGACGATGCACTTATTACCGTCGATATGGGCGAGTATCACGACTCCTACCAGGTGTCCCGCCTCTTTGGTTCCGCCCCCGGCTATGTGGGCTACGAAGAAGGTGGACAGTTGACGGAGAAAGTACGCCGTCGCCCCTTCTCCGTGGTGCTTTTTGACGAGATTGAAAAGGCCCACGAGCGTGTCTATGACTCCCTCATGCAGGTGCTTGACGAAGGCCGCATGACGGACGGACAAGGCCGTGAAGTGGACTTCCGCAATACGGTTATTATCTTCACGTCCAATATTGGCACCCAGGACATTTCCAAGCCCGTGGGTATGGGGTTCCAGGATTCCAAGAATGCGAATGAGAGTAACTACCAGCGCATGCAGAATAAAGTGCGCGAGGGAATGAAGAAGCACTTCCGTCCCGAGTTCCTCAACCGTATTGACGACGTCATTGTGTTCCGCCAGCTCACCGAGGACGAGATTCTCCAGATGGTGGACCTCATGCTTGCCGGTGTACAGAAGCAGCTGCGTGGCCAGGACCTCACTCTGGAGGTGTCGGATCTGGCGAAGCGACTGCTGGCAAAGCGCGGTTTCGATCCCGTATTAGGTGCCCGCCCATTGCGTCGCACTATTCAGCGCTACATTGAGGACGAACTGTCCGAAAAGATCATCTTTGGTGACTTTGTCGCTGGTGACACTATCAAGGTTGACGTCGCTGACTGGGACGCAGAAGGTGCCCACGATGACGCCATCTTCACCTTTACCACTGTGAAATCGGAAGTCCCACAAGCGGATACTTCTTCGGACACGTCCCAGGAAGAAGCTCCACAAGTGGAATAGGTGGAGCACGTACAGGACGATCAACGCTAACTCGTGCCCCGTTTCTACCCATGATATGCGACCCACTATGCGACCTGGACACAGCCGGTGTGGAATCAGGCTGTGGTGCTATGGGGCATTGCTGGGTTATTTACTGAGAGGTTTATATGCTGGATAACTCCATCCGCGATCGAGCTCTAGGCGCTATTGTAGGAGCGGCAGTAGGTGACGCTTTAGGCGCATCCTACGAATTCTTAACCGCCTCCGAAATTGCCAGCCAGGGAGACATTACGATGCGGCCAGGTTGGAGCACGGCAAAAGAATCCTCCCAGGACACCCGCACTGCAGGTGAGTGGACAGACGATACCGCCATGAGCACCGTCATTTTGCAGACGGCCGCCACGCATCACGAGTTATTGTCGACTGCTGCCCTGGACAGTATTGCAGCTGGTTTTCAAGACTGGGCGGACACGAACCCAGCCACTATAGGGACGCAAACAAAACAGGTCTTGCACATGAGCCATGCACGTACTGCCGATGCACTCTTGCGGGACTCAAAGCATCTTCCGGGAACCCGTAAAGGTGGTAACGGTTCACTTATGCGTACAGCTCCAGTGGCCCTCGCCTACCTGGGGGAGGGGAAGGGGGCTGACGCCGTTGAAGCCGCAGGAATGATCTCCGACCTCACCCACTATGACCTGCGTGCCCGGCAGGCCTGCCGGTTATGGACACTAGGTATTCGCCACGCCATTCTGGTGGGCACAGTACAGGGTGTACTGTCCTACCTGCAGAATTATGCTGAGCCGGAAGAGCAGCGTTTCTGGGTGAAACACTTCCAGGCAGCTGAGCAAGCAGATATTGCCGACCACGTAGAAACTAATGGGTGGGTAGTAGATGCGCTTGTTTGTGCATGGCATGCCATTGCCACCACCCCGGGACGTGGCAGTGAACACTTCCGCGGAGCTATCCAGAAGGCCGTCAGCCTGGACCATGATACTGACACAGTGGCGTGCATTGCGGGTGCTTTACTGGGCGCGTGTTGGGGAGCGTCTGCTATCCCCACCGAGTGGGTTTCGTGCCTGCATGGTTATCCGGGATGGACAGCCGCAGATCTAGAGCGTCTCGTTGACGAAGTGCTCGCCGGCTAGACCATAATAGCCATGCGCAGAACACTCCATTAGGCCATCGCTTAGCAGGGACTGTAAAGCGCGTTCGCGCTGTGTATCATCTGGCCATACAACGTCGAGGGCGGTCTTTTCCACCCCTCCAGAGTGCTCCCGCACAACATCTAGAAGCAGACCGCGAACTTGTCGGTCAGTACCAGTGAATTTTTGTGGTTTTGGGCGTGCCCCGTGGGTCGCAGTGTCCCATACGGGTTGTCCAGCCGCTACCCAGGCACAGGAATCAGCCAGAATACACTCTGTACAATGGGGGTGACGTGCCGTGCAGACGAGTGCCCCAAATTCCATTAATGCTGCGGAGAAGCGGGCGCCAGTAGCACGATCTGCAGGGAGTAGGGCGGATACTTCCGCCAAGTCCGCTTTTTCCCTAGGTTTTCCCTGGTCTGGGTGGCCATGGTCAACGCGTGCCACAACGCGCCGCACATTGGTATCCACCACAGAAACATTGTGCCCATAGGCAAAGCAGGCCACTGCGTGGGCAGTGTAAGACCCCACCCCGGGCAGTGATAATAACGTGTCAATATCCTGCGGAACGATATCGTTGTGGCAGGTGGCAAGCGTGCGTGCACACTCTTGTAGGCGAAGTGCACGCCGCGGGTAACCAAGTTTTCCCCAGGCCCGCACCACCTCCGCAGAACTTTCTTGTGCTAGATTGTGGGGTTTTGGCCAGCGTGTCATCCATTCTTTCCATACTGGTTCTACGCGGGTCATGGGGGTTTGTTGGCTCATTACTTCGGAGACCAATACTCCCCACGCGGATACGTCAGGTGCACGCCAGGGGAAGGGGCGGCGGGCGCCGTCAAACCACTGGAGGAGACGGTGGTGGGCATCAGAAGTAGCGAGATAACTGGCTGTCACTTGCCCAGTCTAAGACACAAGGGGGGAATGAGCAGCCAGCGTCCCTATTTTTGGTTATCGTGAGAGGGTGAGTATGGAACAACACGATTACCGCGATCAGCAAGGTCAACTACCACCCGAGATTTATCGACGGCGTCGTCTAGTGGCCATCATTGCTATTGTTATCGTCGTTATCCTTATCGTGTGGGGTATCGTGGCGGCCGTCACCAAGCATAAAGATGGTAAAGACGATGCCGGTTCCTCTACCGTAACCTCAACGTCTACCGTGGCGGAGAAAGACTCTAACGCTGCCGATTGTTCCTCCGACGATCTGCAGATTGAGGCACAAGTGGGTCGCCCGAATGTGGCCCAGGGAAATGATCTTCCACTCATTATGAAGATCACGAATAAATCCAAGAAATCATGCAAGGCTGAGATGGGGGCAGCCCACCAGCGCTATGAGATTTACACGATAAAAGCGAATCGCCCAGTGTGGAAATCAGAGATCTGCTACACCTCCGCGGAGGATCGAAAAGAAGTCCTTGCCCCCAATGAGAGTCGCCGTTTCACCGTGAGTTGGGAAGGTACCCGTCAAAATTCTGATGGGAACTGTTCCGCCCAGGCAGCAGCAGTTGTTCCTGGTGCGTACAAGCTGTACACACTGTTAGACAGCGAAATGGGCGAACCTGCCACGTTTAACGTTCTCCCCGCAGGAGAAGATGATTCTGCCGGAACTGACGAAGATGAGTCGAGTACCACTCCGTCGTCCCAAGCGGAATACGGTACAGAGCAGGGTACAGGACAAGGTACGGAGCAACAGAAGCAGAGCTCGAAGAAGAGTACAGCGAAGAGTTCAACTACACAGAAATCCCCTGTTCATTCCTCTAAAAAGAAGAATAAATCGCACACCATGCGCGGCAAATCCCAAAGTAAACGGCATAGTGAATAGTACGTGCTGGTAGCATGTAAACCTATCCTGAAAAGTCCAGGTCAGACTCATGCTAGAATGGGGCGGTTGAAAGGGGAATACACCACATGGAATTTAACGTCGGAGACGTTGTCGTCTACCCCCATCATGGGGCGGCCCAAATTGTCGATATCGAAACTCGCACTCTTAAAGGAGAGCCAACAGAATACTTGGTTCTTCATATTCAGCAGTCCGATCTCGTTGTGAGGGTTCCGCGGAAGAATGTTGAGGAAGTAGGCGTTCGCGACGTCGTCGATGCAGAAGGCTTGAAACGAGTCTTTGAAGTATTGTGTACTCCCCATGTTGAAGAACCAACGAACTGGTCTCGCCGTTACAAGGCTAACCAGGAGAAACTGGCGTCTGGCGACGTGAATAAGGTTGCAGAAGTAGTGCGTGATCTCTGGCGGCGCGAGCAGGATCGTGGCTTGTCAGCTGGGGAAAAGCGAATGCTGTCAAAGGCACGCCAGGTACTCGTTGGCGAACTGGCTCTCGCGGAAGGCTCCAAAGACACTGATCGTGATGAGCGAATTGACGCTCTTCTGGAAGAAGCTGAACGTGAGCGTAAAGCTGCTGCGGAAGCCGCACGAGAAGAAGCTAACAGCAACAGTAAAAGCAAGAGTAAAAAATAAAAGCAAGTAGTGGGGGAGCCCCTCGTGTGGAGGAGAGGAATTTTATGGTTGAGTCTGCATCAGACCGAAAAGATGGAAAAGTAGTAGCCATTGTTGCTGCTGCTGGAGTCGGCCACCGATTGGGTGCTAGCCTCCCCAAAGCATTCGTTACTGTTGGCGATCACACGCTGCTAGAACACGCCCTGCTGCGTATTGATGCCAGCCATGTTGTGGATGAAATTATCATCATGGCGGCTTTTGATATGTGTGCCACCGCGCAGGAACAAGCCCAGGGTCTCAACCTCGCCACACCTGTGCGAGTATTCCCCGGTGGTGAACTCCGCTCCGACTCTATCTATGAGGGGCTGAAGTACATCATGCGGGATGATCCGGAAGAAACTATCGGCATTGTCCTTGTCCACGATGCTGCCCGGTGCTTCGCCCCCGCAGAGCTCTTCTCCACTGTGACGGAAAGAGTACGTACCATCATGTCCCAGAACGTGGCAGCCGGGGTCGTTCCCGCCCTTCCCGTTGTGGACACCATCAAAATGGTGGATAGTTCGGGCAATGTTCTGGGAACGCCAGATCGTACTCGTTTACGCCGGGTACAAACCCCGCAGGGTTTTGACGCGAAACTGTTATGGACGCTGCACCAGGAGGCCCGCAAAGAGGGACTCTCGACCACGGATGACGCTGCCCTTTTGGAGAAGTTCCAGTTTGGTGTCGCTACTGTGCCCGGGGACGAGAAAGCCCTCAAGATTACTACCCCCACCGATTTACGCCTCGCCCAATTCATTATGGAAGAGGATGCTGAAGGATAAACGCACATGGAGACTGCGAATTGGCGCAATTTCTTCCCCCGCGTTGGCGTCGGCACTGATGCCCACCAAATAGGAGCCGACCGCGAATGCTGGATGGCCGGGCTGCATTTCCCAGACGATAAGGGATGTATTGGCCACTCCGATGCAGACGTGGTGGTTCATGCGCTTATTGATGCACTCCTCTCCGCGGCAGGTATTGGGGATCTCGGGACCATTTTTGGAGTTGGTCGTCCCGAATACGACGACGTGACAGGGGAACGTCTCCTCACAGAAACCCGTGAACTCCTTGCCGATAGTGGCTGGGTAGTTCTGAATGCCACCGTACAGATGGTGGGCAATCGTCCGAAAATGGGGCCGCGCCGTCTGGAAGCCGAACACGTCCTTACCGAATTACTGGGGGCACCGGTCTCTGTCCTTGCAACATCGACCGATGGGCTAGGTTTTGCGGGGCGCGGTGAAGGTATTGGTGCTGTTGCTACCGCTCTTGTTATGCCCGCCGACTACGCCCAAGCCGTGTCGCAGGTTATTGCAGACAATCTAGGCATGGACCTAGGTATGGACTTGGGTGAGGGCGTGAGCACGTCACTTGACGAATAGGGACATGGAATAAAACCCATGGCGGGATAAATACGGTAGAAAGTATCGTAAAAGCGTACTTTCCTCTAGAATCAAGCGCGTGACCTTGCGACTTTATGACACTGCTAGCCGATCCATCCGCGACTTCGTCCCCGTAAAACCGGGGCATGTTTCCATCTACCTCTGTGGGGCAACACCGCAGACTTACCCCCACATTGGGCATGTACGCTCCGGTGTAGCATTCGACATTCTGCGTCGCTGGTTCCTCGCCAAAGGTAACGATGTTGCCTTCGTCCGCAACATTACCGACATTGATGACAAGATCCTCACCAAAGCCGCCGAGAATGGCCGCCCCTGGTGGGAATGGGTCTCCACGTTTGAGCGCGAATTCACCAAAGCCTACGACATGCTTGGTGTACTACCCCCCTCCGCGGAACCGCGTGCGACAGGGCACGTCACCCAAATGGTGGAGTACATTCAACGCATTATTGATGAGGGGTACGCCTACCCCGCTGATGGCAACGTGTACTTCAATCTTGCTAAGTGGTCTAAGGATCCCAAGGGGGACTACGGGTGCCTTTCCGGCCAGAAGATTGAGGACATGGAGGAAGGCGACTCCGCCGGCACAGGTAAACGCTCCCCGCTAGACTTCGCTCTCTGGAAGGTCGCAAAACCGGGCGAACCCAGCTGGCCCACCCCCTGGGGGCCGGGACGCCCCGGCTGGCATATTGAATGCTCCGTCATGTCCACCACCTATCTCGGCTCTGAGTTTGATATTCACTGTGGCGGACTGGATCTGCAATTCCCGCACCACGAAAATGAGATTGCGCAGGCGCATGGTGCCGGCGATGGTTTTGCCCACTACTGGCTCCACAACGGCTGGGTGACTCTCTCTGGCGAAAAGATGAGTAAATCCCTTGGCAATACTCTCTCCATTCCCAATATGTTGGAGAAGGTTCGCCCCGTAGAACTACGGTACTACCTGGGATCTGCCAACTACCGCAGTATGCTGGAATACTCCGAAGAGGCTCTTCAAGAAGCGGCCACAGGCTATCGCCGCATTGAGGACTTCCTCCATCGCATTGTCACCCGCACTGGTAGTGAACCCGAAAAAACAATGTGGACTGACGTTTTCGAGAATGCTCTCGATGATGATTTAGGTGTCCCCGCTGCACTAGCAGAAATACACACCCAAGTCCGCGCCGGCAACGCCGCCCTAGAATCCGGCGACCAGAACCGTGCCCGCGACATTGCTGGAACTGTCCGCGCCATGGCCGATGTGCTCGGCATCGACCCACTGTCTGACCAGTGGCGCGACGCCGATAACTCCGCCAACGCAAAAGCTATGGATGCTCTCGATGTTTTGGTAGGTGCCGAATTGGAGCGTCGTGCCGAGGCACGGGCGGAAAAGAATTGGGCGGTCGCCGACGACGTGCGCGATCGTCTTAATGAGGCAGGTATTGCTATTACCGATACAGCAGCTGGCCCCGAGTGGTCGTTACAGGAGGAGAACTAATGGCAGGAAATTCAGGTCGCCGCGGCGCTGTCCGCCGCGCCGGCACGAAAAAAGGCCAAGTAAAGGGCTCCGGCGGACAAGGGCGACGCGCCCGTCGGGGACGCGGCGCCACTCCCAAGGCACAAGACCGCCACTGGTATGCGGAAAAGCAAGAACGGGTTGCCCGTAAACGTCAAACGGGGCAACGCCACAGTAACGTCAAGACACGCGACCTGCCAGAAATGGTGCTGGGTCGTAACCCCGTCGTAGAGTGCCTCCGTGCGGACGTCCCCGCCACTGCACTCTACATTGCCCAAGGAACCAGCAACGATGATCGCCTAACTGAAGCGATCAACACCGCTAAGGCCGCCGGGCTGCCTATTCAGGAAGTATCCCGTAAGGAACTTGACCGGCTTTCCGAAAACGGCATGCACCAGGGCATTGCTTTGGAGATTCCACCCTATAAATACGCGGACCCCTCCGAGCTGATCGACATCGCCCGCCAAAAAGGGGAAGCCCCCCTCATTGTCGTTCTCGACAACATTACCGACCCCCGCAATCTGGGCGCGGCAGTGCGCTCCACCGCCGCTTTTGGGGGACACGGCGTTGTTATCCCAGAACGCCGCAGTGCCTCCATGACGGCCGTCGCCTGGCGAACCTCCGCCGGGACTGCTGCCCGCCTGCGCGTCGCCCGCGCCACTAACCTCACCCACACCATACAGGCCTATGCGAAAGCCGGCTGCCAAATTGTTGGCCTGGATGCAGGCGGTGACGCCACCCTGGATAATTACGACGGCACCGGCCCCGTTGTTGTCGTCGTGGGATCCGAAGGGAAGGGCATTTCGCGGCTTGTCTCCGAGAATTGTGACACCATTATGTCCATTCCCATGGCTAGTGACGTCGAAAGCCTCAATGCGTCTGTGGCATGCGGTGTAGTACTCTCCGAGTTCGCCCGGCAGCGTCGCCTAAAAGCACAGTAAGGCACTACAGAAAAGTTGTAAGAGCGCGTTCGCTAGGCCATAGGACGCTAGTGTGACCCTAGATTTCTGACCCCTAGGCTTTCTGTGGAATAGCCCGGCAGATGAGATAGATCAGGAAGCTCAAGAAGGTCACAAACACCGACATCGGCACACCCGGGGCCAGGGACAAGAGAATTCCGCCCACCGCGGAAATCTCCGCAAATACTACCGAGAGTAGAACAGCCATGCCGGGGCGTTTCGTCACCTGGAGAGCGGCCGCGCCGGGCGTCACCAGCAGGTTAAGGACGAGTAGCGCTCCTACGATCTGCACACCCTCTGCGGAGACTAGGCCTACGAGCACTGCGAAGAGCCCGTTCACAAGACGTACAGGCACGCCGCGGGATTCAGCAACATAGTCATCTACTGAGGTGAAGAGAAGCGGGCGGCCAATAGCGAGCAGCGTTACTACTACGACGACCGTCACCACCACCAGGGTGGTGAGGTGGCTGTCGGAGACGCTCACAATCTGCCCGGTAAGAAGAGAGAACTGGCTTCCCGTACGACCTGGGTAGAGGTGGAGGAAGAGGACGGCTAGGCCAAGGCCGAAGGAGAGGACCACGCCGATAGTACTGTCCCGCTCGTGGGCTTTCTTCCCCATAATGCCGAAGAGAAGTGCGGCAATAACAGACCCAATAATTGCACCGACTCCCACCGAAGTTCCGAGGAGCAGGGCAGCAGCCGCACCTGTTAGGGCTAGTTCTGAGGTTCCGTGGACGGAGAAGGACATTTGCCGCATGACGATGAACGGCCCAATAAGTCCAGAGATAAGGCCCAAGAGTACTGCAGCGATAAGAGCGTGCTGCACAAATGTGTAGGTGAGGAGGTTGCTCGTCACCGACCAGTCGAAGAAGCCGGAGAAGAAACTGCTAAGTTCATGCATGGTGGTCGGCCTCCTGGTGGGGAGCATCTTCCGTTCCTACGACAACGATCTGGCCAGCTACGCGGGCGACAGTGATGGGGGAGTGGAAGAGCGCCGTCAGCGATTCAGTGGTCATGACGTCATCGACGGGGCCAATGCGGTAATCTCCCTCGGTAAGGTAGAGGACGCGATCCACGTAGGGGAGAACAGGGTTTATCTCATGGGTGATAAAGAGTACCGCCGTGTGATGGTCGCGGGCCTGCCGAGCAATTAACTCCACAATGCGTTTTTGCTGGGTGAGGTCGAGGCTTAGGAGCGGTTCATCGCAAAGGAGCAGGGTGGGGTTGGCGACGAGTGCTTGTGCGGCACGGATACGTTGTTGTTCGCCACCGGAGAGAGTGCCGACGGGGCGATCCGCGAAAGCCTGCGCGTCAACTTCATCAATGGCACGCTGTACTATTGCGCGATTCCTCCGCCGGGAGGCGAAGCTGGAGCAGCCCCACTTATGGCCATCAATACCTAGTTGGATAAGGTCCCGGCCACGCATGGGAAGATCTGCGTCAAGCGTGCGCTGCTGGGGAATGTAGCCCACAGAGGAGAGTCCTTTATGGACGGGTTCTCCGTTTACGAGGGCGCGGCCGCGGGTGAGCGAGGTAAGTCCTAGTATGGCGCGGAAAAGGGTACTTTTGCCGCAACCATTGGGTCCCAAAACAGCAATAAATTCGCCTGGTTGCACGTCTAAGGAAAGATCATTCCAGAGAGTGCGAGTTTTGGGGGCGCCCGGGTCAGGGTGACGGACGGGAACATCCATTCCGGCTTTATGAAGGCTAAGCACAGGTTGTGTCATGAGGCAGTCACAAGAAGAGGATTGAGGAGTGGGGGCCCGCAAACAATGCGGAACCCCCACTCGAGTTCAGTACGGTGCCGCTAGTTCATTAGTTCACTGATTCACCACTTCGGCATATCAGCACTTCAGTGATGGACTAGCGAGCACCGGTACAAGGAATGCACGTTACTCTTTGACGCTGCTACTTGACGTTGAGAGCGTCAGCAAGAGCGTTCGCATTGTCGAGCATCCAGGTGGTGTAATCCTTGTTTTCCGGCAGTGTTTCGGTGAGGTCCACGACGGGAACGTGGTGCTTTTCTGCCAGTTCACGCATGTCCTTTGTGGTGGAGTTAGCGTTTTGAGTGTTGTAGAGGAAAACGTCAGCCTTCTTGTGAATAATGCAGTCTCGCATTCCGGCTACCTGGAGAGCAGAGACATCATTGCCTTCCTCCATTGCTTCTGCGAAACCTTCAGGGGTGACGTCCTTCATGTCGGCTACGTTAACGAAGTGGACGGCGAGGGGTTCAGTTTGTAGGAAACGAGCGTGCGTGTGCTGCTTCTTGATCTTGTCGAGGACTGATTTCACCTTGTCGATGCGCTGATCAAAGGTTTTTTCATTGTCCTGATAACTGGTTTTATTGGAGGGGTCCAGGTCGCTCAGTTTCTTGGTAAGAGAGGATGCAACGTCTTTAGCAACGTCCATATTGTAGAAGACGTGCTCGTTGGGGCCTTCACCGTCGTGGTGGTGATGGTGGTGTCCCTCCTCATGAGCGTGCTCGTGTTCGTCTGTGCTCTCGTCGTCGTGCTTATCGGTGTCCTTGGCGTCGGGGGCGTCTTTGAGGAAGCTGTAAGCGGTGATGACGTTCTTCTGGTCATGGTCGGCCAGAGCGTTGACGGCGAATTCGTCGTAGCCGCCGCCGTTGACAATAGCGATATCGGCATCTTTGAGCGTGGCAATATCGTTAGGGCTGGCTTCGTAGGAGTGTGGGTCGGCTGAGGGGTCTTTGATGATGGAGTGGACAGTAGCTTTATCTCCGGCAATAGCTTTCGCAATGGAGCCATAGACATTAGTACTGGCAACAATGTTGATTCCGTCAGCGTCATGTGATGAGGAGTCATTATTGCAGGCTGTGAGGCCTCCCAATCCCACTGCGGTGGTGAGGGCGAGGAGTCCTGCTGCAAGCCGGCGTTTCAGGTTGGACAGATGACCAGACATGAGGTTCCTTTCCAAGAAAGTTTGCATCTTAATGGTAAGTTTCAGAACGATGTTCAACTAATGCACGTTGTTTTATATCTGGCGATTTGTCTCGTACACAGCGAAAAAATACTTTTCAGCATGGCAACAAGTATGTGACGTGACATAATTTTATTATTAAGTGATGGGTACTACTCCTTTTTCCCGTTTTTCTTCGTGTTTTAGCTTTTTCGGCTATCAACACGCTAGGCCTTATTCGCTAGTGAGAGTGCTTTACCTTTAGAATCGATCCAGCAGACGAAATACACCAGGAACAGTGAAACTATGCCTAAGTCCAAGCCAAAACGTGCTACCCTCGCCTCCCTTGCAGAAGAACTCAATGTTTCCCGCACGACTGTTTCCAATGCCTATAATCGACCCGATCAGCTCTCGGAAGATCTACGCACCCGTATCCTGGAAACAGCAAAGCGCTTGGGCTACCCCGGCCCGGATCCCGTTGCCCGTTCCCTAAGAACGCGCAGAGCAGGCGCAATAGGACTCCTCCTCACAGAGGAACTCGCCTTCGCAGTACGCGACCCCGCCGCCGCACAATTCCTCTCCGGACTCGCCGAAGCGTGCGGTAAGCACGAAAGTGGCCTTACCCTTATCCCCGCATCAGAAGTGGGCGATTCCAACCACGCCGCTAACGTTGTCCACCAGGCTAGCGTCGATGGTTTCGTCATTTACTCCGTTGCAGAAGAAGACCCTTACCTAGAAGCCGTCATCGACCGCAATATCCCCACAGTGGTTGCGGACCAGCCAGCTGATTTACCTGGTATTCCCACTATTACAGTCAATGACTATTCCGCTATGAAAAAGCTGGCCGACCATCTTTTTGACGCGGGACATAAGAAAGTCACCATCCTGAGCATTCGTCTGAACCCGGTACGCCACAATGGCCCAGTTTCTCTTGACGATGCACAAAATGCGCGTATGCACGTTCAGGCCAACCGTATTAGCGCTGTCCTAGATTCCGCCGTGAGCCACGGTATTGACCCCAACGACATTCTTGTTCTAGAAAGTTTCGAGAACAATTACAGTTCCGGTGTTCAGTCTGCCCAAGAAGCTCTCGCTATGCGCCCAGAGACCACCGCATTGCTCTGCACCTCGGATGTTTTGGCACTCGGTGCTATGCAGTACGCGCACGGCCACAATATTTCCGTTCCCAACGATCTCACGATTACTGGGTTTGACGGTATTCCTGAAGCACTTGCACAAAAGTTCACAACTGTTGTGCAGCCGCTCAAAGAGAAGGGCTTGCGAGCCGGCGAACTCTTATTCGCCAGCGAAAACGGTCCGGTTCAATCCGAGAAGTTGGAGTGTGTCTTCCAACCCGGCGTTACCTCCGCGCCTCCGCGCCACTAACGTGCGCTACTAGTCTGCGCTATAGGCCATGCGGCGAGCGCGAGACCGGGAATCCTTACGGTGCTGCTTACGGTCCTTCCATGTGAAGTGTGCGTTTGCGTAGTGGTTGCGTTGCTCGCATAGGTAATCAAGGACGGCTGCTGCCTCCAGCTCGTTAGCAATACGATACTGTGCAGCAGTGTCTCCCTCTCCCACCTTCACCGTAATAATCTCTGTCTGTGGTGTGGTAATTCGTGCTGGTAGTCCAGTAAAAATATGCTCATCAGTAACGTCGTCTCCCAGGTACAGTATGGCGTCTGCGCCGGTGGGCCAACGGGCAGCAAGGGACGCTAAAGCAGCATCTTTTGTGGTATTAATAACCGCGAACTCGGAGACTTTCTTACCGCGTGTAAGAGTAACACCGGGAACGGCAGACAGTCGCTCTTCTAACTCCACAGTGCGTTTCTTCGCCTCATGAGGATCTTGAGCGGTGCGAGTGTGAAGAACGACGGCGTATTTCTTCTCCTCAATTGTTGCGCCGGGAATACTATCCGCGGTCTGGGTAACTTCTTCGATAAGACGTTTGAGAAGGTCCCGCTGGTGTTTCGTGAGCTCGTGGTCGCTATCCGATATTTCTGCCCCATGGGATCCCACAAGTGTGACATCACGCGTCACGGGGGCCACTTTTCGAAGTCCGGCAATATCGCGACCACTCACAATAGCGGCTTTTGTATGGGGGATAGTCGCCAGCGTATCCAGTGCTTCTAGAGAGCCGGGGATAGGTGCAGCTTTTCGAGGATTTCGGACAAGTGGCGCCAGCGTACCGTCAAAGTCTGTAGCAACCAGGAGATGCCGCTGCGTGGCAGCTTTATCCAGCGCATCCATTAATGAAGCAGGAATGGACTGGCGGGCATTCTTCAGTGCTTCCTCATCTTTTTCTGACGTTATTGTGTGGAAGCCGGGTGCCCAGAATGCCAGGATAATGGCGGTAATAACTTGTAGAGCTGCGAGCACAATAGACGACCACATTTGGCCATCGATGAAAGCATTTTGAGCATCGTTAATAAGCTGCCCGGCCAGCTGCTGCGTCATAGGGTTATGGGCCAGCGGCTCCGCGACTGCCTGCGCGCCGGCCAGACTGCCCGTAATAGCATCGTGGGCACTGGCTGCACTACCGGGTTGTCCCATTCCCATGTGTTCTGCCATGGCGAGGGTATCGCGGACGCGCCCCGCAATATCGTCAACGTTTCTGCTGTAGAAGGTGGTGAGTAGTGAACCGCTGAGGGCAATACCAAGTGCGGCACCAATCTCGCGGCCGGCATCGTTGACGGCAGAGGCAACACCATATTTCTTTTCCGGGGTTTGCAGCATGATAGCGGTGGTGGCGGGTGCTGCGGTGAGACCTAGGCCAGTGGCGAAAATCAGCATGTAGGCGGTGATGTACCCGTAGCTACTGTCGCGCGTTACCCAGATCATCATCAGGAGTGCACCAGCCAGAATAAGGTGCCCCACAACTAGCAGCCACTTTTGCCCAATCTTGCGAGTAGCCCAGATGGATAACAGGGCGAAGATAATACAGGGCGGTACCAGCGGAGCCATGCTAAAGGCGGACTTAATGGGGCTATATCCCTGCACAAGCTGCATGAACTGAACGAGGGTGTAGAAAACACCGAAGGTGGCAGCGAACTGTATAAGGAGGGAAAGAGCGCCGGAGCCAAACCCGCGGTTAGCGAACAGGCGAACGTCTAGCAGTGGGTGGTCGCACTTTAATTTCCACACGATAAAACCAGCGATAAATGCAATAGCGGTAATGAAGCAAACGATAATGCTGGGGCTTCCCCACCCCTCGGTGGGGGCTTCAATAAGTCCTAGAACGAGTAGTGCTATACCAACTGCGGATAGTACAGCGCCCAGGGGGTCAAAGCGGGGTGGGTTCTTTTCTTTACTTTCCTCAATGGTGAAAGAACAAATAGCAATAATGGCGGCAAGGATAGCCAGACCGACGAAGATGCCTTTCCAATTGGAGTGCAACAAAATAGCGCCAGATCCCACAAGACCCAGAACAGCACCCACACCGGCGCTAGCACCCCAGATAGCAATAGCAAGCGGTCGCTTCTGGCTGGGGACGCGGGACGCCAAAATGGAGAGGGTAGAGGGCATGACGAAGGCAGCACCAAAACCGGATACTGCGCGTCCAGCGATAAGTGTATTAGCACTATCGAACCAGATGGGGACAAGGCTCCCTAGTGTGAAGACAATAAGGCCGCCAATGAAAACACCTTTTCGGCCATAGCGATCCCCAATGGCGCCGGCGGGGAGTAGTAGACCTGCCAGGGTGAGGGTGTAGGCGTCAACAATCCAGGTAAGTTGGGACTGGCTGGCCCGCGTCGCTAAAGCGATATCGGGGAGCACAGTGTTGAGGGACGCCATTGCGGCCATCACCAAAACAACACCGAAACATGACACGACGAAGAGCCAGATATCGTCGCGTGTGAAGCTATCGGGGTGTCCGGTTCGGTAAAGCTCGCGAAGTTCCTCACGGTTGTGTGACCGTAGTTTTCGTGCGGCAGTTCGCTCTCGTTTAGCCTCAAGAATGATAGCTTCTTCTGGCGTATGAGATCGCTTCATGCTCGTCTTCTATCAGGATTAAATCATGAATATTTTCTAGTTATATCCAGGGTACCTAAGGATGACGAAGCCGGCTAGTATATTTTCTCTACCTGGAAAAACCGGGTAATTGTGCGGTAATTTTTGTCCGGGCAGGACATTCGGTACCTGTGACGTATGTTGCGTATGTACCCCACTTGGTGAAACTGATTTCCACCCACGTGCGTACACACGCATTGGGGTGTTGGCTGCTAAAAGCGGAGGAGCCGGCAAGGGCATCGCCCAGCTGCGAAAGCGCGTCTCCTCCCAGTGGAAGACGTGAACCGATAGTCGATATTTTTTCGCCAGTGTGCTTGTCGTGTAGTTGCACAGTTTGCTGACGGGTAAGGCTCACAACTATTACCAGGGGTCGCAGGGGACTGGCGTGGGGGTCACTCATATCGGGCACCCCGAGCGGTGCATACTTCGTATCTAAGTGAGTTTGCGGGAGAATGCTTCCCGGCTGAATGGCATCTGGTGCCTCTGGTGCTGTCGGTGAAGGGGACAGGTGACGTTGCGGTGTAGAAGTATGAGACGGTGTAGATACATCAGTGGGAGAAGTGGACGTGTCGTCTAGGGGCTGAGTGGTATCAGCCTCATCGGAGGTATCCTCCTCGCTGGAAGAAGATGTATCGGAAGCACCAGAATTAGCGGAAGCATTGGGGGACGATGTAACGGTGGTCGATGACGGCGTAGTGGAGTGTGCAGCAGTGTCCGTGGAGTCATGCGAACTGCAACCGCTAAGAAGAGTAGTCCCCATAAGCACAGTGGTGAAAAGACATATAAGAGTCTTTTGTGGCTTTCGCATCTTGTGTGTACTGCGAGCTGTATCGGCAGTAGTTATGTTGCGAACAAGAGCATCGTGAGAAGTGGTGGGGAGGGTGGTGAAGCGGTCGTGACGAGTGGGAAGCATGTGACTCCTGTGAGTAAAGGACTACACCACATCGTACCGAAGGTAACGCTTTTCAGCCGGTCTTCAGAAAAGATTCGTTACATAATCTATGTATGAAAATGGGGTTCTGTAGTTTCCTACAGAACCCCATACAAAACTTATACAGCACTGTTGCTATAGAAGGTGTTTTAGGAGGCGGCTATATCACTCGAAGAAACGTACACAACTAGTGCCGTCTTCATGCGTTGTCGCTGTGTAATTGTCACCATTACGTCCAGCGCCTTCTACTACTCCCCGAAGGACACCCGAGTGAATCTCTGAAAGGAGGTTACACCAAATCTTTTCTAAATCGAGGGGGCAACGACCCAGTGTGAGCGTATTGGTGGTGCTGTGCCAGCAGGCTTCAAATCCCCAATCTTGAGCTAACCGCAAGAGTTCAAGATAGAAAGGACGATCACTATCGAGGGTAGTGGCCAAGTATCGCCCCATTTTTTCACCCATCCGCCGTGCCTCTACCTCGGGGACGGGAGACGTTTCATCAAGATGGTCCAATAGCATCGCAATAAGCGCATGTGACGTGCGACGATCTGGAGATTCATCTTCTCCCGGAGGGGGCATGTAGGCAATAGCGGGGCGCCCACGACCAACATGCGGAACAGCCTTACGAATAAGAAGACCGTCGTCCACCAGTGAGGAGAGGTGATCCCTAATTGTATTGAGATGTAAATGGAGTTTAGTGGCGATCTCCCGCGGTTGCAGGGGCGAATCCGATTCTCTAATGGTGTCAAGAATCAGTCTGCGGCGTGGCGGAAGATCATTTTCAGCAGGGGCCTCGGAGCAGAAAGGATATCCTGGGCTCTGTGCTGCGCCAAGCTTGGCCATTAACCTAATCCTTCAATTGTGTGTTCACTTTAGGTGTTGAATTTTCCGGAAGAGCATTCAAGAATGAATGCGCCCACCGGTTAACATCGTGGGTAAGAACCTGGCGACGAAGCGCACGCATACGCCGACGGCGTTCCTCGTCAGAGTCCGTAAGTGCACTCATTATTGCATCTTTTACACCCTCGATGTCATAGGGGTTACACAGGTATGCAGCGCGTAGTTCACGTGCAGCACCAGTGAATTCGGATAGTACCAGAGCTCCGTTTCCGTTAGTAGTTGCGGCAACGTACTCTTTACAGACCAAATTCATGCCATCTTTCAGTGGTGTGACAAGCATGACATCTGCACTGCGGTAAAGCGCCAGCAGCTCCTCAAAACCAGCTGATTGGTGCAGGTAAGATATCACGGGCCTACCAACAGAACCGAACTCGCCATTAATACGGGCAACCTTTTCTTCAACACGTGAGCGTAATTCGCGGTAAGCGTCAACTCGCTCACGGCTAGGTGTGGCTAGCTGAACAAACACAAACTTTTCTGGATCAATACGACCCTCTTGAAGAAGCTGGTGCAGTGCCTCCAACCGAATTTCTATCCCCTTCGTGTAATCCAAACGGTCCACGCCTAAGGCCATTTTTTCGGGGTTACCAAGCGTTTGCCGCAATTCCCTACTGCGACGTCTAACACTTTGCTGCCGCGCCGTAGCGTTAAAGCGGGGTGAGTCAATAGAAATTGGGAAAGCACCTACACGCACGGAACGAAATTCATTGTCGCCAATAGGAACAGCAACTTCACCATAATGGCCAGGAGTATTAATTTGTCCCCTGGTAATAGCATGCTTGCGGCGCACAAAAGTAAGGCGTTGGAAGTTGACGGCGTCGTGGGGCAAGTGGAATCCCACAAGATCTGCGCCGAGCAGGCCATCAATAATTTCATCGCGCCAGGGTAGCTGGTCGAAGAGTTCTAGTGGGGGGAAGGGAATGTGCAGAAAGAACCCAATGCGAACATCGGGGCGTAGCTCACGCAGCATTTGCGGTACTAGCTGCAGCTGATAGTCGTTTACCCACACAATGCCGTTAGGGGCGGCTACTTCTGCAGCACGCTCTGCGAAGCGGCGGTTAACTTTTTGGTAGCTTCGCCACCAGTCCTCGCGATAGGTAGGGGGAACAATGCAGTTATGGTAGAGGGGCCACAGGGTATCGTTGGAAAAACCCTCATAGTAGTTCTGTACTTCATCCGCGCTAAGAGCTAACGGAACAACAGTTTTACCATCCTGTTCGAAAGGTTCAGGGGAGACGTCTGGGACGCCAGGCCACCCAATCCACGCACCGTGGTTTTTCTTGAGAATGGGCTCAAGAGCAGTAACTAGGCCACCGGGGCTACGCTTCCACTCTTGCGATCCATCTTTATTAGTGACGAGGTCGGTGGGAAGTCTGTTAGCAACAACAAGAAAATCTGCGCATTTAGTGGCATCGACGGTTTCTACAGCATTTTCTCCAGTGCTGACGCCAGAAGTAACCTGGTCGTCTTTATTAGGCTGACCGCCGCCAATGTCTGACATAGTCACTCCTCTGAGTCAGATAAACCTACTCCAAGCATGTTCATCAGTTCGAGACTTTGCTCAGGACTCTCTGCGTAGCCTGCTACGACACGACGCGCACGACGGGCAGTTTCCTCTTCCAGAGGACCGTAATTGTCGTGGTTAATACGCGTAATATCGCTAGTCTTCGGGGGCATAAAACATTTTCCTTAGATGAGTGTGTGATCAATTCCATAGTAGGTGAGGGCGCTCATTTTTCCCAGTACTAATGCTTGTGCAGATAAATTCCACCATTGGCGCCTTTATCCATTAGGATGGGATAAGCCCGGCTAGAGTGGCGCAATTGGTAGCGCATCCGACTTGTAATCGGAAGGTTGCGGGTTCAAGTCCCGTCTCTAGCTCCACCCTTATTTTTATTCCACGCAGTGCACACTTCGTACAGAGCATTCCGTACAGTGTATTTCATACAGTGCACAGACGAAGCCCTTCGCTAGCGGTTTTGCTAGCGTATTTGGCGTTGAGCTTATTCCGCTGTTGTTGTAGACGTTGCAGATGTACTTGCGGACGTGCTTGCGCTAGCACTGGGCGTAGTACTCGTCGTGGGCTTCTTCGACTGCTGATCGAAAAGCTTCTTGCACTCAGGAATCTTTTTAATGCTCTCGGTCGTTTTCTTATCCCCCATACCAATAGCAGTAGTAGCCTTCGAGGCGGCCTCGGAGTAGCGGTTGTACACCTTCTGGATAACGGCAGTAAGGTCCTCTAGCTCCTTTTGTGTAGTAATGGGGTGGCTACGGAGGTAAACAGCCCGTTCGCTAAGAGTCTTATCGCTTTCGCGCATAACATCGACAAGCTCTTGCAAGGTTTTCTTCTGGTTCTTGTTTCCGTACATCATGACGGAGCTGTTGTTAAGACGAAGAGCAGAGTCGCGGAAGTCAGCAGCCTCTCGTTCGAGGGTGGGGCTGAGGCGGTCTAGGTACTTTTCTGTGCTTTCGCCCTTCTTTACGGCGAAATTATTAAGGTCTGTGGCAATAGTGTCGTAACCTGGGCAGAATGTTGTCCAGAAACTATTAATCGAGCTTGCGGGGAGCTGTGCTTCTTGGGTTTCCTGTTTGTGCGGGTGGCTATCGACGAAAGTTGTGATAGCGAGGATCATAATAATGACGAGCCCGAAGGAAAGACCAGCAAAAATCTTTTTGCGGCGAGCAGAACGATACTCTGAAGATTCCTCTTGTGGAGCAGTCTCGTTGGAGTCGTCTTTGGGCTGTGTCGGGGTGGTCATAGTTCCTCGCTGATCGTAGATGCACAGATAAATGCACAGTAATTATATGCGTAAGTAATAGCGTTATTCACCTAAGCGATCCTCTGCAGTCCTCTGTGATCCTTTTCAGAAAGAGGCAAGAGGAAAAAGAGGAGGGTGGATAAACTCTTTCTGCAAGAGTCTACCCACCCTCCTATGCGGCGACAACACTGCTAAGCCATATCTACATGGCTATATGCCACAGGTGCTTTTATTTGAGGACTGCGCGCGGTCCGTCAACCTTCGGCGGGTTTACGCAGGAGCGAATACCCTCAGAAAGCGGGCAGAAGCGCAGTGGCGACTTCAGCTTGTAATCGCGTGGAGCACCGCCGGTGGCAGTAATCTTGCGGAATGTTGCAGGTCCGTTAGTAGGAATACGCTTCAAAGTGGGGTCGGTTAGCGCATTAACGGTGTAGAGACCGAAGCGGGAATCGTACTGTCCCCATTCGTAGTTATCGACAATGGACCAGTAGTTGTAGCCCACTACCGGATAGCCGTCAGCAACCGCACGCTGTACCCAGAACACGGTGTCATTCAGCCAGTCACCCTTGGTGAAGCCATCGGGGCGGTTTCCGTTGTAGCTGGGGATACCGGTTTCTACCATGTAAACAGGCTTGCCGGGGAATGCTGTGGAGAAGTGCTGGATGGCGAAGTAGATGCCTTCTGGCTGGGGATCGATCTTGTCGAACTTAGACGTTGCACCGTAAATGGCGGAGAGGTTGGAGAGGGCAACGGTGTAGTAGTAATCAATACCAACGAAGTCGAGTTCTTTTTCCACACGTTTGAAGAAGAATTGGTCCGCAATAGAGGTGACGAAAGGCAGGTAGGCCTCGTTGGAGCCAACGTGGGAGTGCTTATCGTATTTCTTGATAGTGCGGTAGGCAATTTTATGTGCTTCTTGCACATTCTTCATGAAGGGGATCATATCGGAGCGCTTAATGTTGCCGATTTCTACTTCGTGGCCGAAGAAGACGAGGGGCTCATTGAACGTGATCCACATGGTGCCATTGCCGCCGTAGCGCTTGGCAATGAAGTCTACGAAGTGTTCGTAGTCCTTCAAGGTCTCCTTGTTCATGAACTCACCTTGGTCCTGTACCCAGCCTGGGTAAACGTAGTGGACGGTGGTAATCATGGGAGTCATGCCCTTGCGACGCATGGTCTTGATGACGTCGTCGTAGTAGTGGATTTCTTTCCAGTTCCACTGCCCCTTCTTGGGCTCAATGCGAGACCACTCAATGGAGATACGGAAAGTGTTAAGCCCCATGGACTGTGCATTGCCAAGGTCTTCCTTGTAACGGTGACGGAAGTCCGTAGCGTTTTTAATGGGGTTGACCTTCTTCGGGTCTTTCTTGGATTCACGGTTGACATACCGCAGCCAGTTGCTGTCGTAGTTGCTACCTTCTACCTGGAATCCGGCGGTAGCAGAACCCCAGTGGAATTTACCCCATCCCTGGGTGACGCTGTTCTGTGCAGCTTCTGCAGGAGCTGCGGTAAGGGGGGCAGCGAGCATAGCCACGCTAGCGACGGCGGCGATGAGCTTACGAGAAAGCGAGTGCAGCTTCATATCGTTCCTTCGTTGATGACGTCAGATAGTTCTGGTGTTTGCACAAGTAGGTAGTAACTACCTAAATCTGACAACCTAGTAAAAACTTTAACGGTAAAGGATGGAGAAGGCGTGTGTATTTCCAGTAATTGCCAGTCCTCTGTTGCTTCCAGCAAATTTTCAGGAACGTTGTAGAAACTGTGCAGCTACTGTGGACACAATAGAAATATGAGTTTTGGAGACAAGCGAGACATCAGAATGACTAGTGGTACCAGTAGTACAGACAACAGTGCTACCAACGCTGTTAGCAGCGCTATTACTCCTGCTCATGCAGATGTTGGCGGTTTCCCCGACTACACCGGAACAAAAATTCTTGTTGTTGACGATGAACCATCAATAGTTGAGCTGCTAACCGTCAGCCTTAAATACCAGGGGTTTAAGGTGGCCGCGGCATCTTCCGGAGAAGAAGCTCTCACAGTGGCACAGCGCTTTCACCCCGATGCCTTCATCCTTGACATCATGATGCCCGGTATGGATGGATTCCGGTTGCTCTCCCGTCTCCGGGAAGCCGGGCATGACGGTCCCGTCCTCTTCCTCACCGCAAAAGACGCAATAGAAGACCGCGTCCACGGATTGACCTTGGGGGCAGATGACTACGTCACCAAGCCTTTTAGCTTGGAAGAAGTTATTGCCCGGCTACGAACAATTTTGCGGCGTAGTGATCGCAGTTCTTTTGGTCAACCCAGTAATCACCTCACGTTCGCCGATATTGAGCTAGATGACGACACCCACGAGGTGTGGAAGGCAGGGGAATTAGTTGAGCTGACCCCAACTGAGTTCGCCCTATTACGATATTTCATGGTGAACGCGGGGGTTGTGCTGTCTAAGGCACGCATCCTGGATAACGTGTGGGACTACGACTTTAATGGTGATGCCAATGTAGTGGAGTCCTACATTTCGTATCTGCGGAAAAAAATTGACACTGGTGACGTGAAATACCTGCACACCCTGCGCGGAGTTGGTTATGTCCTACGCGAACCACGCAAATGATTCCTATGATTCACCCGCGTATCCAACCCATAAGCGGGTACCCCTCGTTGCCCGACTGCCGCTGCGAATCTCCCTCACTATTGGGTGTCTTTTCCTGCTATTCCTTGGTGTTGTAGCGTCCAATATTTTTGTGGCAACAGCACAGTGGAAAACCAGCATGGATGCTATTTCTAGCGACCTCAATGATGCACGCTACGGGTGGGCAGCGCATCCAGAAGCTGTCCATTTTACGCAGTACGGATACAGTGATAGCTCCCGCGATATGCAGCACCACACCGACTCGCTGCATACAAGCGAGTGTCCCGAAGAGGAACTAGCGACTACGCCACCCTCTCATTTTTTCCTCTCCCTTTCCCTACCTAACGGCAGCACCGAAATCTATAACGACAATCGAACTGCCCCAGATATTTCCCATCTACCCGCTGATAATGCTATTCACCAGGTAAATTCTGTGGGAGACGGGCCTACGTGGCGCGCCATTAAATACCATGTTGATCTTGTCGTGGGGAGTGGCAGTGCAGGGGAAACACGTGTGGTACCAGGCGTTGCAACATTGGCGCTCCCCATGGGGGCGGCTCGACACGCGTTGCAGCGTCTTATCGTGGTACAAGTAGTGGTTGCACTTGTCGTTCTTACCCTGGCGGGGGGCCTTAGCTGGGTTTTGGTGGATACGGCCTTGACACCACTGCAAAAAGTAGAAGATGCCGCAGTCGATATTGCCACCGGGGATTATTCCCGTCGTGTTCCCCTGACTGGATATGACACTGAAGTGGAATCGTTGGGGTACACCTTCAACCACATGGCATCCCAAGTACAGGAGACTATTTCAGAACGGGCAGAATCGGAGCAACGTGCCCGGGCGAACGAAAACAGTATGCGGCAGTTTGTGGGAGACGCGTCGCATGAATTACGCACACCACTGACCGCTGTGCGAGGTTTTGCAGAGGCTGCCCGCATGGGAGCTATTGATACCGACATTGCCCTGTCGCGAATTACCGAAGAAAGTAGCCGTATGCAGGTACTTGTAGAAGACCTGCTACTCCTTACCCGTATTGATAACGGCACTCCTTTTGATCTTGCCGACATCAAGGAAATTAGCGTGGGATCTCTGCTGACCAGTGCCGTGGATGCGGCGCATGTTTCGTGGCCAGACCGCGATATTAGCCTTGTCCTATCTGAAGATGGCATTGTGGTGGGCGACGAAACACGACTCCGGCAAGTAGTGGATAATCTTATTGTGAATGCCGTACGGCACGCCGGGGAGAACGCCCAAATACGGGTGGGACTGCGCATAGACCATGAGCATGATAATGCTCTTATTATGGTGTCCGATAACGGTATTGGTATGGATGCCGACACCGCGTCACATGTTTTTGACCGCTTCTTCCGCGGCGACCACTCCCGCGCACGCGATACAGATGACCGCAGTGGCGGGCGTGGTTCTGGTTTGGGGCTCTCTATTGTGAAATCTCTAGTGGAAGCTCACCGCGGCACAGTGACAGTAGCTAGTAGCCCCGGGGCGGGAACACAGTTCGTTGTCACCTTGCCTCTGGCTGTAGAAAGTGACGATTAAGACAGCTTGGAACCGTCGCGCCAGTTCACACCTAATTCTGCTAGTGCAGTGCGAATTTTTTCAGCAGCGTCATCCATTTCCGCATCCGGGACATCATGGGCGGCTTTGCTGAAGTCATAGTCTGACATCTCCCATGCTGGGAAAATATGGACGTGAGTATGGGGAACGTCAAAACCTGCAATGATGTTTCCGGCACGTGGGGCATCCCACGCACGGCAGACTGCTTTACCAAGTAATTGTGAGACTTCAGACACGTGTGCCCATACGTCACTGGGGAGTTCCGTCCACTTATCTACCTCTTGGCGGGGGACGACTAGAGTGTGTCCAGGCTTCAGGGGTTCAATCGATAAAAAGGCCACTACCTGGTCATCTTTATAGACAAATCGACCGGGGAGGGTACCGTCGATAATCATGCTAAAAACAGATGTCATGCCCCTACCATACTCAGAAAGAGTTACTACCGGTTCCTACTGAGACTATTTATCTATGAGGGGAACTAGGTATACCTGAGTTCAACCAAGTAGTCTGAGGGTATGCGAGTACTTTTAATTGGTTCTGGAGCCCGTGAACACGCCATTTTGCTTGGTTTAGCCCGTGACCCTGAGGTCACAGAAATTCATATTGCCAATGGCAATGCGGGCACAGACTGTACTCCAGCGGGATCTCACGCCACCGTCACGCGTCACGCTGTTGAGGAAACGTCTCGCAGTGGTTGTGTAGCGCTCGCCCGCGACATTGACCCTGACCTTGTTGTTATCGGGCCAGAAGCACCACTGGTGAAAGGTGTTGCAGATGCCCTTCGCGAAGCTGGCTTTGCAGTCTTTGGCCCCAATAAAGCAGCAGCCCGCATTGAGGGGTCGAAGGCTTTTGCAAAAGACGTTATGAAAGCTGCCGGGGTGCGCACAGCTCATGCAGAAATCATTGCCAGTGATCCAGAAGGCGTAGCTGCCCCCTCCGATGCAGTTATTAACGAAGTACTCGACCATTTTGGCCCTACCTGGGTGGTCAAAGATGACGGTCTGGCAGCAGGTAAAGGCGTTGTTGTAACCGAAGACCGCAAGAAAGCTCTCGCGCATGTTAATGATGTGCTGCAAACGGGCAATCCAGTACTCGTGGAGAGCTATCTAGACGGTCCCGAGATTTCTCTCTTTTGCCTAGTTGATGGCGAAACCGTCGTTCCTCTCCTCCCAGCGCAGGATCACAAGCGCGCCTACGACAATGACAAGGGCCCTAATACGGGCGGTATGGGAGCGTATTGCCCACTTCCTTGGTTGCCGCAAGATGCAGTGGACCGCATTGTGAAAGATATATGCGAGCCCGTCGCCAAGGAAATGGTGAAGCGGGGGTGCCCTTATTCTGGTCTTCTCTATGCGGGATTGGCGTGGGGTAAAGAGGGCCCGGCCGTGGTGGAATTTAACTGTCGCTTCGGCGATCCAGAAACACAGGCGGTACTTTCCCTCCTGAAAACTCCGCTGGGGCAGCTTCTTCACTCTATTGCTACGGGTACTCTTGCGGAGCAGCCGCCGCTGGAGTGGGAAGATGGTGCAGCTGTTGTTGTTGTGCTAGCCGCTGAAAATTATCCGGCTTCGCCTCGCAAGGGCGACGTTATTCGCGGAGTGGCGGAGCTTGAGAAGCAACATCCGGGAGTTGTCCTTCATGCGGGTACCGCACGCGATAGCGATGGCAATTATATTTCCAACGGGGGACGTGTGCTAGGGGTTGTGGGGAAGGGTGAGGATCTCGCTAAAGCCCGTGCTCAAGCATACGAATACTTGGAGCACATTAACCTTGAGGGTGGTTTTAGCCGCTACGATATTGGTCAAAAAGCCGAGAAGGGGGAAATCTTCATTCCACGGTAAACCAATGTTCATGAGGGTTCTGCCTATGATGGTGAAGACGTCTGTCATGAAGACAGACGAGTTGGCCATAGAACGCCAGAAGTGTTTCAGGATAGAACAGGATCCACTATGAAAAATTCTCTGCTGCGTCGCAGCGCAACCTTAGCACTCACTATCCCCCTGGTAATGGGACTAGCTGCATGCTCTGACGACTCCGGAGATAATGAAGATTCCTCTACCGCAACATCTACATCCGCCTCTGCCAAGCACATTAAGGGACTCCCCGACGGATTTGATTTGCAGGCACACCGTGGTGGGCGCGGTGAAAACACCGAAGAATCAGCGCAGGCCTTCCGGCATGCTATCGAAACCGGTGTTAGTACTCTAGAACTCGACATTGTGATGTCGAAGGACGGCATCCCCGTGGTGTGGCACGATCCCGATGTCCAAGCTGAGAAGTGCCACGATACGGCACCTGCCACCCCTAACGACCACATGTACCCCTACGTGGGTAAGCTCGTCCACAACCTCAACTGGTCCCAGCTACAAACCTTGAGCTGCGACAAGAAACTTGCCGATTTCCCCGGCCAGAAAGTGGCTAAGGATAACCGCATGATTCAGCTGAAGGATGTTTTCGACATCGTTAAGAAGTACGGTGCGGAAAAGGACATCTACTACAACATTGAAACCAAGGTAGAAGCCGACGACCACAGCAAGTCTGCAGAACCAAAGGAATTCGTGGACGCCATCATGGGTGCCGTCAAGGACGCCGGCGTCCAAGACAAGGTTATGATTCAGTCCTTCGACTGGCGCACCTTCCCCCTGATGAAGGATGTAGCCCCAGAGGTTCCACTAGTCATGCTCTATGACGAAACCACGTGGCTGAAGGATTCCAAGTGGACCGGTGACGTTAACTACGACGATGTCAATGGTGATGTCATTAAGGCTGCTAAGAAACTTGGAGTGCAGGTACTGTCACCTGGATACACCAACCCCTACGGTTTGCTCCCCGGCCAGAAAGACTACAAGCTCGTCGCCGATAAGAAGTTCATTGACGCCGCCCACAAGGAGGGCCTACGCGTCGTTCCGTGGACCATCGATAACAAGGATGTGCTTGCCCAGCAGATTGAGGCTGGTGCGGACGGTATCATCACCGACTACCCGACTATGCTGCGCAAGGTTATGAAGGATAAGGGTCTCTCCCTCCCGAAGTCTTTCACCCTGAAAAAGGGCGACAGCGAAGCTATTAAGAAGGACTAGCTCGCAGGTTCTTCCCTAATCTGGTGGGAGTATGCCGCCAGGACTGTCAAAACTGCTAAGGGATAGTGCAGAAAGAGTACGGAAAAGCGCAGAAGGAACGCAGAGAGAATACAGTATGAAAAAACTGGTAAGTGCTGTTTTATGCGCAGCTACTATGGTGGCGGCATTAGCGGTGCCCGCTGAAGCCGCACCCAATCCAGCGTCCAATCTTCCCCATGGTTTTGACCTTCAAGCCCATCGCGGTGGAATGGCGGAATATACAGAAAGCTCGCTGGCGGCGTATGCGCATGCTCTTAAAGTTGGCGTTACCACCTTGGAGATGGATATTTACCTCTCCAAGGATGGGAAGCCAATGATCTGGCACGATCTGGTCATTAAGCCGCAAAAGTGTCGTGATACGGCACCGGCTTTTCCCCATGATCCGGCATACCCCTATGTAGGGAAAACTATTGCGTCGCTAACATTTCAACAGCTTCGGACGGTCCGCTGCGATAAGTTCCAACGCCACTATAAGGACACTCTTCACCGAGTTCCGAATGCCACCATCTACACCCTTGATGAGCTTTTCGATATGGTGCGGAAGACGGCAACGTACCCGGTACATTTCAATATTGAAACGAAGACAGTGCCGGTAAAAGATAGTGACGATAAAGCTTATCGGACAATGAAATCCATTGTTGATACGTCCCGTAAGCATGGTTTCTTAAACCGCATTATGCTGCAGTCTTTCGACTGGCGCACGCTAGAAATGGTGCGGAAGTATTCACCTAGTGTCCCTACGGTGATGCTGTACAGTCGCGCACACTGGGTATCTTTCACACCCATGAGTGGCCCGGTTGATTATCTGCGCGTAGGCGGAGACATTATTAAGGCTGCTCAGCAGTTGGGCGCGCAAGTCCTGAGCCCCGACTATGGCAGTGAACATAACCTCTACGCCGATGCAACGCTTTGTGCACGTGCACACGCGGCTGGTTTGAAGGTTGTGCCCTACACTGTGGATTCTGAAGAAGCGATGCGTAACCTGATTACGGCTGGTGTGGACGGGTTCATTACGAACTATCCCACGCGCGGCAAACAGATCGCTCACTCCATGCAGAAAATGTAGAGGAGCCAGAGTAATAAAACACAGTAATAAAACTCTGTGTAGGGAACTACATATAGCTATTCAGTGGCTTATATAGTGACGTATCAGTGGCGCCGATGTTTTAACATCGGCGCCACTGTTGTCTGCATATTTGTGGAGCGGGCATAATAGGAGGCGTGGAAAAGATGCAGAAGCCGCGAATCGCGAATGTCCTAGCCAACCGTTACGCCTCCCCCGAGATGGTGGAGTTGTGGAGTGCCGAGCACAAGATCATCATGGAGCGAGAGCTCTGGATCGCTGTTCTCCGTGCTCAAACTGACCTGGGAGTGGGTGACCCCCAGATAGCAGAAGAGGCCCTCGTCGCCTACGAATCTGTGAAGAACAAGGTTGACCTCGCATCCATCGCCCGTCGTGAAGCCGTCACCCGCCACGATGTGAAAGCCCGCATTGAAGAATTCTGCGCACTGGCCGGATTCGAACAGATTCACAAAGGCATGACCAGCCGTGACCTCACCGAAAACGTGGAACAGCTGCAAATAAAGCGTTCCCTGGAACTTCTCCGTGGTCGCGCCATTGCTGTTGTTACCCGCTTAGCACACATGGCCGCCACTTACAGTGATCTCGTCATGACCGGGCGCAGCCACAATGTAGCCGCCCAAGCCACCACCTTGGGCAAGCGCTTCGCCTCTGCCGCAGACGAAATGCTGGTGGCCATTGATCGTGTGGATCATCTGATTGATACGTTCCCCCTGCGCGGCATTAAAGGCCCCATGGGAACCAGTCAAGACATGCTTGACCTCCTCGATGGTCATGAAGCTAAACTCCGCGACATGGAGAGAGGTATTGCCGAACACCTGGGATTTTCCACTGTCTTGGATTCCGTCGGCCAGATCTACCCACGTTCTCTGGACTATGACGTCCTTACCGCCCTCGTTCAACTGGGTGCCGCGCCCGCCAGCCTTGCCACCACTATCCGCCTTATGGCTGGCCAGGAACTTGTCACAGAAGGCTTCAAGCCGGGCCAGGTGGGATCCTCAGCCATGCCACACAAGATGAACGCCCGCTCCTGCGAGCGTGTGTGTGGTTTCCAGGTGATCCTGCGCGGCTACTCCACCATGGTTGCCGATATGGCGGGCAACCAGTGGAATGAAGGTGACGTATCCTGCTCCGTCATTCGTCGCGTGGCTCTACCAGATGCCTTCTTCGCCCTGGACGGCATGTTTGAAACCTTCCTCACTGTATTGGAAGAGTTCGGCGCCTACCCGGCCGTCATTAATAATGAACTCCACCGCTATCTGCCGTTCCTGGCCACAACTAAAGTGCTTATGGCTTGTGTGCGTAAGGGTGTGGGCCGTGAACAAGCCCACGAAGCCATTAAGGAAAACGCTGTGGCTGTTGCCCTCAACATGCGTGAAAACGGTGGTGAGCAGGATCTCCTGGAGCGTCTTGCCGCCGACGACCGGATCCCTCTGAGCAAGGAAGAACTAGAAGAGACACTGGCAGATAAAGAAGCCTTTATTGGTGCTGCACCCAGCCAGGTACAGCGCGTTATTGCCAAGGTCGACCAGTGGGTTAAGCGCTACCCAGAGGAAGCAGCCTACCAGCCCGGCGAGATTCTCTAGGCTGCCCATCCCCCCATTCCATAACCTTCCCATAACCCCGTTTCATAACTCGAGAGAGTAGGCATCCACTATGCGCCCTCAACTTTCCGATTACAAGCACCTTTCTGCTGGTAAAGTCCGCGAACTGTACGAAATTGACGATGACACGCTACTGATGGTCGCCACCGACCGCATCTCCGCCTATGACTGGATCTTGAGTACTCCAGTTCCCGACAAAGGCCGTGTGCTCACCGCCATGAGCTTCCACTTCTTCGACATTATCGACTTCCCCAACCACCTTGCCGGCGGTCCGGAAGACGAGCGTATTCCTGCAGAAGTGCTGGGTCGCGCCATGGTGTGCAAGAAACTGGACATGGTGCCGGTGGAATGCGTTGCCCGTGGCTACCTCACCGGCTCGGGCCTTATCGACTACAAGGCTACTCAGCAGGTGTGCGGCGTGGATCTTCCGGCTGGACTGGTGGAATCTAGCCAGCTGCTGGAACCAATCTTTACCCCCGCGGCGAAAGCAGAACTAGGGGAGCATGACGAAAACGTTTCCCTGGCACAGGTTGCTGACATGGTCGGCAAAGATCTGGCGGAGGAACTGAAAGCCGACACCCTCAAGATCTATACGCAGGCTGCCACTGTGGCGAAAGAACGCGGCATTATCCTGGCCGATACTAAATTCGAGTTTGGCCGCGATAAGGACGGCACACTGGTTATTGGTGACGAAGTTCTCACCCCGGACTCCTCCCGCTACTGGCCTGCTGACGAGTACTGTGAGGGCAAAGTTCAGCCCAGCTTCGATAAGCAGTATGTGCGTGACTGGCTCACTAGCCCCGCCTCCGGTTGGGACAGAACAAGCGACACTCAACCCCCAGCACTGCCAGCAGATGTTATCGCGGCTACCCGCGCCCGCTACATTGAGGCCTATGAGAAGATCTCCGGCAAGAGTTTTGCCGATTGGCCAGGTAGCGCACTCTAACACAACTCCAACAACTACCCGCAAAGAAACCACGTGACCACTCCACACAATTCCGGTGTGAGCTCAGAAACTCACACCGCCCCGCTGACACCTCCTATAGCTCCACGCCATCCACAGGTACGCGAGTACCACGGCCGTCGTTTTGTTGACGACTATGAATGGTTGCGCGACAAGGATAATCCGGAAACAATCAGCTACTTGGAGACGGAAAACGCCTACACCGAGCAACAGACTGCCGATCTGAAGCCGTTGCAGGAAAAGATTTTCCAGGAGATCCGTGGACGCATTAAAGAAACTGATCTCTCCGTCCCCACACGGCATAAAAACTGGTGGCATTACGCGCGCACGCAGGAAGGTAAAGCCTATAGTGTGGTGTGCCGCCTGCCCGCCAAGCCGGTGACGGCACCAGATGCGTGGGAACCGCCGCAGCTTACCCCCGGGAAACCGATAGAGGGAGAAGAAATTCTCCTGGACTGTAATGAGCTTGCCGACGGCACGGACTTCTTTGCGTTAGGTGGAGCCAGTGTTACCAGGGATGGCCGCTATTTGGCGTACCTTACCGACACTGTTGGTAATGAGCGCTACACCCTCCACATACGGGATCTTCAGACGGGGGAGCAGCTTCCTGACGTCATCACCACTATCGCTGCCGGGGTGGAATGGTCCAATGATGGTGACTACCTCTACTACCAGCGTGTTGATGAGGCTTGGCGGCCCGACTCGGTATGGCGTCACCAGCTCGGTACGGACCCTGCCGCCGATGTGCGTATTTTCTATGAACCCGATGAACGCTACTGGGTGGGCATGGGTTCTACTCGTGATGAAAAGTATTTCACTATTGCTGTCTCCTCCAAGATCACTACAGAATTATGGTTCTTGGATGCGGACGACCCCGCCGGGGAATTCCAGTGTGTACGCCCCCGCGAGGAGGGCATCGAGTACGGGCTTGACCACTTCACTTTGCCCGCTACCGGCACCTTGCCAGAGCGGGATGGCTTCGTGGTTGTCCATAATGCGAGTGGCCCTAATTCGTGTGTTGCACTTTCTGATACGTGGCAGTTGAGTAACCTCAACTCCCTCAACGAACTACCCCAGTTACTTCCCCATGATGACGCCGTGCGGATTGAGGATGTGGACGCCTTCACCGGCTATCTGGCAGTGTCATACCGGAAAGAAGCATTGCCACGTCTGGGGCTCATCTTCCTGGATACGGAACGGGCAGTGAAACCAGGGGAGACCCTCGTCGATCTTTGTGGAGAAATGCAGGATATTGATGTGGGGGAGGAGCTTTTCAACATTGGTATCCACGCTAACCCGGAGCCGGCCGCACCACTGTTGCGTCTTTCCTACGGTTCTTTTATTACTCCGCCAACGGTAGCTGATTATCGTCTGTCCGATGGTGCGCTCATTATTCGGAAGCAGGCGGAAGTACAGGGTGGCTATGATCCTTCCCGCTACGAGCAGAAACGTTTGTGGGCAACGGCCAGTGACGGCGAACGCATCCCCATCTCCCTCATCGCCCGAAAAGGTACGCATGGGGAGGATCCCTACCGTCCCACCCCAGCACCGTTGCTGCTCTACGGCTATGGATCCTATGAGGATTCACGCGACCCAGGTTTTTCTGTGTCGCGCCTGAGTTATCTGGATCGCGGTATGGCGCTTGCTATTGCGCATGTGCGGGGTGGTGGCGAGATGGGCCGCCGCTGGTATGACGATGGCAAGTTGGAGAAGAAACCGAATACGTTTACCGATTTCATCGCCTGCGCCGATTATCTGATTGCGGAAGGATACACGACACCCGCACAGATGGTGGCTAATGGTGGTTCTGCCGGTGGCCTTCTGATGGGTGCGGTGGCGAATATGGCCCCGGATCGTTTCGCCGCAATTGAAGCGGATGTGCCTTTTGTGGATCCGCTTACCAGTATGTTGATGCCGGAGCTACCGCTGACCGTCATCGAGTGGGACGAGTGGGGCGACCCGCTACACGATCCCGCTATCTATGATGTGATGGCCAGCTATTCCCCCTACGAGAACGTCACCGCGCAGGAGTATCCGGCGATCCTGGCGACGACGAGCCTCAATGACACTCGTGTGCTGTATGTGGAGCCAGCGAAGTGGGTGGCGAAACTGCGTGCTGTGGCAGGGCCAGTGACGAAGCATGAGATTTTGTTGAAGACAGAAATGAATGCTGGGCATGGGGGAGTGTCGGGGCGTTATGCGCAATGGCGTGAGATCGCTTTTGAACTGGCGTGGATGCTCTCGCAAACAGGGCTTTAGCATTATAAAAACCGGCTTCTGCAGGGTAGAATGTGCATGAATCCTTGTATTTTCAAGGTCCCCGTGACGCCCATTAAGAGGAGAAAAGCGTGGCTCGCGTAGTAGTCGATGTGACGATCAAGCCGGTAATCCTGGATCCCCAGGGTAAAGCCATTCTGGGTGCAATTAAGCGCCTGGGATATGAAGGTTTTGACGATGTTCGCCAAGGTAAGCACTTCGAGCTAGAAGTAGCTGACAGTGTAACCGATGAGCAGCTCGATGAGATCGCGCAGAGCCTCCTCACCAATACGGTTATTGAGGAGTATGTCGTTCGTCGCGTGGAGAACGAGGCGAAGTAGCACAATGGCGACCCGAGTTGGTGTAATTACTTTCCCGGGCACCCTCGACGATGTCGATGCTGCCCGTGCTGTGGAATATGCTGGAGCCGAAGCCGTGTCCCTGTGGCACGCCGACTCCGACCTCAACAATGTTGACGCAGTTGTCGTCCCGGGAGGTTTCTCCTACGGCGACTACCTCCGCTGTGGCGCTATCGCCTCCCACGCCCCCGTCATGCGGGAAGTGGTGGAGGCTGCCAAGAAAGGCATGCCTGTTCTAGGTATCTGCAACGGTTTCCAGATCCTCACCGAATCTGGTCTCCTCCCCGGTGCCCTCACCCGCAACCAGGATCGCCGCTTCATCTGCCGTGTGCAGCCTCTCGAAGTGTGCAATGCGGAAACTGCCTGGACTAATCGCTTCGCTAAAGGCGACATCATGACCGTCGTCTTGAAGTCTGGGGAAGGCCGCTACGTTGCCGAACCCGACACCTTGAAGATGCTGGAAGATGAGGGACGCGTTGTGTTCCGCTGCGCTGACCAAACCCTCAATGGTTCTATCAATGACATTGCTGGTGTGTGCTCCGAAAACGGTCGCGTTGTGGGCCTTATGCCGCACCCTGAACATGCCATCGACACGATGACTGGCCCCACTGCGGACGGCCTCATCATGTTTAAGTCCGCCCTCGACGCCGTCCTTTCGGTCTAGCGTCCCCACCGGAAAGGATTGATGAGAGATGTCTGAACAGCAGCTTGATACCGTTGCCTACGCGGCAGCCACCCCCGACCTGGAACAGCCCTGGAAAGAACTCGGCCTGAAAGAAGACGAGTACCTCCGCATTCGCGAAATCCTCGGCCGTCGCCCCACCGACGCAGAACTCGCCATGTACTCCATCATGTGGTCCGAGCACTGCTCCTACAAGTCCTCCAAAGTTCACCTGGGATACTTCGGTGAAACAATGACCGAGGACATGCGCAAGAACCTACTCGCCGGTATCGGCGAGAACGCCGGCGTTATCTCCATCGGTGACGACTGGGCCGTCACCTTCAAAGTGGAATCCCACAACCACCCCTCCTACGTGGAGCCCTACCAGGGTGCCACCACCGGTGTGGGCGGCATCGTCCGCGACATTATGGCCATGGGCGCCCGCCCCGTCGCCGTCATGGACCAACTCCGCTTCGGCCCCTCCGACGCCAAGGACACCAAACGTGTCCTCCCCGGCGTTGTCGCTGGTGTGGGCGGCTACGGCAACTGCCTAGGCCTCCCCAACATCGGTGGCGAAACCGTCTTTGACGAAACCTACGCCGGTAACCCACTGGTGAACGCTCTCTGCGTGGGCACCATGCGTGTAGACGACCTCCACCTGGCCTTCGCCTCCGGTAAAGGCAACAAGGTTATCCTCTTCGGCTCCGCCACCGGACTCGATGGCATCGGCGGCGTTTCCGTCCTTGCCTCCGAAACCTTCGACGACAGCTCCGCAGAGACTGGCGCTAAATCCCACAAGAAACTCCCCTCCGTCCAGGTAGGCGACCCCTTCGCAGAGAAGGTCCTCATCGAATGCTGCCTTGACCTCTACCACGCCAACATTGTTGTGGGCATCCAGGACCTGGGCGGTGCCGGACTCTCCTGCGCCACCTCTGAACTGGCTGCCGCCGGCGACGGCGGTATGCACGTTGACCTCGACAAGGTTCCCATGCGCGCCAAGGGCATGACCCCCGCCGAGGTCCTCTCCTCCGAATCCCAGGAACGCATGTGCGCCGTCGTCACCCCCGAAAATGTGGATGCCTTCATGGACATCTGCAAGAAGTGGGATGTACAGGCCACCGTTATCGGTGAAGTTACCGATGGCGACCACCTGGTTATCGACTGGCACGGGGAAACCGTTGTGGACGCCGTCGCCCACACCATCGCCCACGAGGGCCCCGTCTACAACCGTCCCATCGAATACCCCGACTGGCAGGACGCTGTGAAAGCAGACACCAGCGTCAGCCTGGCCCGCCCGACCAGCCCCGAGGAACTCCGCGACACCCTCTACCGGATGCTCGCCTGCGAAGACCTCTGCTCCCGCCGATTCATCGTGGAACAGTACGACCGCTACGTCCGTGGCAACACCATTGAGGCAGAAAACGCCGACGCTGGTGTTCTCCGCATCGACGAAAACACCGGACGCGGCATCGCCCTCGCAACCGACGCCTCCGGCCGCTACACCTACCTGGACCCCTACACCGGCGCCCAGCTAGCCTTCGCGGAAGCCTACCGCAACGTTGCCGCCACCGGTGCCCGCCCCGTCGCCGTCACCAACTGCTTGAACTTCGGTAACCCGGAAGAACCCGCCATTATGTGGCAGTTCAAAGAAGCCGTCCACGGCCTGGCTGACGCCTGCGCCCACTGCGGTGTGCCCGTCACCGGCGGTAATGTCTCCTTCTACAACAAGACCGGCAATACCTCCATCCTGCCGACTCCGCTTGCCGGTGTCCTGGGTGTTATCGACAATGTTGATGACGCTATCGGTACCGCTTTCGGGTCCCAACCCATGGAAAGCATCTTCCTGCTGGGCGAAACCAAGGATGAATTCGACGGTTCCATCTGGGCCAAGACCATGCACCAGCACCTCGGTGGTGTTCCCCCGCAGGTTGATCTTGACCACGAGCAGAAACTCGCCGAGTTCATGGTGGAAGCGGCCAAGACTGGCACCGTCTCCGCCGCTCATGACCTCTCCGAAGGTGGACTTGCCCAGGCGGTTATTGAATCCGCCCTCGGCGGCAATGTGGGTGTTACCATCACCCTGCCGGAGGGTACTGACCCGTTCGTAGAGCTCTTCTCCGAATCTGCGGGCCGTATTCTCGTTGCCGTCCCACGCGACCAGGAAGACGCCTTCACTGCGCAGGTGGAAAAGTCCGGTCTGCCCTGCACGCGCATTGGTGTTGTGGAAGAATCCGCCACCGTGACCGTCCAAGGACAGTTCGCCGAGAAGCTAGAAGATTTGCGCCAGGCATGGGAAGGTACCCTCCCCACTCTGTTCGCACACGCTTAAGTAACTGTGTCACGCACGGCCCCGTCACCAGCGGAATTACGCGCCGTCATCCTTAGTATCCTGCCCTGGATAGAGGATGACGGCGCCGCCGTGCCGCCACGCTCAGACTCCCGCTACAGTGCTATTGCGGAAGCTGTACGCGGATCCGCCCGCACGCTTGCCGAGATCGCTCCCGGCCGCAGTGTGGAAGTTCGTATCCCTCCCTTCGTCGCCGTGCAGTGCATTGACGGGCCCCGTCATACACGCGGCACCCCGCCCAATGTGGTGCAAACTGACCCGCACACGTGGCTGCGGCTGGTCACCGGCCAGGAATGTTGGGAAGATGCCATTCCCCTCCACCTCAGCGCTTCGGGAAGTCGTGCCGGAGAGATCGCGCACTGGCTACCCATTGTGCCCACGTGTGCCAACTGACTAACTAATGAGTAACTAACGAGACGACTACCAAGAAAGGTACGATAAGTACCATGAGCAGCCCCTTGGATGACCTAGGAGAGCAGAAACCACGCGAGGAATGTGGCGTCTTCGCAGTGTGGGCTCCCGAGGAAGAAGTTGCAAAGTTAACATTCTATGGCCTCTTTGCCCTCCAACACCGTGGGCAGGAAGCCGCCGGCATCGCCGTGGGTGACGGCCAACAAACCATCGTCTTCAAAGACCTTGGCCTGGTTAACCAAGTATTCGATGAACAAACCTTGCAGGCCATGCAGGGAAATGTTGCTATTGGGCACACTCGCTACTCCACCACAGGTGCATCTACCTGGGAAAACGCTCAACCTATGTTCCGCTCCATGGGAGAGGATACGGGTGTAGCGTTGGCCCATAACGGTAATCTCGTCAACACCACTGCGCTGTTACGCCGCGCTATCCAGCTTGGCATTATGTCGGAAAACGAACTGGATGGGTGTACATCCGACACGGACATTGTGGCATCTCTTCTCGCACACACTGCTGTCAAGCATGGATTAGAAGACGCTGCCCTGCATCTCCTTCCCAAAGTAGAGGGTGCCTACTGCTTCGTCATGTGTGATAACGACACTATCTATGCCGCACGTGACCCCTACGGAGTACGCCCATTAAGTCTTGGGCGGTTGGAGCGTGGCTGGGTTATCGCCTCTGAAACCTGTGCCCTGGACATTGTGGGCGCCTCCTACGTGCGCGATATTGAGCCAGGCGAGTTCGTCACCATTAATGCTTCTGGAGTGCATTCTCGGCATTTCGCGGAACCCCGGCACGCGCGCTGTATTTTTGAGCACGTCTACCTGGCGCGTCCAGATTCATACCTTAACGGGCATTCTGTGAACAGCACACGTGTGGGAATTGGGCGGCGGCTAGCGAAGGAACACCCCTGCGATGGTGATCTTGTTATCCCCGTCCCCGAATCAGGAATGCCGGCAGCAGTCGGCTATGCACAAGAATCAGGTATTCCCTTCGCGCAAGGACTTACCAAGAACTCCTACGTGGGCCGTACGTTCATTCAGCCCTCGCAAACTATCCGCCAACTGGGTATTCGTCTAAAACTTAACCCGCTACGTGAAGTTATCCGCGGTAAACGCCTAGTGGTTGTGGATGACTCCATTGTGCGCGGTAATACACAGCGCGCACTGGTCAGTATGCTGCGGGAAGCCGGAGCTGCTGAAGTACACGTTCGTATTGCCTCCCCACCCGTCAAATGGCCATGCTTCTATGGCATCGATTTTGCGTCTCCGGCAGAACTCATTGCCAACGGCGTTGATGATACAGACGACATGCTGGAGGGTGTGCGCCGGGCAATTGGTGCTGATTCCCTCGGGTATGTTTCACAGGAGGCAATGGTGGAAGCCACTGGTCAGCCTGCTTGTGAAATGTGCTGTGCCTGCTTTGACGGGCAGTACCCCATTAAACTCCCACCGGAAAACCCACTGGTGAAGCCGCTCCTGCACATGGAGGGCGCAAACTGTGTGGTGGCTTCCGATACTGAGGTTCCAGATGATCTGCTGGACCTGGTAGAACCCGAAGAACAGATCACCAACACCCCGCAGTAAAGAAGTGAGTGTCTCATGAGTGTGGAAAACCCCCAATCGAAAGGGATGTCCTACGCCCAAGCTGGTGTCGATATTGAAGCAGGCGATAAAGCTGTAGAGCTTTTCGCCCCGCTCGCCAAGAAAGCTACTCGCCCGGAGGTGCGCGGCGGACTTGGCGGCTTCGCTGGCCTTTTTGCGCTGGGTACCCAGTACAAGGAGCCGCTGCTCGCAGCCTCCTCTGATGGTGTTGGCACCAAGATTGATATTGCCCGCCAAATGGGTGTCTACAACACGGTTGGTCTCGATCTTGTCGCTATGGTTGTAGATGACCTTGTTGTCTGCGGCGCAGAACCCCTCTTCCTGCAGGATTACATTTCCATTGGCCATGTTGTGCCTGAAAAAGTCGCCCAGCTTGTTGCAGGTATCGCGGACGGTTGCGTGAAGTCCGGCTGTGCGTTGCTCGGTGGTGAAACTGCTGAACATCCAGGCCTTATGGCACCAGACGAGTTTGATATGGCAGCCACCGGTGTTGGCGTCGTAGAGGCTGCAGAGGTCCTTGGACCCGATCGCGTGAAGGCCGGCGACGTATGCATCGCTATGGCGTCCAGTGGCCTACACTCCAATGGTTACTCACTTGCCCGTAAAGTACTGCTTGATATGGCTGGTCTTCCCCTGGATGCGCATGTGGAAGAGTTCGGCCGTACCGTGGGTGAAGAAATGCTGGAACCCACCTATATCTATGCCAAAGACTGCCTGGCTGTTATGGCGGAAGCCCAGGTGCGTACATTCTGCCACGTTACTGGCGGTGGATTAGCAGGGAACCTGGCACGAGTTATTCCAGAAAGACTCACTGCTGATCTGGACCGCGCCACCTGGACACCAGGCGCAGTTTTCCGTGTCATCCAAAAGGAAGGACACGTTGAAATTGCCGATATGGAACAGACATTCAATATGGGTATCGGTATGGTCGCTGTTGTTGCCCCCGAAGATGCAGATCGAGCAATGGCAGTACTGACCGCCCGTCATATTGACTCGTGGGTACTGGGAGAGGTTCGCGCTGCGGACGATGCTAGTATGCCGCGAGCAACCCTCCATGGTAGCTATCCGCGTTTTTAGCTTTCATACTGTCAATGGACAGGCAAATATAAACAGCTGAATAAATAGCACGAAAGGGGAGCTCCACTGCTAGTGGGGCTCCCTTGACGTATTTATATATCGTTGAGTGCGGTAGAGATACGCGTTATCGCGAAAGAGTGGAATGGAAACACTCAGTGCGAAGCTGGTCACTTCCAGTCTTCGTACTTCTTGTACGGATCCTCGTCTTCAACGTCATCGTACTCATCCGCCCACCTGTCGACGTAACGATCATCTTCATCAGATGACGAGCCAGACAGCTCACGCTGGAGGCTCTCAAAATCAGTCTCAGGAGAGTTGTACTTCAACTGGCGAGCAACTTTAGCCTGCTTCGCCTTGGCACGGCCGCGGCCCATGGCCTGACCCCCTTGAAATGTGGATGGCTCTCACTTTTGTGAGTCACCGAATGTTTCTACGTATGGTCCTGGCAACTAGGATACCGGTTTTCCTGTCAAAATTCTTTCTTGACGTGAGAAGTTCCTCATAAGTTCCTGTGTCTTGCTGATGAGCGGAAGCTCTGAACAGCCTCTCTACCTGCCCTATGCCCATCAGGATGAACCGATAATTCCCCCATAATAGAGGCTTTACCTGCATCTTCATCTGTTTTCCAGAAAAGTTCTTGAGAATCTTCAATAGTGCGGCGAACTAATCCCAATGCCAGTGGGCCATATTCCCAATGATCGACAACCGTACCAATACGTCCCACAGACTTGCGATAATCGGCATCCGCATAGAGATCAGTGCCAGGAACGGGACGCACTTCGGAGGAGCCATCAAGAAGAAGAACAATTTGGCGACGTGGCGGCAAACCAACATTATGAATCTTGGCGACAGTCTCCTGGCCGCGGTAGCACCCCTTTGTGACGGAGGCGCCGGCACCCGTATCCGGTTCCCCCACAGAGTTATATTCATGGGGAAGGGATTTGTCGTCCATGTCTGTTGTTATCTCTGGGAGACCTGCTGCGCAGCGCAGCGCGTCCCACGTCCACTTACCAGTAGTGGTAAGGCCAGTAGCACATAGCTCGTTGACGAGGGAAGCACAGTCAGTAGTGGGAGGAATATATAGCAGTGCAGTGGGGATCCCGCGTGGGCAACCTTGGGCGGTAATGACGTGCTTGCTGTCTAGTAGTGCGGAGACAGCGGGGGAGAGGAGCGGCTGCGACGTGGCAGCAGTATCGGTGGCAGCAGTGTTAACAATTGCGCATACGCTGTCGTCGGTTGTGGTAACAGTGACGTTTGACCAAAACACCATGCTGGTGAGGTACTCCTGGAGAGAATCTCGATGTTCTCTGGGGGTGGCAAGGAAGTAACCGTCGGGTGTGCGGGCCACCCAGCATTCTTCACAAATGTGTCCGTGGGCATCCAGGATGTAGGTGTGCCGCAGTTCGCTGTGGGTGGGGGAGAGGACAGGCATATCGACTACTTTTTGGGCGAGTAGTGAGTGTAGCCAGCTGGGGGCATCTTCTCCGGCAACGTGTAGTACGGAAAGGTGGCGTAGATCGATGAGGACGCCTGTGTCGTGGGCGGCGCGTTGTTCTGCGAAGGGGTCTCCGCAATGCCAGGTGGATGCGGTGGGGTGAGTGGATGTGGGCACACCCTGGGGGAATTGATAGCTGGTGGTCATGATTAAGAATATATGTTGTTATCGTGACATTTTAGGATAAATTACCCCCGTTTGGGGGTAGTCTATTTTTGCCACGATATTGCCAAATTATGTCATTAACCAGACTTATAAATTGTGATCGATGCCACTATAAATGCCGGTCACATACGGTCTTTAATAAATCGAAAAAATAATTCCATTATTACAACGGATTTTTATGGCAAATAATGCGACAGTCTGTCTCATTCAGGTTCACCCTAGCTGGCTGTCCTGTTAAGTTAGGCTTAGGCCCGAGAACTATCGGGATCACCGCAATGGCAGCAATGCCACGCAAAACGGAGTCGCTTCAATGGATGTTTTAGACCTATCCCGGTGGCAATTCGGGATCACGACGGTCTATCACTTCATCTTCGTACCATTGACGCTGGGCCTTACGGTCCTTGTCGCTATTATGCAATCCATCTGGATGGGTACGAAGAAGGAGGGATGGTACCGCGCTACCAAATTCTTCGGTAAGTTGATGGTCATCAACTTTGCCCTCGGTGTCGCAACTGGCATCGTGCAGGAATTCCAGTTCGGCATGAACTGGTCCGGGTATTCTGCCTATGTCGGTGACGTATTCGGTGCACCGCTCGCTTTCGAAGGCCTCATGGCGTTCTTCCTAGAGTCCACTTTCCTAGGACTCTGGATCTTCGGCTGGGGTCGCCTATCGCGCAAAGCCCACTTGGCGTCTGCCTGGGCATTTGCACTAGCAACCAATATCTCAGCTTTCTGGATTATTACCGCTAACGGCTTCATGCAGCATCCAGTTGGAGCCGAATACAACCCAGAAACAGGACGTGCCGAACTCGTTGACTTCGGGAAACTACTTGGTAACCCCGCGGGCCTGCTCGCCTTCGCCCACGTTATTTCCGCATCCTTCCTGCTTTCCGCTACGTTCGTGGCCGGTATTGCCGGATGGTGGATGTCCCGCATTGTGCGAAACTATTCCCAGAACAATCCCGCACAGAACACTCTTCTCCAAAGCAACGTCGCAGAGGGTAGTGCGGTAGAGAAAGCTACAGATAAGGCTGCTAAGAAAGCTGCCAAGAAGGCCGCCAAAGACTCTATTGGTGCACACACCATAAAAGACGCCGAAACGGTTTTCCGTCCGGCGTTCCGTCTGGGTCTTCTCGTCATGATCATCTCCGGAATTCTTGTTATTGTTTCCGGTCACTACCAAATGCAGTGGGTATTTGACGATCAGCCCATGAAGGCCGCCTCTGCGGAAGTTCTCTGCAAGACTGAAACAGACCCCAACCTTTCCCTCCTCTCCAAAGCCCCCGGGAATAACTGCGAGAATGCCGATGAGATCATGGGTATTCCCGGTATGCTCTCGTGGCTCATCGACGGTAAGACCTCCGGTGTTACCGTGGAAGGCATTGAAAACCTCCAACACAAGTACGAGAAGATGTATGGGCCCGGTGATTATCGCCCCAATATCCTCGTCACCTACTGGTGCTTCCGCCTTATGATCGCAATGGGTGTCTTCAGCCTTATCCTCGCCATTATTGGGCTTGTCGTTACCAGTAAGGGCAAGATGCCAAGCAGCAAACACTTCGAGCGTTTCGCTGTCTTCTGCTTGCCCTTCCCCTTCATCGGCCACGCTCTTGGATGGATTATGACGGAGATGGGACGCCAACCCTGGATTGTCCACCCGAACCCCTCTGGAGATCCGCGTATTCACCTCACCGTAGACGAGGCTGTGTCCCCGCTGGCACCCCATGAAGTGTGGATTTCCGTCATTGGGTTCACCCTGGTCTATCTCATCCTCGCCGTTGTCTGGTTCTACCTCATGCGTCGCTACACAGCTGTGGGCCTAAGGCCAGCTGACAAGGAGCCACTGCCTGAGTTTAAGGACGACGATAACGACGGCTATCCCGACTACGCTCACGACGAGAACGGGGACCCCACTCCGCTCTCCTTCGCCTACTAAGAGGAGGTTACTGACATGGGTTTGCAAATCACGTGGTTTGTTCTAGTCGCAGTCCTCTTCTTCGGCTACTTCGTGCTAGAAGGCTTTGACTTCGGCGTTGGTATTTTGGCACCGTTCGTGTCCCGTCACGATAATCCTGAAGTGCAAGAAAAGAAGCGTCGTGTTGTTCTCAACACGGTCGGTCCGCACTGGGATGGCAATGAAGTGTGGCTACTCACCGGTGGTGGTGCCCTCTTCGCCTCCTTCCCGCAATGGTACGCAACCTTATTTAGCGGCTTCTATCTAGCACTCTTCCTTATCTTGCTGGCCCTCATCTGGCGCAACGTCTCCATTGAGTTCCGCGGCAAGATTGAATCTAAAGGCTGGCACAAGGCCTGGGATATTGGATTCTTCGTCGGTTCCCTGCTACCGGCACTCCTCTGGGGTGTGGCTTTCGCCAACATTGTGGAAGGCGTTGAAATCGACGCAGACAAGAATGTTCTCACTTCCCTGTGGGGCCTACTGAACCCCTACGGCATTCTCGGTGGCCTGGCTACTCTGCTGCTGTTCACACTGCACGGTGGAGTATTCCTGGCGCTGCGAACCGAAGGAATTGTGCGCGAGTCCGCACTGAAGGCTGTTCGCTATGTCGCTATCCCCACCATCATTGTGGTGGCTGCGTTCGGCCTGTGGACCCAGCTGGCGCACGGTAAAGGCTGGACGTGGGCGGCCCTGGCTATCGCCGCAGTTGCCCTCATCGTGGCTGTAGTGCTGGCCTGGCGTGGGCAGGAAGCTGTCTCCTTCGGCCTCATGTGCCTCACCATTGCCGGTGTTGTCCTGCTGCTGTTCGGCTCCCTCTACCCGTACCTCATGCCGAGCACACTGGAGGGTGGCTTCTCGCTCAGTATCTACAACGCCTCCTCCAGCCACTACACGCTGAAGGTCATGACCATCGCCGCCGGCATTATGACGCCTATTGTCATCGCTTACCAGGCCTGGACTTTCTGGGTCTTCCGCAAGCGCCTGACCACGGCTCTTATCCCTGACGGACTTGGTCTAGAAGCGGCCGCCTAACGGAAAAATTAGGTAGCCTTTAACCTGTGAAAAAAACACAAGAACGCCGACAACCACCTATTGATCCACGGCTGTGGAAAGCTTCCCGAAGCGCCCGCAGATACCTGGTTCTCTCGGTCGTTGTCGGCGTTCTTATTGCCACACAAATGATTGTGGTGGCCTGGTGCATTGCGCGTGTCACTGCCGGAATTATCACCCAGCCCACACACCGCCACATCAGCGACTGGGCGCTAGAACTTAGCCTCCTCGCGGCAATGATTGTGCTGCGCGCCGTCACCGGATGGGTACAAGACCGGTACGCACACCGCGCTGCTGGACGCGTCGTCCTCGACCTCCGACTTTCCCTCCTGCGCGCGGCCCGCCACACCAACCCTCGAGTGCTGGCCGCCCACCGCGACGAACTCCGCACCGTCGCTACCTCTGGCCTCGACGGGCTCCCCACCTACCTCATCAGCTACATTCCGGCCCTCATGCTGGCTGTTACCGTCAGCCCCCTCACCTGGATAGCTATTCTGTGCGCCGACTGGCGTTCCGCCGTCATTATCGCTATTACTATCCCGCTTATCCCCATCTTCATGATCCTTGTTGGCAAACTTACCGAGGAACGCACCCGGCGTCACCTTGAATCCATGAAGACACTCTCTAGTACTCTGCTGGATCTTGTGGCTGGCCTGCCTACATTAATTTCCCTGGGGAGGGAGAAAGGCCCCGCCCGCACTGTTCGCCGAATTGGCCAGGAACACTTCAATGCCACCATGGCGTCGCTGCGTATTGCCTTCCTCTCCAGTGCAGTACTAGAACTTCTCTCCACTCTCTGCGTTGCCCTCGTCGCCGTAGAGCTTGGTTTTCGCTTGATGGGATACACCGGGGAAGTTCCCCTTTTTAACGCTATTTTTGTGCTCATTCTTGTGGCGGAAGTCTATAAACCACTGCGCACTGTGGGATCCAAATTCCACGATTCCGAAGACGGCCAATATGCTGCCGATCGCGCCTTCACAGCTATTGCCCTAGCCGAAGAAAAGACACAGCACGAACCAGACTCTGTTGAACGAGAGCCTGCTGCACTTTCCCCGGCTAGCCGCATTGACGTCACGGACCTCACTATTACCTCGCGTGGCGGCTATGCCCCCTACCAGCTTTCATTTACTGCCGAACCTGGCCATATTACTGTTCTGACGGGTGCTAACGGTGTTGGCAAATCCACAAGCCTCTTAACCATCCTAGGAATGCCCGGCATGATGCCAGAAGACTCCGGAATACACGGAACAGTCCTTATCGATGGGCACCCAGTACGCAACATTCCCACCGAGTACTTGTGGGAGCACATGAGTTGGCTACCACAGCGGCCGGCCATTATTGCCGGTACTGTCCGCGACAATCTGCTAGGATCCGTAACTTCTATAGGACGCTCTGCAGGTCCTTCTACAGATCCTTCTGCAGGGAATATAACCGATGCCATTGTGCAGGCTGCCCAGCAAACAGGCTTTAACCACGTTATCGAGCAATTACCTGACGGCTACGATACCTGGCTTGGCTCCGGTGGTATAGGCCTCAGCCTGGGACAGCGGCAGCGTCTAGCACTCACACGCACTCTTGCCGACACTACCCGCCACGTCATACTTTTGGACGAACCCACCGCTCACCTTGACGGGGAGGCCGAAGACCGCGTTATCGCCAGACTGCGGGAACGTGCCGCCGCTGGGGACACGATCCTCATTGTGGGCCACCGCGACAAATTACTGCAGGCAGCGGACACCGTTGTGAATGTTCACCGGCGTGATAGGGAGGAGGGACAGTGAAAGAACTTCGTCTTGCTTTCGACCTCCTACGAATGAATACGTGGCGAGTTATTCTCGCCATTGTCGTGGGGAGCCTCACCCTTCTCTCTGCGTTGGGGTTGGCTGGTTTATCAGCCTGGCTTATTGCCCGCACATGGCAGAAGCCTCTGGTGGCTGCCATTACCCTCTCTGTGACATGCGTGCGCGCGCTGGGCATATCACGTGCTGTTTTCCGTTACCTTGACCGCCTGGCCTCCCATAATGTTGCCCTCAAAGGGCTTGTGAATGCTCGTGAAACAATCTACAACCATCTAGCTGCGGGAGATCCCACAGTAGTACTACGCATGCGGAAAGGGGATTTCCTGGCCCGTCTCGGTGCCGATGTTGACGCAGTGGGGGATCTTATTGTGCGAGGTATTATCCCCGCCTTCGTAGCGCTTGTACTGGATATTGTGGCCATTGTGTGGATGAGTATTCTCTCTCCTTGGGCCGGACTTGTTATGGCCATTGCACTGCTGATCTCCGGCATACTAGTACCCTGGCTATCGGCACGTTCCTACACGGAGGCGGAGGAAGCCCGTGCAGATGCCGAACACGATCTGTATGCGGACGTCGTCACCGTGATGGATCATGCTCCCGAACTTGCTGTTGCTGGCCGCCTAGACACAGTTATTGATTCCGCCGACCAGGCAGGCGTCCGCACCTTAGAGGAAGAAGACCGCAGCGCTGCTCCCAACGCAATAGCTTCAGCTATTGGCCCCGTCGCCACCTGGATAACGGTGCTGGCATGCCTCCTCATTGGCATTATTCTGTATGCGCAAAATGGTGCAGGCGTAGCGTTTGCGGAAACAACCGCCATGCAGCCCACCACACTATTAATGATGTCCCTGCTGCCGCTGGCAGCTTTCGAAGCATCCGATCAATTACCGGTTGCGGCCCAACAATTTGTGCAATCCCGTACAGCATTACGCCGGTTACGTGAATTACTCACCCCGCCACGTGAAACCGGTGGCACCCCGCTACCGTCACCACTCCCTGCAACAGCACCAGCAGTGCAAGTTGACCATCTGGTAGCTGGCTGGGATAAGGCACGTCCACTGAATAACCCACTCACTTTTTTCCTTACCCCTGGTGAACGCATGGTTATTGTGGGCCCGTCCGGTATTGGTAAAACGACACTATTGTCTACTATGGCGGGGCTCCTCCCCCCGGTGCAGGGCACAGCGCTTCTCTATGGGGTGGATGTTGCTGTAGCAGAAGAGAAAAGTCTCCGCAGTACAGTGGGTGTTTTTCCCGAGGACGCCCATATTTTCGACACAACAGTACTGGAGAATCTGCAGGTAGCCACCGGTAATGTCACTGTTGAGACAGCGACGGCAGCGCTGCAGAAAGTCGGTTTAGGGGAGTGGCTTGATAACCTTCCCGACGGCATTAATACTCATCTCGTTGGCGGTGCAGAAGCTGTCTCCGGTGGGGAGCGTCGCCGTATCCTACTGGCGCGTGCCTTACTGTCACAGCGGCCAGTAGTGTTCTTGGATGAACCCACAGAACACATGGATAAAGTGGATATGCGAATGATGATGCAGCGCATTCTTACCGCTGACGATATCTTTACCGCACAGCAGACTGTAGTGGTGGTAACGCACGTCCTACCCGATAATCTGCCGGAAGATGTACAGGTAGTGGCAGTGGAACCAACGCCAGAGCGTCGATTCCTCACCGCCTAAAACCGCGATGATCGCCTAAAACCGCGATATCGGCACACGTTAGTCTGTACTCTTTAGCCAATAATGCGGCTAAGGCGAGCCGACATGCGGGGAACGAATTCACCTTTCACTTCGCGCTCTTCCACCCATCCCAAATCAGTGCCTTCAACCAGGCCATAGAGGCGTTTACCGCGGCCAAGATCCTGGCCGGTGGGGGAGGCGAGGGAGACGTCAGTAGTTAGTTCCCAGGCACGCTCGTTGAGAGGCTTCCCTAGATAAAGCTCGGAAAGACCAGTGCTGGTGCAGACAAGCAGCTCAATGTCGTCGCTTGCGCTAATGCGCCAGAAGCCGCTTTCGCGAACATCTGGGTTAGTGACGGAGCCTTCGCCGTCAAGACGCCAAGTGCGGGAATCCCAGCACAGGTAGTTTTCACCATTATGGGAAACGATAAGCTGCTGCCCAAAAGCGAAATCACCCTGCTCGTTTTTGGCTTCTTCCTCGGTGGGGGTGGCTTCTGGATAGTTACCCACGCCCGTACCACGCCACACACCTACCAGAGGAAGGAGAGCAAGCAGACCTTCATGAATATCGGGGCCGTAGCGCAGGTTGGCGGTGTCGTCGGCAATGGGGAGTCCCTCCAGGGCAGGGATATTAAGACCGGATGTGGAGGCGGCTATCTCTTCTGCTTTGGTAATAGCTTCATTGCCGGTAAGGGGAGTGCTGCTTGCGGTGTTGTTCGTGTCAGTCATAGGTGTTCGATTCTCTCGTTGCGGTGGTGACGGGGTGAGTGTTTGTGCGTGCGTATGAAATTTTAGTAGTTACGTCTATTGGCGCGCCGGTGTGGACGGGTGGAGCGACTATCGCGTGTCCGGAGGGAGCGGCGAACTGTTTCACCGCTTCTCGCTGCGCTGTGGTCTCTAGCTGCGCTGTGGTCTCTGGCTGTGCCGCCACCTGCGGCTGTGCTGTCAGTGTTGGTTGTACTGTCTCCGATAACAGTGGGCTCTACGGTGTTGGATCCTGTTTCCGCCAAGTTGGTGTGGACGGGTGCCGCGCTGCGGAAAACAGCGGAGTCGTTATCGTCCGCCTGGCTCGTGTAGGTATTGTCGGTGCCGTCATCGTATATACCTGTGGGAACACGACGATAGTTGCGAATAAAAACAGCCACCATGCCAGCTGCTTGCGCAAGAGCTACCAAGATAAGGAGGATCTGCATTGTTACTACCACGTGCTTATTCTCCTTCTGGAATATCTGTGCAGTCTGAAATATCTGTGCAGTCTGGGATGTAGTATGTCGCGAAGGTGCATTCCCATATCTAGGGTAATTGGTGACAATGTTCTTGCAGCATTATTGTGGCGCGAATTTGAAATAGTTTGCGAGGTTCTCCCAGCGAACTTTTGTGGACGTCCCTCCGGGGTAGCGAGCAGTGTTTTTGCCCGTGATAGGCGATTGGGCAGTGGGACCAACGATAACAAGGTTGCCGGCCTGCGCGTAGGCTAACTGTGGAGTGATGCCGAGGGGGAGCGAGGGAACATAGAGGCTTAGCGAAAGACGGTCAAAGACTTTCTTCCTGTTCGCATCATTGACGGGGCAGGGGGCAACGCTGGAATCTTTCGTCTTGTCCTTAAAAATTAGGAGATCCTCAGGGTCTATTTCTAGCCGCTGTCCTTCTTTCCAGAAGAATACGTGGGCGCGAACTTGCACATACACCGAGTTACGTTGCTTATGTCCGCAATCAAGAGGGAGGGTTCCGGTGAGGAGTCCCTTATCTTCTCCAGCACCGGCGGGAGAGGCATTCGTACCCGCTTGAAACTGAAGATCGCTGATGCCGGAGTGCTCAGCGAGCGCACTGCCGGAAATGTAGACGCGGCCGGTGCCTTCTCCAAAACTAAAATCGTGAAGTTTTCCGGCGAAGAGATCATGCTGGTTGAATTTCAGGTTGGAGTATTCAACCTGTACGTTAGCGCGGGGGATATCGGGGGAGGCGTCTGGCTCATCATTGAGGTTAATAAGCAGATCGCCACTATGTCCGGTAGGGAGTTTGGCAATATTGGGGAAGGATTTGAAGGCGACGTCTGGGCGTGTACGAATACGCGCATTAGCGAGAAGAACATTAGCGAGCATCTTTTCCGCGTAGGAAGAGACCGCAATTTCCGCTAGGCCAAGGACTAACACCACAATGGCGAGCCCAGTGAGCCACTTTTTCACTGTCGTATTCGGCATGCGCATACCTCTATTGTGGACTATTAATTCTCTATGACCTAGTAGCTACAGGCTCAGCAGCCACAGGTTCAGTAGTCACAGGCACAGTAACTATAGACACAGTGACTGTGTGAGCATGGTAAGCATATGGGTTCTGTAAGGCTCTGTAACCGCATAGTTGGTGAGTGGGTAGAATAAGCGGGAAGTAGTAATGCGTGACCAACGGTTACTTATGCGCATAGGTGTTACGTTGCGGTGGGGTGATGCGTCCGCCTAGCAGGTAACAGGTACCTCGAAGGGAGAGCGTATGCGCATCCTCATGTTAAGCCATGAGACGGACAATGCCTCCGTCATACCAGCTCTCGATTTACTCCCCCATACTGTGGTGGTATGTGCTCCCGATCTCCGTATTTTCCTGGAAGACAACGAATATGACGTTGTCCTGGTAGATTCCCGTAATAACCTTGCCGAGATGCGTTCTTTCTGTGGTTCTTTAGCGACAGTGTGCACCCTCCCCGTCATCTCCATATTCACAGAAGGTGGTCTTGTTGCGCTAAGCCCCGAGTGGAAAGTAGACGATCTTCTTCTTACCACGGCCAGTCCCGCTGAGGTGGACGCGCGACTGCGAATGGTGGTGGCTCGCTTACAAGAAAACAGTGGTGATGCGGAGGACGGCGTTATTACCTTGGGGGATCTTCTGATCGATGAAAACACGTATGTCGCCCGTCTAAAAGGACGCCCCCTAGATTTAGCGTATAAAGAATTTGAATTGCTGAAGTTCCTCTGCCGACATCCTGGCCGGGTATTCAGTAGAACCCAACTACTGCAGGAAGTGTGGGGATATGACTTCGTAGGGGGAACTCGCACAGTGGATGTTCACGTGCGCCGCCTACGCGCCAAACTTGGACCAGAGTACGAAGCGCTTATTACCACTGTCCGCAATGTTGGATATAAAGCAGTCGAGTCTACCTCTGGCAGGAAGACCGATAATCCGCTTAAAGCTACTCCGTGTAAAACTACTTCGCTGGAAGGATAAAACTCGTGGCAGAATTACTGTGTAATAGTGCTTTTCCTGCGCAGTTAACAGCACAAGCCAAACTTGTGTGTGCGGCGGCACTATCCAGTGATGGAGTTGAGCCCCTATCAGAACAAGCTGAGGCACTTATTTGTGCAGATTCAGACCCCGCAGTTATCCACGCATGGGCGCTAGAAGAAGGATGTCTCGTAGGGTATGGGAATGTTGATTGCCGACGGATTCCCACTATTGAGGTAGTTGTACATCCCCTGTATAGGCGGCAAGGAATAGGAGAGAAGCTCCTGTGTACACTGCTCGGCTCAGCTACAGACTATTCTGCACAGCCTGACGATAGTGGTACCGCAGACGACGCTGACAAGCGCCCAATGGTGTGGGCACATGGGGATTTATCTGCAGCATCACACCTAGCGCAAAAACTACATTTAGAACGCTCGCGGGAACTACTACAAATGAGTTGTTCACCAGCAAATCTCACCACCGCCCTTCCCTCTCTTCCTGCGAATAGTGAAATTCTTACCTTCACCGAAGCCGATAATCGGTTTGGGGAGACTGCTATGAATGCGGAAATAGTGCGCGTCAACAACGCGGCTTTCTCATGGCACCCGGAGCAGAGCGGATGGGATACGGCACAAGTTGTATCGCACCGAAATGAACCCTGGTTTACTTCAGACGACTGTTTTGTGGCGCTGGCTCCCGGCGACGGCAGTACAACTTTTGGCGATGCCGGTGCCGTGTCGGGGACATCTGGAGCGAGACCGCGTGTCGCTGGGTTTGTGTGGACAAAAATACACGGTGTTTCCACAGACGCGTCTACGGAACTATCTACAGGGAAGATAGGTGAGCTCTACCTCGTTGGCGTGGACCCTGCCATGCAAGGACAGCGGATTGGGACAGTCCTTACCTCTCTAGCACTGCGTCAGCTAGCTACACGTCATGTTTCACAATTTATCCTGTATGTGGAAGGTGACAATACAGCTGCATTGAAAGTTTATGAACGCCATGGATTCACTATTTCTCGTTGCGACGTGGCCTACCGTTACGATCGCTGCAAGTATCCTCTAACAGAACCAAGATAGACACTCTACCTCGACTTATTTCACCAACTATTCACCTTCCCAAGGAGGTATAAAAGCACCTCCTACAGGTACGGTTAATAGGCGTATGGACACGTTAGACGGCACTGCTTTTCGCCCCCGTCGCGCGAAAACGCGTATGAGAAAAACACTACTGGCTCTCTGTGCAGTCAGTACACTGCTTACCGGCTGCGCTGGTAATCCAGATAACACCAATGGCACCCTGACGGGAGAAGGCGCCACCTCGCAACAAAACGCCATCAACCTATTTGCGGACGTTCTTATTCGTGAACACGGTCTTAACCTGGCCTACAACGCCACTGGTTCAGGTGCCGGCGTGCAAAAGTTCCTGGAAAGCGTTGTTGTCTTTGGTGGCTCAGATTCCCCACTCGATGCAGACGAGGCGAAACGCTCCCTGGATCGCTGCAAAGGCCATCCCGCCTGGCATCTTCCCCTTGTTATTAGCCCCGTTGCTATCGCCTACAATCTGCCCGGTGTGGACGGCCTAGTCCTTACCGCAGACGCGCTAGCGAAAGTCTTTAAGGGCGACATCACCAAATGGAATGATGCCCGTATTAAGAAACTCAACCCCGGTAAAACCCTGCCGGACGAGCACATTAACGTCATCTTCCGTTCCGATAAGTCCGGTACCACCGACAACGTGCAAAAATTCCTGGCCTACACTGCACCCAAGGTATGGAAAGCCGATGCCGTCGGTAAAGTATGGCAGGGAGTTGGCAATGGTGCGCAAGGCTCCGCTGGTGTAGCCGGAGACGTCATGGGTAACGAATACTCCATTACCTATGTTGAGGGCGGATACGCCAAGAAGATGCAAACCGTCCACCTCGACTTCGGTTCTGGCCCCGTCGCTATGACGGATGCTTCAGCTGGCCGCGCTTTGGACCATATTCGTTTCCGCGACAATAGTCTTAACCGTGTAGTTGATACGGAACACCTATACACGCTGAATAAGCCAGGCGCCTACCCCTTCCTTCTGACCACCTACGAAATCTTCTGCTCAGCTGGCTATTCGAAGGATGACAGAGAACGCCTCCAAACGTTCCTCCGCAGTGCCCTCACAGAAGGACAGAAAATCGTGAGTACCCACGGTTACATCCCACTACCGCCCAGCTACCAGAAGAAACTTATGGCCACAGTAGAGGCGGCAAATAAATGAGTAAAGGCACCCAGAAACAAGACAATTTCTTCGCGGGTGCGATGAAAGGCGCAGGCATCTTCATTGTCGTCGTCATCGCCTCTATTGGTATCTTCCTTCTCTGGAACGCTATTCCCGCGTTACAGCACGACACCGTTAACTTCTTTACCTACGATGGCCCCTGGTCTACGGATGATCCGGACGCCATGGAATTTGGTATCTCCAACCTCTTTTGGACAACTATCGTTGTCTCGTTGGTAGCACTTATCCTGGCATTACCCATCTCCCTGGGTATCTCGCTGTTCCTCTCCATGTACTGCCCGCAAAAGCTGAAAGCACCACTGGTATACACAGTGGATCTGCTGGCTGCAGTACCCTCCATCGTTTACGGCATCTGGGGCGCCGGCGTACTCGGCCCCTTCCTCGGGCCCGTCTTTAAATGGATATCGCGCACACTCGGTAGCGTTATCCCCTTCCTATACTCGGAGCCCACAGATCCACCGCTAGGTACTGCCCGCACCGTCTTCACCGGCGCGGTAGTACTAGCTATCATGATCCTCCCCATCATCACCTCCACCGCCCGCGAAGTCTTCAACCAAACCCCCAAAGGACAAATTGAAGCAGCTCTGGGGCTTGGTGCAACTCGCTGGGAAATGATTAAACTTGCTGTCCTTCCCTTCGGACGGTCTGGCCTTATCTCCGGCGCCATGCTGGGGCTTGGCCGTGCACTTGGTGAAACGATGGCACTCTTCATGGTGATTGCCGGTGGTACTTTCGGAGGTTCCCTCTTCGACTCCGGTACTACCTTCGCCACCCTCATCGCACAATCCGCCGCTGAGTTCAAAGACCCACTCTCCACCGGTGCTTACATCGCCGCTGGTCTAGTGCTCTTCGTTCTCACCTTCATCGTCAACAGTATCGCCCGTGGCGTACTCGCACGGAAGGGGAAGTAAATGTCACAAGTTGCAGTTGACGACAGCTCCCACACCAACACCACCTTCACCCACCTCGCAAAAGCTAAGAAGGAAGACGGTCCACTTAAAATAGTCGGATTCGAACCCCTCGCGAAGCGCCGCAAGGCAGCCGACCGGAATGCCACATTCCTCATCTGGCTCTGCCTGATCCTGGCTCTGATCCCACTCATTTGGGTTCTCGCCACCGTCATCATCAAAGGCGCCCCCGCTATTGCACACTTCTCCTGGTGGAATAACGGTGACCTCGGTTTCGCCCCCGATGATAAAGGCGTTGGACACGCTATTGCCGGCACCCTGCTGCAAGTAGCCATGTGTACGGTAATCTCCGTCCCCATCGGCCTAGCCATTGCCATCTACCTGGTGGAATACGGTCAAGGAAAAGTACTCGGACGGATAACCACCTTCATGGTGGATATCCTTTCCGGTGTCCCCTCCATTGTGGCAGCACTCTTCATCTACACCGTATGGGTCAGTATCCTACGATTTGATCGCTCCGGCTTCGCCGTCACCCTCGCGCTTATTCTGCTGATGATTCCCGTCATCGTGCGAAATACAGAAGAAATGCTGAAGGTCGTTCCCCAAGACCTACGAGAAGCTTCCTACGCACTGGGTATCCCCAAATGGAAGACAATTATTAAAATTGTTCTCCCCACCGCAGCATCCGGTATCGCCTCTGGCATTATGCTGGCCATTGCCCGCGTGATGGGCGAATCCGCACCCGTCATCATCCTGGTAGGCTCCACCCGCGCCTTCAACTACGACCTGTTCCACGGTCCGCAGAGCTCCCTCACCCTCTACATGTATGATGCCTTCCGCGTCACCCCAGACTACGCGGACTCTGCAACACTCTGGGGCAGTGCCCTCACCCTTGTTATCCTTATCGCAATTCTCAATATCTTGGCCCGCGTAATCGCCAAGGCCATCGCCCCAAAAACCGTCTAGCCGGAAAGAAAGAGTAAGAATAAGCCATGGCAAAACGACTCGACATGAAAGATGTGAATATCTACTACGGTGATTTTCATGCCGTGAAAGATATTTCCCTCTCGGTCGCTCCTCGCTCGGTAATGGCCTTCATTGGACCGTCCGGCTGCGGTAAATCCACAGTGCTCCGCACTCTCAACCGCATGCACGAAGTTACCCCCGGAGCCTACTGCACAGGCGAAGTCCTCCTTGATGGCCAAAACATTTACGACCCCCAAGTAGACCCCGTCTCCCTCCGCTGCACTATCGGCATGGTATTCCAGCGGCCAAACCCATTCCCCACCATGTCCATTGAAGACAACGTCATCGCTGGCCTGAAACTACAGCGACGCGTCTCCAAGGAAGAAAAAAACGAGATAGTGGAACGCTCCCTACGTGCCGCTAACTTGTGGGATGAGGTTAAAGACCGCCTCACCATTCCCGGTGGTTCCCTTTCCGGTGGACAGCAGCAGCGTCTCTGCATTGCCCGCGCTATTGCTGTAGAACCTGAAGTACTCCTGATGGACGAGCCCTGCTCCGCCCTGGACCCCATCTCCACGTTGGCCATTGAAGACCTTATGAGCCAGCTGAAGGAAAACTTCACTATCGTTATTGTCACGCACAATATGCAGCAGGCAGCCCGCGTCTCCGATGACACCGCATTCTTCAACCTGGAAGAAACCGGCAAACCTGGGCAGCTAGTAGAAGTAGGCCCCACCTCTAAGATCTTCTCCAACCCGGATAATAAGGCCACAGAAGACTACATCTCCGGCCGCTTCGGATAGTCAGATACGCCTGGACAGTGCGGAACAGTGTGGATGCGTGTGCGGTGAATACCTTGCGAGTATCCCACTGAAATATCAGGTAAAGATAAGTCACAAAAAGAATACGTATACACAAGAAAACCGTTACTGATAAGGAATTATCAGTAACGGTTTCTCTCTATAAAAGTAGCGAGAGACCGATAATTTCTACGGATTTTGTGTCTTTTACAGGCACTTTAAAAATATCCGTAACGGTTGTACTGGTTTCATTAATGGAATCCCTCTAGCCTCGCCGCAAAAGTAGGACTCCTACGGAAGCAGAGAGTGTGGTTTACTGTGCTCACTAAAATTTTTTAGAGATGTATTTCAGTTGAAAGGTCAGTACGTGATGAAGCCTGTATCTACAGGAAAAAGACTGGTGACAGCCGCAGTTATGTGTGGTCTGCTAGTGGGCGTATCGGGGTGTGAGAGTCATTCTGTGTTGTCTGGGAAGTCTGTGGGGAAATCGTCTACATCTGCGTCGGCGAGTGCGGGGCGTGATCCGGATCGTATTTACGCTAATCACGATAAGGGTGCAGATCCGAATATTAAGAATTTCGATACTGTGCAGGAATACCGGGATTACTATGCTCTTACTAAAAAGTGGGGGTTGAAGCAGACGGCTGACTGGTTGGAGATTTGTAATCAGGTGAATGTGCCGGCGATGAGGACAATAGGATTCGATCCACAAAAAGATCTAGAAAACAGGTATGGAGGTGAGGAGAAATTTAACTGTTATTGGGATCGAGATCGTGGACGATTGCAGTTTTTCTTCGGTCGGATTGATACGTTGCAGGAGTATTTAGACCGGAAAGATATTGATCGTCGGTCAACAATGACACGGGGTGGCAGAACCTACTACATGGGTCATATCGAGTTCGCTGCAGAAGGAACATCGCTTAACCGCTATGACTGCACTCTGGCCTACGAACATGGAAAATACGCTTACTTTGCCTCGTTTACGGGGAAAGACCCAAAAACCCATGAACAGGCCTGCAATGAGCTTATTGATATGGTCTCGCCCCAACACTAAGAAATAAACATTCGCAAGAAAGTGACTGATTATGTATTCCCATCCCGATGAGATCCGTAAACACTGCGAAAAACTCATCACCATTGTTGATAATGCCGATTTAAATCATTTGAATCACTGCTCATTTGCCGGGTTATCGTCTGCTCTAGTGTCTGTGCAGAGTATGTTTGACCAAATCAATGCCTTTACAGAGGGTATGCATAGTCTACAAAACCTTGTGAAATGGCATGTCGAGGAGGGACATTGTGTGGCTGCGGCGATTAAAAGCCAGACACGGGCGGTGTGTCTTACTGATGCGCATACGTGCGATAGTTTACAGACTGTATATGGTCAGGTCGCGGGGAAGAAACACCACAGGGGATGTCTACCTGTCGATCAATCAGGGTTAGGACATGGGGTGGAATTGTCCGGGCATCATCTGCGCACCTTCCCCAGCGTAGGGATCAGGTTGACGCCGGAGCCTTTGGGTCAGGATATTGATTGGTTGGCGACTCAGTTCGCTAAATTCGATGCCAGTGTGTTCATGGATCGTGCATTAGCGTGGAAGAGTGTTAGTGAAACTCTTGAGTCTTTATCGAGGGATTTGTATAGGGTCGCTGTTGATATCGAGAGTGAGGGGTCTCGTGATGCTTATACCCAAGCTGCTGGGCAGGGTATGCATCGTTGGATACGCTCCCTCGATGAATTAGGGGAACAAGCTGGTGTTATCGGACGGCATATTGATTCCTATAGCAAGAGCTATGAGTATGCATACACACAAATTAACGGCATAGCTAATGAGGCTGATCGGAGGCGGCGGACAGCTACCCCAGAACACCCCTACCGTGCAGACCAAGCCGCCAAGTACAGGGAAGAAGTGGATAGGGTTCTTGAAGAACGGTATAACCCATCACTTATTCATGCTGATGCGCACGCGATAGAAATGCCGATCCCCCTGCGGGCACTTCATGCTGATGATACTGTTCATATTCCCGCACCGCAGAGTGTTTTTAATGGTGCTGGTGTTGGTGG
>NZ_WVRS01000007.1:0-74664 GCF_011525565.1 Lawsonella sp.
CGGCACCAGTCGCTAAAACGCACCGGACGCTAAAACGTTAGGTAAGGCGCTAAACCCCACCCAGTGGGGCTGGTGCTAGTCGAGTGCGACCACCAGCCCACCACTGGGCAGGTCTTTAGATGCTCTTTTAAGCATCACGTGCAGGCCGCGCTTACTTTAGACACTGCGCACTGCTGTATATGATGAGAAAGATGATTAGTGACGATCTCTCTGCGCTCGCGTATACGCCCTTCACGCTTGCAGCTGCCCCCGCTACTCCCCGGAATATCACCATTCCGGTGGGGGTCGTCACTACCCTCTTGAGTCTTGTCTGCTGGGCAATCTTTATTCGCGGCATTGTCAACCTGGTGGAAATGATAAAGCTGGGGCAGCCAGACCATACTCGCACGGATCACCCTTGGCGGCGTCTCTGGAACCTACTTAAAGAGTTCCTTGCCCACACCAGGCTTGTTCGCAAACGCCGCACTGTTGCTGTTTCGCACTGGTTTGTGATGGTTGGCTTCATCGTGGGGGCTTTCATTCTCCTTGAGGCCTACATTCAAATGTTTGACCCGGCCGGCGGTTGGCCTGGTATCCATGACCAGCGAGGCTTCCGCGGACTGGTTGAGTTTATTGGTATTACCACTGTTATTGGTGGCCTCTACCTCACTCTTACCCGTATCCATAACAATCCCCACCGGGGCAAAAATAGGCATTCGTCACGCTTCTACCGCTCCAATATGGGAGCCGGCTACTTTGTGGATGCTGTGGTTATCCTTGAGGGCCTTGGCATGCTTGCGGTTAAAGCCGGCCAAATTGCCACCTACCCCGCTTTAGGCGGCGGGGACCCGCACGTTGACTGGATCACCTATAAGGTTGCGCAGTCTCTCCCCGCCAGCCCCACTATGGTGTGCATTCTTGCGGCAGTAAAACTGCTTATCGCTATGCTGTGGCTACTGTTGGTTGGCGTCAACCTGAACTGGGGTGTGGCGTGGCATCGCCTGGGCGCGTTCTTCAATATTTACTTCAAACGTGAATCTGACGGCCGCACCGCGCTGCGTGATATTCACCCCATGCAGAGTGGGGGTACTGTCCTTACCTTTGACAACATCGATCCGGAGAAGGATCTCCTGGGTGCAGGGCGTATTCAGGACTTCACGTGGAAAGACTGGCTCGATTTTTCTGTCTGTACAGAATGCGGTCGCTGCCAGGATCTGTGCCCGGCGTGGAATGCGGGAAAGTCGCTTAACCCGAAGCTCATTATTACTGGGCTGCGTGACGTTGCCCAGGACAGTGCCCCCTACCTGCAGGCTGCCCGTAAAGAAGGCCTTGTTGATTCTGACACCGGCCGTATTGCTGACGATGCTTTCCCACGGCTTGTCGATCTTCTTCCCGCTAAACCTGCGAAAAAACGCGCCCACCAGCGTGCGGAACTAGAACGACTCTCCCACCCCCTGGTGGGCATCAACCCTCACCATGCGGATGCTCAACGTCACCCGGAGCGTATTGGCCTCCTCGATGAAGAGGATCTATGGGCGTGTACTACGTGCGGTGCCTGTGTTGACCAGTGCCCACTCGACATTGAAATTGTCGACCATGTTGAGGATATGCGCCGCCACCAAGTATTGGCCGCCGACAATTATCCCCCGGAGCTCGCCAGTCTCTTCAAGAACCTCCAAAGTAAAGGCAACCCGTGGGGCCAGTCCCCCACTGCCCGGGAAACCTGGATCGACGAGCTGGAGGAAGAGACCGGGTGGCGTGTTCCTGTCTGGGGCAAGGATGTGCATGACTTCGCTGCCGAGGGAATGGAGTACATCTTCTGGGTTGGCTGCGCCGGCGCCTACGAGGATCGCGCTAAAGAAGCCACCAAGGCCACTGCCCTGCTTCTTCACCTGGGGGGCGTGAAATTCTGTGTCCTGGGTAATCAGGAAGCCTGTACGGGGGATTCCGCCCGGCGCGCCGGTAATGAATTCCTCTTCCAGGAGATGGCTAACCGCAATATGGAGCTTCTGGATTCTGTGTTTGGCGATAGCCCTAACCGGAAGATTATTGCTACCTGCGCGCACTGTTTTAACACTCTTAGTAATGAGTATTCCCGCCCCTACACGGTTATTCACCATTCGGTGGTGTTGAACCAGCTGGTGAACCGGCATCGTCTTATCCCCACAACCCCGGTGGAGGGGATAACCACCTACCATGATCCCTGCTATCTGGCGCGTCATAATCACTTCTATAGTCAGCCGCGGGAATTGGTGGAGTCCACTGGTACCCAGGTGACGGAGATGGACCATACTCGTGAGCAGGCCTTCTGTTGTGGCGCGGGCGGGGCCCACTTCTGGATGGAGGAGAAGCCCGGTACACGCATTAACCTCATGCGGGTGGATGAAGCCCTCAGCACGGAGGCCACTACTATTGCTACCTCCTGCCCGTTCTGTGCGGTCATGTTGTCTGACGGTGTGAAGCAGCGCATGACGACGTCGCAGAGTCGGCTGGTGAAGGCGCGGGCGGGGAATACTCGTGTAGCAGATATTTCTATTCTTCTGCTGGAATCTATCCGCCGTGGCGATAAGCTCCCGCAGCCACTGGCTCCTATTCCGGTGGGGGATATTGATCTTACAGCGGAGGCTAATGGTTTTAGCCATACTGCGTCCGTACCGGCTGAGGAAGCAGAAACTGTTAAGGACTACACCGCTACACTGCATGAAAATGAAGTGGAGGAAAACCGTGCAGCAGCCGCCGAGCAGGAGGCTGTGGACGATGTTCTTGCCGAGTTGGAGGAAGAGGCTGTTATTGACGATGCGTCCCTTATTGATGCGGGCGCGTTGACGATTTCCCTGCAAACTGTGGGGCTTCCCCTGCTTGGCTTGATAGAGCGTAGTGATAGTGTCCCCACTGCGCAGGCTCCTGGCCCTGAACCGGTCATAGTACTTCCGAGTTCTTTGGCTACCTATGAGGCTGAAGAGCAGCAGATAGAAAAAGAGCGGAAGGCGGAGAAGGAGAAGCTGGCGCAGCGTAAGGAACGCATTGAGCGTGCCGGCGAGTCTGCTCCCGCTACGGGTAAGCCGTTGGAGGGTAAACCCTCCGTGGGTAAATCCGCAGCAGGTAGTGGCAGTGCTGCTTCCACTGGCGATGCTGTCCTAGGCACAACTCTAGACGCTGGTCTAGATACTGCTCTAGGCACTGCCGTAGATGCTGCCCTGCCGCACGACGAGCAAGGGGACACAGCCGGTAAGGCTAGTACTCCCGGCGAGGTTGACCTGGAGGTACCAGGTTTGGCACTGCTGGGTATGTTGGCCCGTGCAGATGAGATACCTCCCGCTTTACCCCCTATGGTTGCTGTCACTAAAACGATTGTTGCGAAAGCTACTCAGGCCGCGCAGCCCGTCCATATTAATGATGACAACACTGACAATGACGATAACGGCGACGTTGTAGCGGCTTCCGCTTCACCTACCGGTGTGGCTATTCGCCCGGGGGTTTCTGCTCCGCAGGACTTTTCCGCGTTGTCGTAGATTCCTCATATTTTTCGTATGAGCTATCTCTCACCAGCATGAACCAGTAGAAGGCATTCCGCCCCACGGGTGTAGTCTTGCTTTTTATAAAGACCTTGAATAGTAAACAGAAGAGATAACAATGAGCCCTCGCCGCCTCTGCCAGTCGACAAAACTGGAGAATGTCACGTATGACATCCGCGGCCCTGTCCTAGACCGCGCTAATGACCTTGAATCTCAAGGTACTAAAATTCTTAAACTCAATATCGGTAACCCCGGCAAGTTTGGTTTTCTAGCACTCCGGAATGTTACCGACTATATGGGGGAGACGCTTGACGCCGCCGTCGGTTACAGTGATTCGCACGGCACTGTTCAAGCCCGTCAGGCTATTATTAACCGCTATGCCGCTATCCCTGGTTTCCCCACTATTGATATCAATAGTGTCTATACGGGGAATGGTGCTTCTGAGCTAATCACTATGGCGTTGCAGGCGCTGTGCGATCCGGGCGACGAAGTTCTTATTCCGGCACCCGACTATCCTTTGTGGACGGCGTCTACTGCTTTTGCGGGCGGCACCCCCGTCCATTACCTGCTGGATGAGGATAATGACTGGAACCCCAGTTTGGAGGATATTGAGGCCAAGATTACGGATAGAACTAAAGCTATCGTCATCATTGACCCGAATAACCCCACTGGCGCAGTTTTTTCGAAGGAGATTCTGGAGGGTATTGCCGACATTGCCCGGCGCCATGATCTTCTTATCTTCTCCGACGAGATTTATGACCTTATCCTCTACACTGACGCACCCCACTACAGTATCGCGGCACTAGCCCCTGACCTGCTCGTATTCACGTTTAACGGGCTTTCTAAAGGCTATCGTTCATGCGGTTATCGCGCTGGCTGGGTTGTGATTACCGGGCCGAAAGACCACGCCAAGGATTATCTTGCCGGTTTCCATCTGCTTGCGTCTATGCGCCTGTGCTCCAACGTTCCGGGGCAGTACGCCATTGTTGCGGCATTAGAGGGTAAGCAGGATATTCAACTGTTAACCACCTCGGGTGGGCGCCTGTACGAACAACGCCAAACTACTGTGGATACTCTGAACGCTATTCCCGGTGTTTCTGTTATGCCGCCCAAGGGATCCCTGTACGCGTTCCCACGGTTCGATCCCGACCTCTACCCCATTGCCGATGATGAAAAGTTTGCGCTATCTCTCCTGGAGAATGAGCACATTCTTATGACGCAGGGTACCGCATTCAACTACCCCACTCCCGACCACATGCGTATTGTGATGCTGCCGGAGGTGCCAGTGTTGAAAGAAGCCATTGAGCGTTTAGGGAATTTCCTGTCCACCTATCGTGGTTAATGCTCTCGCACTGTGAGCGCTACTAGGTACTACTGAGCGCTACTGAGTACTACTGAGCTATGGGGGAACAGGCGGGGAAGATAACGACATAAAAAGTGGGCTACCGAGATTACATGAATCTCGGTAGCCCACGTGGGGAAAGTGACAAATTATAAGGAAGTGTCAGAGGCAATCATTTAGGCTTTGTTGTCGGCCTTATTGTCTTTGCCTTTGCCACCCTTCTTCTTATTGACACCAGCGTAGATGCCGTAGCCAATGCCGCCAGCTACAACGAGGCAGGCAATAACGATGCCGGTGATAGCACCGCCGGAGAGACCGTCCTTACTGTCCTCCTCCTTGTAGGGATCCTCATCGAGAACCTCCATGCCGGAAGCGTCAGTGGAGCGAGCTGCGGACTTATCGCCCTTCTTGGCGTCCTTCTTGTTGCCCTTCTTGGCGTCCTTCTTCTTATCGCTCTTCTTCTTGTCCTTGCTGGCCTTCTTATCGTTAGCCTTGGCAGGGCCACCGGCACCGCCGGCAGCGTTAACAGCGAGGAGAGTGCCCTTACCGGAGAGAGCCTGGCAGTGCAGCTGAATGTGCTGGGTACCAATAACCTGGGTACCAACAACGTTCTTCATGGTGACGAAGTTCTCGGGGTTGTTGAACTGACCAGCAGCACCTTCCACGGCGGGGTGGACAGTGCCAATCTTGCCGGACTTAGCGGCCTTCATCTTCATAACGATGGTAGGAACGGCCCAGTGAGCGTCCTTGCCGTTGACATCAACGTCGAAGCCGGACATCACGAGGGTCTTACCACCAACGAGGGAGATCTTCGGGGTGCCGATGAGGCGAGCACCCGAGCCCTCAAGGCTGGCGGTAACGAAGGAGGCAGGATCATCAATGGTGAGACGCATAACGACGTTCTCAGCACTCTTAATAACTGCGATAGATTCCTTACCGGGGATCATCTCCGGCTTGTAGTCGACGCGTACCTCGTACTCCTGGCCGGCCTTCACGGAATCGGGGGCGGTAACCGTCATGGTGTCGGTCTTGCCACGAGTCTGGTTGAAGTTCATGGGGGCACCGTTGGTACGGCAGCTGGACTTAATGGTCTTGTTTACGGTAGCGGCTGAGGCAGTGGCTACTGTGAGCGGGGACAAGCCGAGGCTCATGCCTACGGCAGCAGCGAGGGCCAAAGCCTTCTTGGTGATCGTTGAAGTTGACATGCCATTGATTTTACGTAGGTAGAGACAACATGTCCCTGCTATTGCACGTCATCTAGCAGGAAAAATGAGATCTTGCCCACGCAAACCCTATTTTTGGTCTATTATCCAAAAGGATCGCCATTATAGAGTTTGTTGCTCATTCTTTCTTCATAATTCACTCTTTTTTCATGTAACCGCTCTGAACTGCAAGAATTCGCAATATGGTGAAAAAGCTGTCTGATTTGTTCACATGAGGAATTTTTATAACGTCAATAAAAATTTCTATTAATGGTCAATTGTCAAGGGTTTGTGAAAAGCACTACATCTGCCAATTTTGCATTTTTTATTGCCATATACCTCCCCCATACTCCCATTTATGAGGTAACCCTTATTATATTTTCAGTGATCCGCACAACATTCCCCCCGCCTTGTACGATAGAAAGTATCGTATGAGCACAATCAAAGGACACACGCGACATGACATTTGAGGTACTCACTCCGGCCCAAATTGCTGCCGGACACAAAGCCGACCACATTCTCGACACCGTCAAAGCCAGGCCCATCGACTGGAACAACATCGAAGACCCCAAAGACAAAGAAGTATGGGATAAACTCACCGAAAACTTCTGGCTCCCCGAAAAAGTACCACTCTCCAACGATGTAAAGTCCTACAATAATCTCCCCGAAGCGGAGAAGAAGGTCATGCAGAACACCTACGGCATGCTCACCCTTCTGGACACCATCCAGTCCACCGTAGGTGCCACCGCCATGGTGGGCGATGCCCTCACCCCCCACGAGGAAGCCGTCTACTCCAACATTGTGTTCATGGAGTCCGTACACGCTAAGTCCTACTCCTCCATCTTCTCTACCCTCTGCTCCAAGGAAGAAAACGACGCTATCTTCGAGTGGACTGAAAATAATGAGCTGGTGCAGAACCTGGCCCGCATCCAGATGAACTTCTACACCGACATCGACCCCATCAAACGCAAAATTGCCGGCACCATGCTAGAGGGATACCTCTTTTACACTGGCTTCTTCACCCCCTTCTACATGGGCTCCCGCAACAAACTCCCCAACACTGCCGACCTCCTGGGCCTCATCTTCCGCGACGAGCGCGTCCACTGCTACTACACCGGCTACAAGTACCAAAAGATGCTGGAACGCGTCTCCGCCGAAGAACGAGCACACTACAAGGAGATGACATTCGACTACCTCCTTGAACTCACCGCTACAGAGGAAGCCTTCCTCCACGAGCTTTACGACGAGGTCGAGTGGTCCGAACTGGCCATCTCCTACAGCCATTTCAACGCCAACACCACCCTGAAATACCTTGGCTACGAACCTCTCTACCCGAAAGACGTATGCCACGTAGACGCAGGCGTGATGGGCTACATTGCCTCCGACAACATGGAAAACCACGACTTCTTCTCCGGCTCCGGCTCCACCTACATTGTGGGCGAGGTGGAAAACACCACTGATGACGACTGGGACTTCTAGCCAGCAGCCACCCTCGCTTTCAGCCGTCCAATAACTCTGCACTTCCGCATGTCGTGTGCACTAAGAATGGATGCAAGAATAGTTCAAAAATAGTGCAAAAAGAGGGGATCCCGGGAAGTATGACGCTTCCCGGGATCCCCCTTTAGGGCCTCTCTCTATGTAGCCCTTATCTATATGGCGGCTCTAGCTATGAGCACTACGCTATCCACGCCCATCAGTTATGCACTTTATCCATGGGGCAGGGGAAGGACTCATGCACAGTTTCTGGCGCAAGTCCCTTCGTACCCTTGGGGAAAGTGGCCTCCAGTTTGGTGTACACCTGCACACCATACCCACATTGCTGCAGGTCAGAGAGTTTAACAACAACGGGGACGCGATGGTTCTTCCCTTCCGCGCAAGACGGGTTGCAGTCATTAATCACCGCAATACCATTGCCGGTAGCAACCTGCTTACCCCAATCTTGCCAAGAGATTTCTGTTAGGCGGAATGCGCCGGTAGCGCACCCCAGGTAAATCTCGGAGGGGCCGCTGGGGCCTTCCGTGTCTACACAGTTAAGGAAACCAGTAGCACGTACCAGCACTAACGTATCTTCCGGGGTAGCGCCCTGCACCGCATACACTTGGCCACTCTTCCGGTTGAACGTGAGAGTAGCGGGGGTTGTCGATACTTTATTCGGGGCGAACTTCACCGTAACAGCATCGTCGGGAACAAGGCCGGATAGTGTCTTGGGGGTACTCACAACACTACTTCCCGCGTCCCGGGCAATAACCTGGTAAAGCCCATGGTAGAGGGGTCCGTCCAAGCCTGGAACAGTGAGCAGGAGGAGCGCCGCGCGGGACGGCTGTACATCCGGAATAGCTTGGGAGAGAACACCCTCCAACCCGTCCGGGTCCTTCGGCCAAGAGGACAATGCAGCCACGTTAATAGTGGTGCCAGCAATGTCTACCTGCTGAACGCCACGCTTAGTGTAACCGCGTCCCATACCGAAAAGCTTTGGGCTGCCAGCTTTTTCCCACTTCTTCTGGGCTTCTTGGCTATCAAAAGCCAGTTCCCCATCAGAGACCTGCATCTCCACACTACTGGCATCCATAATGGTGCGCTGATTAGTGGTGACGTTATAGATAATGCCGTCTTTATTAAAGTGACGAACCACCTGACGCCGGTGCAACAGTAAGGTCTGGTCCGGGAGTTTCTGCACGTTGACGGCATCATGCCGGGCTTCCGCACCAGCGTTACGCAGCATTGTTTGCGCTTCTGCACGCGGCAACGTTGGAGTATCGGGCACAACCTGCCCCACCCCAACAAGTACCGCCACAGCAGCCGCGGCGGCCGCAATGCCACCGTAGAAACCGCCACGGACGCGACGTCGGCTATCCCGCTTTTCACGCTCAGCAGCCATACTGATAATAATGTGGTGCGATGTTGCGGCGTCTGGTGCGTTGGCTTCATCGTCCAGCACGCGCTGCACCTCAGGTGCCTCAACCGTCATGGAGCTAGAGCCAGCACTGGACGTATCCACAGAAGTAGGCGGCTGTGCAACACCAGCAAGCCCACTATCCTGATGCCCCAGTGCATAGGCACTGTTCTTGCCAAGATTTAGAGCGCCCTGGTGAATATCAATGGGCTCGCCAACAAACTCATCTTCTGAATTACCCTGTGCACTAGCATCGGAACCCGCACTGGCGCCGTCAAGATCAGCGCCGTCAAGATCAGCGCCGGCAAGGTTAACAGAGGTACGACCGGCGATAATATCGTCAAGAAGCTCCATATTGGGCTGCTCGAGGGCACCCTCAGTAACAGTTTCAGAAGGGATAGGGTTAGCTGCGATTAGGCGACGCCACGTTTCTGGATCCGCTTCGTGAAGGGGACGGAAGCGAAGTGGCGCATGGTGTTTCTTCGGGTGAAACATAATTATTGCTCCTCCACAGTGTGTAGTGCTTCCGCGAACCGAGTACGGGCACGATGGAGACGGACACGGGCGGCGGCCGGAGTTACCTGCAATGCGGATGCCAGCTCCACAGTAGTGAGGCCTTCCCACGCGGCAAGGAGAAGAACGTCCCGATCAGAATCGGATAATAAATCTAGGGCTGCTTTAACCCGGGAGCCCTCCGCCACCCCCTCAGCGACGTCAATAGCACTGGCACCGTGCGCGACACTGCTGGGATCCATGATAGTTTCATGGTCCAGACGCCGCGCAGACGTACGAAAGTACTCATTGACAACGTTGTGGGCAACTCCGAAAAACCACGGTAGTGGATCTTCGTGGAGATGCGGCGGAATAGTGTCTCGGGTTTGCCAGACTCGCGTCATAATTACGGACAGTAAATCCTCAACATCATTGCTGGGGATACGGCGGCGCAAATATGCCACGACAGGCTGGTAGGACTGCTGATAAGCAGCTCTAAACCATTCCTCTGTTAGCGTGTCACTCATATGTCTAGTCTACGATCGGAACCTTACGGTTGCGGATACCTTCGCCCTATGTATGTGCCACACAATAAAATTGTTACAGAAGAACGGAAAACAGTGCCGGAAACAGCACCAGAAACACTGCCATGCTTCTACCGCTGCACTTCTATAGCGGCGTGACGGAGCCTTCCTCATCGACGCTAAAATTCTTCCATGCTTGTGACGGGGTGGGGCCGCGCTGCCCCTGATATTTCGACCCCAGTACGGAGGAACCATAGGGATGTGTGGAGGGTGAACTTAAACGGAATACGCACAATTGCCCTACCTTCATGTTGGGGTAGAGCTTAATGGGCAGGTTGGAAACATTGGAGAGTTCCAGGGTGATGTGCCCAGAGAAGCCGGGGTCAATGAACCCTGCAGTGGAGTGCGTCATAAGGCCCAGGCGACCAAGGGAACTCTTCCCCTCCAGCCGACCGGCCAGCTTATCGCTGAGGCTGACGATTTCTTTAGTGGAACCCAGAACGAATTCGCCAGGGTGCAGAATGAAGGAGTCTCCTTCAGTAACTTCTACCAGCGTTGTGAGGTCGGGTTGGGGAACCGCCGGATCGATGTGGGTGTAGCGGGTGGAGTTGAAAACGCGGAAGAGTCCGTCGAGCCGTACATCAATGCTGGAGGGTTGTATGAGGGCTGCATCGTAGGGCTCGAGGGAGAGGTCGCCCGAGCTGATAACTGCGCACAAATCTACGTCTGAAAGAAGCACGTTCCTAGCCTAACCTATCTGCAGAATATTAAAGACGCTGTGGCCAACAATAGCTTTGTGAAAAGGCGGAATTTACTAAAGTGGTCATAATGTAGTTTCCGGAAGAATAGTAGAGGCTGCTAGTCTGGGGGAAGCACTTCTCTGCCGATGTAGTTCAATGGTAGAACATCAGCTTCCCAAGCTGAATACGCGGGTTCGATTCCCGTCATCGGCTCCATTCACGTTTCTGTGGCCGTGCTACGTCTTCCCATGTTCGGGCCGCAGGTTCATACTTAATTTCACAATCGCTATTGTGTCATTCCAGTAATAAGTGCAGCTAGTCCATATACACAGATAGGATTGAGCAGAATGCAGCCCGCACAACGGTTAAGCCAGAACGGTAAGTATGCATTAGCTGCATTCCAGCTTATTCTTATTGCCGCGGCCATGGTGGTGTTCTTCCCCTTCAACGCGGAGAACCCCGGCTACCATATTGACTTCGACGTCTACTGGACCGGTACTCGTTTCTTCCTCAACGGTGGCTATATCTACGGCAAAATTCCTCTTCTGCACCATGGCACTAGCCTGCCTTTTACATATCCGCCAGTAGCACTGTTGGTCTTTGTACCCTTCGCTATTCTCCCGTACCAGCTCAGTTCCATTCTGTTTAGTTTGGTTTCTCTTCTCGCTCTGTATGTGGTGGCGCGCTACACTTTTACAGCTGTCCGCAGCTATGGTGTGATGGTTGAGGATAAGCCCTGGCACAATGTTTTTCTGTGGGTCGCCATTATTGTGGCCCTGTTTACTGCGCCAGTTCGCTTCACTTTTCTTTTTGGGCAGATCAATCTTCTGCTGATGATGCTGGTCACTATTGACTGCTGTACATCTCGCCGTCGCTGGTGGACGGGAATGCTGGTGGGGTTGACCATCTCCATCAAGCTCACCCCCATGGTGTTCCTCCTGTATTTTGTCTGCCGCCGCGACTGGAAATCTGTGGGAATGACACTCGGTTCTTTCCTGGTGTACAACCTTTTTGCGCTTCTTGTTATGCCTAGTACAACACGGTTGTACTGGACGAAGATTATTCGAGATAGTGAACGCATTGGTGCTTACCACTACTGCAGAAACCAGTCTATTAACGGGGCGCTTGCCCGCTTCGGGCTGCATGATTCCTCCCGCAGCACAGTGTGGTTTATTGTTGCTCTTATTGTGGGATTACTCATCGCTGTTATTGTGTGGCAGCTTGTGAAAGCCCAACAGTATTTCGCTGCTCTTATGCTGAACGGTATTGCTGCTAACCTCTGCTCCCCCATTTCCTGGGACCATCACTGGACATGGATTGTGCCGCTTGTCATTCTGTTGGGTGTGTGGGCATGGAAGAAAATCCCCACTTCCTCTACCCAGTGGGTATGGTGGACGCTTACCGGCCTCGGTGCGCTTATTCTTTTCACTGACCCGTTAAGGTTCCTCCCGATGAATGGCGATAAGGAACTATCCTGGACCCCCATCCAGCACTTTTTTGGAGAGTCCTACACTCTGTGGAGTCTCCTGACTATCATTGCCCTACTTGCTGTACGGCCCTTCTCTCGGCTTACCAATACGCCCCGTACCATCAAAAAAACATCCGAAAAAGCGCCTGTGTTACTACAGTAAAACTATGCGTTTTGGAAAAACCTCGCTTCGGTTACTACGCTCTTCCCGCCGCCGCATAAGAACTGGCACCGTCAGCACTCGTACTGCAAACATCTACACTGCGCATATCTACACTGCGGCCATTTGTACGGCAGCTATCTGCATTGCCACTATCTGTGGCGTCGGCCTCACCGGGTGTACGCACCATGATGATGCCCCGTCCTCCTCTACTAATGCTGCAACAAAAAACATTCCCGATAGCGTCAACATCACCTGCGAGCACTTCAACGCACTGAAACCAGAAGAGCAGAAAAAAGCTGCTGATACACTACTCAATAGCTACAATTCAGCCGGAAAACTAGCATCTGACCAGGCGCAATCTCACCAAGATTTTCATCTTGAAGGAAAACTTTCCGCATCGTCGCAGACGGAATCTCCCTCTTTCCTCAACCTCGCACGGCATACGTGTGCCCTCCCCGACAATAAGAGTGTTCGGCTGCTTACAGCGATGGGTTTCAACTAGGGTTCACATATTTTCTATAGAATCGGGCTTAGACAGTTCCGGACGATTCTCGTAAAGGAGACCCTTCATGACTGCCACAGACCGTGTTGTTCTTATTGCCTATGATGGTTCCCGCCAGGCAAAACGAGCAGTATCCATTGTCTCCACATTCATTCACGAGGAACGCGTCATCCTCCTCACCGCCTGGCAGGCTGTACAGATGCAGGCCACGCGTGCTTCCAGTATGGGTGGTTTAGTCCAGCCGGATTGGAACTCCGAAAAAATGGTGGAGGATCCCGGCCTTACAGACGCCCGGAATTTCGCCTTTGAAGGCGAAAAACTCGCCCGGGAAAACGGCATTACCCATACTGAAAGTTACCTGGTGGAATACACCACCAGCGTGTGGAATGCCATCACCAAGGCTGCTGACGAACTTGATGCTGATCTTATTGTCACTGGCACGCATGGCCGTACTGGATTCCAGGAACTCATGCACCCCTCCGTGGCGGATCGCGTGTTGAAACACGGGCACCGCCCAGTCCTTATTGTTCCGCCCGAAGCATAGGAATGAAGCAGGTAAAGCAGGAATACTGAAGCATAAGGAATACTACGGTACGACATGTCGCAAAGAGCACTACGCTCCGTTAATGGTGCCCTGGGTTGGGTCACACTGTGGTGTATTGCTATTACCTCAGCACTCCTCTGGCCACTTTTCACAAACGGATACCTGCTGACGCGTGGCGGAGTATCCACACCGCACTCCTACATCACTCCCTCCGCACTGGGAATTGGCGATACCCTGTCATGCTCAGTTCCCCAAGACACGTTTATTGCTATCGTTTCCCACTTCATGGATGGCGGCCTGGCAGTAAAAATTCTTCTCTTCCTCGCTCTTATCTTCGCAGGTTTAGGCGCCGCCGGATTGGGGTGGTATTTTCTTTTCCCCGCCACACGTGGCCAAGCCCTCACCCAGGGACTTGCGGCCGCCACCTTCGGCATCTGGAACCCCTTCGTGGTAGAGCGTCTCCTGCAAGGACACTGGTCACTTCTTTTGTGTTACGGTGCGCTCCCCTGGATAGCCCTTACCGGAACAATGGTGATGTCCACCGGCCACTACACACGCCTCACTGCCTGGGCCGCATTAACCGCATCAATGGCACTAGCCGGGTTTACCCCCACTGGAGCCATTATGGGCATCCTCTTTGCCCTACTTTCAGTGGGGCTTCCGAAACGTCCCATTGATGTTTCTGAACTACGCCTAGCCATTGACCACACCTCCACCCCGCTAAAGTATTGGCAGTGACTCCTTACCATACTGGGGATCGATCTACTCGTTATTCTCCCCTGGCTCTACCCCACTATTTTGCATGTCGTAAAGTATGGTTCCGCCTCGTTTGCGAGCAGCGCCGATATTCCTACCTATGCCGCTCGCGGAGAGGGGCCCCTAGGGTCCCTCAGTACCTTCTTTTCTCTCCTGGGACTGGGCGGTATCTGGAATGCGGATGCTGTCCCCGCCAGCCGCTCCACGTTTTTTGTTTTTATTGCGCTTGTTATCCAGCTTGTACTACTCAGCATTGGAATATGGCGTTTCCGCAGATCCAAGACACGCCACCTGGTATATATGTGGGTGGGGGCCGGCATTCTAGGACTCCTAATTATCACATTCTTCTCCTACCCCGTTGGCCTGCACGCCGCCGAGTGGCTTGCAGAACATATTCCGGGGACGGAACTTTTCCGCGACGCCCACAAATGGATGGCGCTTATTATGCCCATCTATGCGGTCCTGGTAAGTTCCTGCGCCCGCGCCATCTACGAATTCAGCTACCGGCACACCCTCTTCGGGAAGCGCATTGATGCCCGCACCACCACAGCATTACTGTGCGTCCTCATTATTCTTCTGCTACCGGACGCACCCATCGCAACCGGACAGCATCTGCAGCCCGTTTCCTACTCTTCGTCCTGGAATGAGATCCTCAAAGCAGTCCACGATAGTGACGGCGACATGATGGTGCTCCCCAGTGGGCATACACGTATTTTTGAGGGCGGCAACAACCGCCCAGTACACGATCCCGCACCTTATCTTGTTCCCGTTGAGGTTTTAACAAGTAATGCGCGCCCGCTAGAGGCAGACTACTCCACCGAGGAAAAGACTAACCCGTCAGACGATACGCAGGAGCAGGACAATTCCTCTGCTCCGCAGGCTTCACCCATTACGCCAGTTACACCTGTTTCGTCTCCCTCATCTACGTCAACGACGTCACCGCCCTCGCCTGCCCATGAAGAAACGCGTGCAGACCAGGTTAACCAGGCTCTTTTAGAGGGCGCGCCAGCAGAAACCCTAGCTGCTCTGGGAGTGCGCTGGGTACTTATTGAGCACACTGTTGCGCCCGCAGTCCCAGACACTTTTGAATTCCGCAATGCGCTACGCGGTTTGGAACCACTGGTGACGGCACCGGACCTTACTCTTTACCGAGTACCCGGCACTGTAAGCCACAGTTATGCGCCAACGCATTGGGAGTGGTCACTAGCTTTTACCGCCCACGTTATCTGGCTTCTGCTGATCGTGGTGAGCTATGTGGCCATGTTCTGGCTTATTATCAAAGACCGTAAACACGCCAACAGCAGCAGAACACTATAACGCACTGGGCAGCCAGTGCGCCCGTTAGTTAATACTGGCAGGGTGTGGCGGCGGGAAAGCGTGCGGGAAGTACTTCGACGCTTTCTGTCGAATATCTTCCGGAGTGTAGATGTAAGGTAGCTTTTCCACTTTCCTGACGTTAGGGAGCGTCGCTTTTATTGTTGACACTTGGTACGGCACCCACGAGGAGATCGTGAAGAAAACAGTGTATCCACTCTGATTGGGAAGGAAGTAGGGGTTATAGAGTTTTGCCCCCCTGGCTCGGAATAAGAGTGTACCGATTAGTCCAGTTAATAAGGTCCTTCGAGTACCGCAGATAAATGTTGTCCCCACTGCCAAGAGTAAGCAACATGAAACGCTTAATACGAGGATTCCATTGCACAGACATTTCGGATGCTCTACCAGGGATAACAGGATATGCTGCAGACGGATCCCCCTGGACCCAGTCCTCTCCATCCCAGTATTCCCAGGAGTCTAGATCCTCAAAATCCTCAATGCGGACACGGGAAATATAACCGTCCCCCATGCGGCCACTAGGGGTACCGAATTCGTAGACATACTTCCCGTACTTCACAAAAGCACCCATTTGGAAGTTCTTAAAGCCGTCCTTGTTCGTCCGGTGAATACTGGTGGGAAGCCAGGTAGTGCCATAGTCGTAGGACTTATAGATATGGGAGAAGTTAGTTACCCACTGCCCCGGATTTCCCCAACTACGGACAGACATGAAGTCAATATACTGAACTCCGTTGATGGACAGTGCCGCGGTGGGAATCTTCGATAGTTCATTGTGTTTACCATGTCCACAATCAACAATTTCTTCGGCCTTATTTTCAAAACCAGTAAAGAATTTGGTGGTGCGAACATTGTAGGGATTACGAGTATCTGCCCACGCTAAAGCCGACCCGCGGAAACGGCTGAAGGGACCAAAGTGCCCAGGACCATAGTTATCACCGAATGCGATAAGGGTACGGCCATCACCAGTACTCCAGGTAATTCCTAGATCGGAGCTCCAAATACCAGCATCGCGGGAAACACTATTAGCAGCCCCAACTCCAACAAGTGGTTTGCCCACAACTTGTGCATCTCGAGATCTGATAATAGGGGCACTGGTATGGGGTCCCAGAGTAAGAGTGATATGCGCACGCGAGATACTTTGACGCGCTACTTTGACAGGTTTAGGGATAAGTTCTTTTCCCGCACGAGGAGGGAGATAGACGATGTGAAGGGGATCGAATTTGGAGAGATCCCGATGGAAGAGACGGTCGGGGAAAATGAGCCCTTTCAGGCGGTGGATAGCATTCGGAATATCTGAATGCTTCTTACCATTGTGGTTCTTACCATCATCGGGTTTTTCTGGGTGCTCATGGCGTTCTCGTTCACGCTGCGCAATTTCTGTGGCGCTCGGGTATCCAGCTTGGGCAGCGGTAACGGGGTCCTCAATGATGAGGGGTGGTTCAAGGGTTTCTGCGGCAGAAGCAGGAGTGGTGGGGGCAAAGAAAAACCCGGATATAAGTGTGACAGTGAGAGCGGCAGCGATGCTTGTACTGCCGATGCTCTGTGAGCGCACGATATTCTCCTTATGAGCGGTACAACCGTCTGTACTGTAGCGCCTATATTGTAGCGATAGTGCCCTCCACTACATCAGTAGTGGAGGGCACTATTTTCTTACTATGTATCGTTCTCAGGGGTAAACCCTAGAGACTCAACACATGTAACTAGTTCTTGGCGTCGGCAATACGCTGCTTGAGAGCCTCGTACTCGTCGAGAACTTCCTGCGGAACCTTCGGGCCGAGTTTCTTGAACCAGGCATCGAGGTCGGGAAGCTCGCGCTCCCAGTCAGCCTTGTGAACAGCGAGGGCAGCCTTAACGTCATCCTCAGTGTAGCCTTCGAGGCCGGTGAGGTCGAGATCCTCAACGCGGGCGGTCTGGCCGACGATGGTGTTGTCAGCTTCGACGCGGCCTTCAAGACGGTCAACGATCCACTTGAGGACACGGCTGTTGTCGCCGAATCCTGGCCAGAGGAACTTGCCATCGTCATTCTTGCGGAACCAGTTGACGTAGAAGATCTTGGGCATCTTGTCGCCGCCCTTTTCTCCCATGTCAATCCAGTGCTGGAGGTAGTCGCCAACGTTGTAGCCGATGAAGGGGATCATGGCCATGGGGTCGCGGCGGATGGAGCCAACCTTGCCCTCAGCAGCAGCGGTCTGGCCGGAGGAGAGGGTGGCGCCAATGTAAACGCCGTGGTTCCAGCTGTATGCTTCGGAAACCAGCGGAACGGTGTCGGGGCGACGGCCACCGAAGAGCATGGCGGAAACCGGAACGCCCTTGGGGTCGTTGAACTCTGCAGCGGTAACTGGGCACTGGGTAATCGGCACAGTGTAGCGGGAGTTCGGGTGAGCGGCGGTAACGTCGGAAGCAGGGGTCCAGTCGTTGCCGTGCCAGTCGGTGAGGTGTGCCGGCGGCTCGCTCATGTCTTCCCACCAGACGTCGCCGTCATCGGTGAGGGCAACGTTGGTGAAGATGCAGTTGCCGGGCTCCATGGAACGCATGGCGTTCGGGTTGGAGTCGTAGTTGGTGCCGGGGGCAACACCGAAGAAGCCGTTCTCGGGGTTGACGGCGTAGAGGCGGCCATCTTCACCGAAGCGCATCCAGGAAATGTCATCGCCAACGACCTCAGCCTTCCAGCCGGGGATGGTCGGCTGCAGCATGGCGAGGTTGGTCTTGCCACATGCAGACGGGAAGGCGGCGCAGATGTAGTAGGCCTTGCCTTCGGGGGAGGTGAGCTTCAGGATGAGCATGTGCTCAGCCATCCAGCCTTCGTCACGAGCCATGACAGAGGCGATACGGAGGGCGTAGCACTTCTTGCCGAGGAGGGCGTTTCCGCCGTAACCGGAGCCGAAGGACCAGATTTCGCGGGTCTCGGGGAAGTGGGTGATGTACTTGGTCTCGTTGCAGGGCCAGGCGACGTCTTTCTGGCCGGGGGCGAGAGGTGCGCCAACGGAGTGGACGCCACGAACGAATTCGCCGTCTTTGCCGATCTTGGCAAGAGCAGCTTCACCCATGCGAGTCATGATACGCATGGAGACAACGACGTAAGCGGAGTCAGAGATTTCAATACCGAGCTTAGGATCGTCGGCACCAAGGGGACCCATGCAGAAGGGGATGACGTACATGGTACGGCCCTTCATACAGCCCTTGTAGTGCTCGAGCATTTCTTTACGCATTGCATTGGGCTCAGCCCAGTGGTTGGTGGGGCCAGCGCCATCTTCGGTCTCAGAGCAGATGAAGGTGCGGGATTCAACACGAGCAACGTCAGCAGGATCGGAGAGAGCCAGGAAGGAGTTCGGCTTCTTCTCGGGGTTCAGCTGGGTGAAAGTGCCACCGTCAACGAGTTGTTTGGTTAGACGGTCCCATTCTTCCTGGGATCCGTCGCAGAAAACGACATGGTCGGGGGTCATAACCTCGGCCCACTGGGCGACGAAGTCAATGATTTTTTCATTCTCAGTGGGGATGGTTCCCTCGAAACCTGGAATGGTCTTTGCAGTCATCTGTCACTCCTACAAGTAATTGATGTCATGTTCCATGTTAGTAACGAATGACGATGAGAGCACATCTTCCTTGAGTGATTTGGAGGTAACATTCCCCCCTCAATGTGATTTAAAATACATATTTTCGTGACGGCTTCATATAAGTGCAGTTAGGTATTCCTATAAAAAGCACGTCAAACGCTACTTAATCGATACTCTACGCATCTAGCGTCGGAGGGTACGGAAGCTGCCAACGCTGATTAGTTCCGTCAAAACAAATGTTTTGCAGGTGGTCCACAATGCCATCCGCGTCCTCATCGCTGAAGACAAGCATGCCATCTTCATAACCCAGGGTTGCGCAGTGGTTTTCATCTATCTCTATGGCAAAACAAAGCTTCCCAAGTTCCATATACATTTCACCCGGACGTAATGCATCGATATCCCCATGGGTAATGGGACGTATAATTTCGTCCCCATTAGAGGCATACGAGGTAACACCTACCTCCCCCGTTGGATCAATAAGTCCTACTCCTACAGTTTGCGTAGGACCAGTCGTCATCTCACCCGGATTGAAGAATGTGATATCTGGCTCATACTCGTTGTCATAGTCCCAACACACCGCTTCATCGGTAATATATTCGCCGGTTTGCGGATCGATGGGGGCGTTCATGGGGATAGGAACCCACTCGTTTCCCATCGCATCGGTGACGACAAAGGCAGACCCAAGCCATGGGTCAAAAGGAATCTCGAAATCGGTCATGACGCTCTCCGCTCTACTTTCTGTTGGGAAATACTGCTGCTATTAGCCGCCGCACACGGGCGGGGCCACTGATGAAACTTGTACTTGATGGGAAATTAACTGGGGACTTAACGAAAACCACTGGACTCATAAAAGGTTCCCTTCCACTGGCTCAGCTACCTCTTCATGAGATTCTTCGACAGAACTACACGAAGCTGGACTACACGAAACTGGGTTAGAAGCTGCCGGGCTAGGAGCTGCCGGACTAGAAGATTGTGGTTGCTGATTCTGCTTGAGGATAAGCGCGACACGACGCGGAACAACCCGGTCAGCTGGAAACCCCTGACTCCGTAGCTCGTCAAAGGGGATACTGGCGAAAAACCAGTGCGCCATAAGCTCTTCCACACGCCGATTCATATCACCACGGATTCCGCTCACCAGCAGATTCCGTATTTTTTCCTGGTGTTGCCGGTACCGCAGCATAGCCACAATTCCCATAAACATGAATCCCACAACAACAGCTGCCAGGATCCACCAGGAACCATGCACATTCACCCCGGAATAGTCCAAGACAAGAACAACGCCGCGTACCACACCAAGACCCGCCGCAAGCGACAGGACTGCTGGGGCCACAACATCAAGCGCAATGTTAGGAACACTTTTCACCATGTCCTGCTGACTGCGGGAGACATCATCAACAGCCCGCACAAGATCCTGGGCTATAGCATTCCGCAACCGTGGCGGAACACTATCCCTAATACCCAGCTGCAATAGCGGAATAGTGTCGTAGGCGCGCTCCTTCCACTGCTCCATCGGCTGATTCTCGGATGGCAGTGCCTCCTGAATCCACCGATCAATCGCAGTTCGCACCTGCACCCGCTGAACACTGAGATTCTCATCGCGTTTCTTGCGGTAATCTTTTTCCACTTGAGTACACGTTTGTACCCACGCATCACTACCCATTTGTCCTCCGCAACATCAGTTCCAATGTTTCTGTTTGGAAACCACTTCCTGCTGCCGCATTCATCGCAAGAAGAACACTTCTCTCCGTGGATAGTTCGCGTGCACACCGCAAAGCCAAAGTATGAGCAGCTATCTCTGGATCCGACCAGTCAACAGGGGCGAGGACAAGCGGAACCGGGTAATCCTGCGGAAGCGGCGGCGCTATCCCCACCTGCACCACAAGATCCGGCCACTCCCCCACACGTTGCCGTGGCGACAATGCGCTCTTACCGCCTGACTGCCACAAGCCATACACACCAGCTTTAAACGTTGCCGCCGGAATGCACTGCGCCGATAAAGACGACGCCGGGGACATGACAGGGGTATCGCCGCGATAGCCAGAAACGACCTCAGTAGGTTGTTGTGCAGCCAATTCCCGCACAAGATGCTTCTGCAGATACTGGGCTACTACCACAACCGGAGGACGCGTCTTGGAACCATTCGTAGGGGGAGTTACTCCAAAACCATCGCCAGTAACAGCGATAAGCGCTGGTCGTGTACAGACAGACCGGAGAGCACCCGCCCATCCCGTAGCACACTCGTCATTGGTAATACCCGGCCACGACTGCAGCGCTAACAAGAGCGCACGCGCCAAAGGGCGAGCCGGCAGTGGAACCTGAGCAGGACCATACTGCTGTGCACTGGTAGATCGCATAGCCTGAGCAGACCGTGAAGCCTGAGCAGACTGTGAGGGGTATGAAGACCGCGTAGACATGTGCCCTCCTTTCGTGTGCACTAGTGTGCCTAATAGCGCGACAGTATTGGAGAGCTACTTTTGCTCATTATTAGGAAATAAGCAGGTCAGAGTACATAAATATAGGAAAAAAGATTTTTAAAAATTATTTTCTCCACCCCCATTAACCCCCTTACAACCCCACAAACACCCGCATATATAAGGGAAACGATCCTGTGAATCAGTGACATATCCGCAGCAAAAAGTGACATTTTCCGTCAAACAAGGAACGATGAGAAGGTGACTATGCGCCCAGACTCTAACTCCTCTACGCGCAACGCGCGCTGGAATGATCCTGCATACCGGGAAGCACTCGCCGCTGAAAAACGCGCCCACAACGCCAAACGCGACTCCTCCTCCCGGCTCTACCCCCGGGTGACGGCTTTCCGTGCCCGCAAGGGCGCTATTTCCGATGCCAAACAAGCCATCTGGGACGAGTATTTCCCCCAATTAGGAAAAGACGTCTGCGATGACCGCCTAAGCACCACCGACATTGACACGTGGTTTGGACGCACCGCCCCCACCGTCCTGGAAATTGGCTTCGGCACTGGCACCTCCACCAGCACCATGGCGAAAAACGAACCGGACATCAACGTCCTAGCGCTAGAAGTGTACAAGCCCGGCATGGCACAACTCCTGGCCCGCATGGTGCGAGAAGACATCCCTAACATTCGTCTGCTCCGCGGCGACGCCGTCGACATCATGGAAAGTATGCTCCCCAGCAACTACCTAGACGGCGTGCGCGTCTTTTTCCCCGACCCCTGGCCGAAAGCCCGCCACCACAAGCGTCGCCTCCTGCAACCTGGTACTTTCGAACTGATCGCCAGTGTTATGCGCCCCGGCGGTATCCTGCATGTTGCAACCGACCATGCTGAATATGCTGAATTTATAGAAGAAACCGGCGACGCTTGCCGCTACCTTATCCGGCGGCATGAGGGGCTTGCCACCCCCGCCCCCATGAGCCTGCAGCGCCCCACGACTAAATTTGAGGGGAAAGGTTTACGCGAAGGGCGCGCTATCCACGAGTTCATCTGGCAACGCCCGGAAGGAGACCCACATGACCAGTAACAGCACGCCTGCACGTGCACTTCTCATCTGGGACGCACCCAATATGGACATGGGTCTTTCCGCCATTGTGAGAGGCCGCCCCAACAGTTACCAGCGCCCCCGCTTCGACGCCGCCGGCCTATGGCTCCTCCAACAAGGCGCCGCAGTAGCCGCCGAAGAAAACTGCGACCCCGAGAACATCATCTGTGAAGCTACACTTTTCACCAACGTTAACGAGTCCAACATTGAGGGCATTCACTCCTGGATAGACGCCCTCCGCAACATAGGCTTCTCTGTTTTCGCCAAACCCAAAGAAACCGCCGATAGCGACGTTGACGAGGACATGCTCCGGCACCTCTCCACCCGTCTTGCTGAGGGCAACCTCAAACTTGTTGTTATTGCCTCCGCTGACGGCCGCAACTTCCAGGCCACCCTAGATGACCTCGCTGCGCAAGGAATACGCGCTATTGTGCTGGGCTTCGCGGAAGAATGCACATGGGCGATGGAAGACCCTAACCTTACCTTCGTTGACGTGGAAGAAATAGAAGGACTCTTCCAACATCCACTCCCCCGCATGGATCTTGAGCATCTCCCCAGCGGTGGCGCCTGGCTACAACCCTTCCGTCCCCTCCGCGCGCTCCTCCACCGCGCCACTGACCGCAGCGACTCCATCGTCCCCGATGACGACAAGCAGCACACTAGCCAAAGCAGTACCGATCCTCACACTAAGCACAATGATGAGAACACTGATGAGCGCAGTGATGAGCACCCCGAGGAGGCACTGAATGTTTAGCAAATGGGGCGAATTTGTGCAGCGCCACCGGGTGCTTGTACTTATCATCATGGTCGTGCTGGTTGCGGCACTTGGAGTTGTGGGACAGAAACTCCCCGACTACCTCAGCCAATCCGGATGGTTCGACCCTGCCAGCGACTCCATTACCGCCGCGGACACAGAAGAACACACATTTGGGCGCGACAATTCCGCCGACGTCGTCGTCATGTATGACGCACCCGCCGGAAAAACCGTTGACGATAAAGACTTTGCCAACACCGTCCAAAACCACCTGGACCAGCTAAAAAAAGACAACCCCACATACGTTGACGGCATTGCCAGCTACTGGAACACGCACCAGAGCATGCTGGTGACCAAGGACAAAAAACATGCCATGGCCTCCATCCGCCTGAAAGGCTGGGGCAATGACATCCTGAAAAACTACCGAAAGATTGAAGACCAGGTTCCCGTTAAGGGCGTCTCCCAACATATTGCCGGCCAAACCCCCGTCTCTGGGGCATTGGACACCGGCATGGCCAAGGACATTAAACGCTCCGAACTGATGGGTCTTCCGATTGTCGGTATTCTCCTCATCATTGTGTTCGGTGGCGTGTTGGCAGCCCTCCTGCCGTTGCTTGTGGGTGGCCTCTCCATTATTGGCTCCACCGGCATTCTCACTCTTATCAGTATGACGACGGAGGTCAACGCCTTCGCACAGTCCTGCGTTACCCTCATTGGCCTAGGCCTGGCCATTGACTACGCCCTCTTTATTGTGAGCCGCTTCCGCGAAGAAATGGCAGAGGGCTTCGACACTAGAACCGCCGTCACCCGAACTATTGCCACAGCGGGCAGAACTGTCACATTTTCAGCCATTATGGTGGGAGTTTCCCTCTCCTCCATGCTGATCTTCCCGCAGGCCTTCCTTAAATCCGTTGCCTACGGCACCATTTCTGCGGTGCTGCAGGCCGCCGTTTTCTCCCTCACCATTCTCCCCATCTTGCTGAGCTACCTGGGGAAGCACATTGACGCCCTCCACATTGGCAGGCGGAAGAAAGAACCCACCCCGCTGGAGCTCTATAACGGTTTCTGGGGACGCATCTCCGGCAATGCGATGAAACACCCCGCCGCCACCATTGTGCCCATTGTCCTCATTATGTTGGGGTTGGCTCTCCCCATGGGGAATCTTCAATTTGGTGGCGTGAACGAAACGTATCTGCCGCCCGATAACAAGACTCGCCTGGCGCAGGAAGCATTCGATAAAGAGTTTCCAGAGATGCGCACCAACCCGGTGAAAGTGGTTATTACTGGTTCCACGGGTGTGCAAACCGGCGCTATCTTAGCGGAGATTAACCAGGTCAAGGGCCTCACCGGCGACTTCCACGTTGTGAAACAAACACCTGTGGATAAAGACGGCAAAGCCATCACCGTCCTCCACTCCGGCGTTGTTGACATGAAAAACAACTCGAAAGTAGTGGGCGACATCCGCGACAAACTGGACATGCTCTACTCCGGCGGCGGCACCAGCCAATTCGCCGGCACCAACATGGACGGCTCCCACGCCTACGTAGGCGGTAACCCCGCCCTGGAGAAAGACTCCATTGACGCCCTGCTGAAGCATTTACCAGGCATGGCCATATACATGCTGGTGGCTATTACCATCCTCATGTTCCTCACCTTCGGATCACTAGTATTGCCCATTAAGGCAATCCTTATGACCCTCCTCTCCATGGCCTCCACCCTGGGTATCCTCACCCTCATCTTTATTGACGGGGTGGGCGCCGACGCCCTCAACTTCACCCCCGGCCCCATGATGAGCGCCGTCCTCGTCCTTATCGTGGCTATCCTGTTCGGCCTATCTACCGACTATGAAGTGTTCCTGGTCTCCCGCATGGTGGAGGCGCACGCCGCCGGACACAGTACCCAAGAGTCGATTCGCTTCGGCACGGCCTCCACCGGCCGCATCATTACCGCCGCAGCCACCATCATGATTGTGGTGACGGGCGTCTTCGGATTCTCCGAAATCGTCATGATGAAATACATTGCCTTCGGCATGGTAATCGCCCTCTTCCTGGACGCCACCATTGTGCGTATGCTGCTGGTTCCGGCCGTCATGCGGGTACTGGGTGACGATAACTGGTGGGCTCCCGCAGGCATGAAACGGGTACAGCACAAGATTGGTTTGAAGGAATCCGAACTAGACGACTCCACCCTGTCCCTTGTGAACTTCGCTACCGGCACCGAGCTTGCAGCGGTTAGTGCAACCAGTGCGGACGCGAACGCGGAACGTTCTGCCCGACGCATTAAAGATCCCACCCTACTGCAGGATATTTCGACGGATACGGGCTTTAGCGAACCCCGCACTTTTACTGCCCAGCAGATAGCCGACCACGTATCGGCCGACGACCAAGCACCTGCCAGCGCCGATAATGGCACCGTAGCCAGCCCTACAGATGGCGAGAATGCTACCGTCACCACGGATAATCGTACGGACACTACGAACAATGCGGGTACGGGTAATACAGGTACGGGTAAAAAGCATAAGAAATCACATGGTTTCTTCGGCCGCCGTCGTGCCCGTAAAGATGCTGAACAGCGACAGGCCGTCGAGGATATTCGCCGCTCCCAGCGGGAAGCCCAAATGCGTGCACAGCGGGAAGCCCAGGCAGCAGCCCAAGCAGCAGCGCTCGATGCGGCGACATCGAACCCCTATGAGGATTTCAACACCGGCGAGAATACAGCCGATGATACGGCGATTAGATCCCGCATGGACGACAATTACGGTGAGCTTTTCCAACATACGGATACGCAACGCCAGTCCTACCACACGGACGAGTATGAAACCGTTGACACATCTCGCCCGGGGCTACATCCCGTTTCTCGCCCAACGGCGCGAGCACGTAGACTGGATAACCACGTGAGTAACCGCAGTGGCCACACTAGCCGCCTGCATACTCTTACTCCGCATACTGAAAACACGACTCCCCACAGTCGTACTCATAACACTGCTCAAGCAGACAAGACGGATACGCCCTCCAGTAAAACCACACACAAGAAGAACAACAGCAGTAACAGTGGCAGCTGGGTTGACTCCCGTAATGAAGGACAACCCATCACCACAGAAGAACTTATGCGACGCCTACGAGAGGATAACGAAAACTGACGGAAAAGGAACTCCCTGACATTAACGACATCAGGGCACCCTACGTCCCCTCCTTGCACACGAGCAAGCATGGGACGCAATCCGCAGTACCTGAAAAAGCAGTACCTAAAAAAACAATATCCACTAGCACCGTCGCTAATATTTCTGACGACGTTCTAGCAGAGAGTCCCCTCAGTAGCACTACCAGCAACGCTGCCAACAATACTGCCACCAACACTGCCGATGACGTCCTAGAAGATGATTCTACTGACCCCGGAACGTTCTATGTTGAGACAGTGACAGACGAAGACGGCTCCACCCATGTCACTGGACCAGCAAAGAAAAAATCCAAAAAACACCGCCCTTCAAAAATAAAGAAGTTCTGTAAGGGCGTGAAGAGCACGTGGAATGCTATTCCACGCTGGATCCGCTCCTTCATTATGCTGGCCATTCTGGCTGCTATCCTCTTCGTTCTCTACGAACGCACACCCTTCTTGAAAGATGCGTTTGTCGCTATCCGCACCGCGAACTATTGGTGGCTGGCGGCATGTATAGCTGCCGCGATGGCCTCCATGCTGTCGTTTGCGGCGGTCCAGTGGACGCTGCTGCGGGCGGCCGGCGTGCACTCCCCCTTCTGGAAAAATACCGCCATTGTTTTCGCCTCGAATGCACTCTCCGGCTCCATACCGGGTGGCCCCGTCCTGGGAACAGCACTAACCTACCGGGAAACCCGAAAACTTGGGGCCAGCACTGTGGTGGCCACCTGGCAGTTGGTTGTTTCGGGTGTTCTGGCTGGCGTGGGCCTAACCATTCTGGGGTTAGGTGGCTGTATTTTTGTTGGCACCACCTCCAACCCGTATCTTTTATCGGCGGCACTAGTTGCCCTCATTGCGGTACTGGCAATACTGCAGTGGGCCATGCATAATCCCAAACTTATCGAGGGCCGTATTCGCCCCATTGTTGCGTGGGTGCAGAAGAAACGCCATAAGGATCCGCAGCCTGCCCTGGATAAACTGCACTCCACGATGGAGCAGATGGATGCAGTGGAACTATCCCAGAAAGAATTACTGAAGTCTTTCGGCTGGTCTTTCTTTAACTGGATAGCAGACGTAGCCTGCATGGGGTTTGCCGCCTATGCGGTGGGAGCGCACCCCAGTGTGGGTGGTATGGCCATCGCCTATGTATCCGGCAAGATTATTGGTACCGCGCCCGTCACCCCCGGTGGTGTGGGTACCGTTGACGGCACTCTTGTGTGGGCTTTGACGTTGGGTGGTTTAACTGCCGCTAACTCCCTGGCAACAGTGCTGGTGTATCGCCTTGTCAGTTTTGCTCTGATGGTGCTTATTGGCTGGATACTGGTGTTTGTTCTTTTCCGCGGGTCGGAGAAAACATCCTCCCTGGAACTCGACGATGCGGCTGCGGGCACTTCCACGAACGACACCAAAAATGACGCTAAAGACGATGCTGCAGACAACACTGCGGACGATACTGCAGCTAAAAAAGCAGCCGCTACGGGCAAAACAAGCCACACTACAGACGATGCTGCACACTGCCAATAAGCAGTGCTAAACAACACGCATTACTTTTTAGATGCGGAGACAACACCGGTGGCGGCGAAAGCACGCAACTGTTGCATGGTGCCACCAAACTTGTTGGTGTCAACGTTTTGGGCTTGAATCCCATCAATTCTAGTTTGTGACGAGTACTGCCAGAACGTCCACGTTTTCCAGCCGCCAGGCAGTGGCAGTGTGGGGCTTTGCTTGCCGTTGTAGTCGGCAATCCAGAGGGGGAAGCTGGTGAAGTCGGAGGTGTTCCCCATCTGGTTCATCAAGAAAGAACGGTAACTGTAGATGATGGGTTTGCGACCTATCCGGTTGTAAGTTTCCTGAAGGAATGTGCGCACCCACTTATTCAACTGGGCAGCTGTAAGACCTTTTGCTTCCTCAATATCCAGCACGGGGGGCAGGGAGGCGCCGCCTTTTACCTTGATAACATCGGCAAACATGCGGGCTTGGGCGGCGGCATCGGTGGACACGTCGGCATAGTGATAGCCGCCCATGAGCACCCCGTTGCCCTGCGCGGCCATCGCGTCGTTAACGTAGTACTCGTTCTTGTAGTGAGTGCCTTCCGTCGCCTTCACAAAAACATACGCGTAGCCGGCTTTTTGCACGCGCTTGAAGTCCACGTCTGCCCCATTGGGGTGCTGCCAGGAGGCAATATCAATACCGTTGGGCATTTGTGCGTAGGGAACATTGGGTTGGGTGGTGACGGGGACCGGCTGCGCCACTCGGACTGGGGTGGTCGCGCTACTGAGTGTGTTAGCCCAGGCGGATGCGGGGGCGGGGGCAAGGGTGAAGTGACCGAGACTGACACCGGAGGTGACGGGAGCTACCAGGAGAGTGGTGGAGAGTCCAAGGGTAGCTAACACGGGAACCAATCGCGTTCTCATAATTATCAATAGTAACTTTTGCCCCTGCATTATCACAGTTTATTTCTCATTTGATTACCCTGGCTACATGAACATTCCCAATAGCACAGCCAACAACACCGCCAGCAACACTAGCGATACTGCCAGCGGCAGCCGCTCCGGCCTTACTTTGGAGGGGCAAGACCTCTCCATTCGCCCCGCCGACGACCTTTTCCACCACGTCAACGGCACCTGGCTGGCCACCCACGAGATTCCCGCCGACCGCGCTCTCGACGGCGCTTTCATCCAACTCCGAGAGGACTCCGATGCCCGCGTCCGCAGCATTATTGATGACGCCGACACACACTCCCGCATTGGCGCCCTCTACCGCTCCTTCATGGACACTGAGCGGCTTAACTCTCTTGGTCTTACCCCGCTAGAACCCGACCTCGCACTACTTTCCACCGTTACTGACCACCGCAGCATGGCTCTCGCCCTCGCCGAACTGCAGCGTGTGGGCATTGGTGGGCTCCTGGGTGTCTTCGTTGACCAGGACGCAAAAGACCCCAGCCGCTACGTTGTGTACCTCAGCCAATCCGGGCTTTCCCTGCCCGACGAGGCCTACTACCGGGAACCCCAGCACGCTGATACTCTCGCCGCCTTCCACGACCACGTTGCCACCATGCTGGAACAGACGCAGCTCCTCCGCCGCGTTCCCCTCACCAGCGACCTCACCCCAGCAGCTGCCGCGGACGCCATCGTCGCCCTAGAAACCGCCATCGCCAAGCACCACCTGGATGCGGCCAGCAACCGGGAAGCGGAACTCCGCTACAACCCCACCACCTTCGCCAGCATTGCCGCCACCGCAGACTACGACGGCTACCCCGTGGCCGAATGGTTCAGTGCAGTAGCCGCACCCCACGCCAGCGACTACACCGGCACCGTCATTGTGCGCCAGCCCGAATTCCTAGCCGGTGCCAGCACCGTATGGGCGGACACTCCCCTCCCCACACTGGCCGCCTGGGCTGTGTGGCATATTCTTAACGCCCGCGCAGCACTGCTTACGGAAGATATTTCGCGGGCGAACTTTGCGTTCTTCGGGACGAAACTCTCCGGCACGGAAAAGCAGCGGGAACGCTGGAAGCGTGGTGTTTCCCTCACCAGTTCCCTCCTAGGTGAAGACATTGGCCGCGTCTATGTGGAACGCCACTTCCCACCGGCCTATAAGGAATCCATTACCCAGCTGGTGAAGAATCTGCTGGAGGCCTACCGCGTCTCCATTCGTGACCTGGACTGGATGACTCCCGCTACCCGCCAGAAAGCCCTGGATAAGCTGGATAAGTTCACTATTAAAGTGGGTTACCCGGATAAGTGGCGCGACTACAGTTCCGTCCACCTGGATCCTGCTGACCTGGTGGGTAACTGCCGCACGATGACGCGTTTCCTTGACGACTACGAGTGGGCAAAACTAGGCAAGCCGGTGGACCGCACCGAATGGTTCATGAATCCGCAGACGGTAAACGCCTACTTCAACCCGGTGATGAACGAAATCGTTTTCCCGGCAGCTATTTTGCAGCCGCCTTTCTTCGACGCGGAAGCAGACGACGCCGCTAACTATGGTGGTATTGGGGCTGTTATTGGCCACGAGATTGGCCACGGTTTCGACGACCAAGGCTCCAAATACAATGGTGACGGCTGCCTGGACAATTGGTGGACTGACGACGACCGGGCCGCCTTCACCGAACGCACCAAGCTCCTTGTGGACCAGTACAATGCCCTCACCCCCACTGGCCTGGACCCGCAGGTGTACCACGTAAACGGTGCCCTCACCTTGGGGGAGAACATTGGCGACCTGGGCGGACTCTCCATTGCGCTACTGGCCTACGAGCTGGCTCTGAAAGCACAGGGTATTGATGATGTTGCTGACGCTCCCGTCCTGGACGGTATGACGGGCTTGCAGCGTGTTTTCTACAACTGGGCTACCGTGTGGCGCACCAAGATCCGCAAAGAGCAGGCCATTACCTATCTGTCCGTGGATCCGCACTCGCCTGCGGAATTCCGCTGCAACCAGATTGTTCGCAACATTCCGCAGTTCTATGAGGCATTCCAGGTGCAGCCGGATGACGGCATGTGGCTGGCGGAAAACCAGCGGGTACGTATCTGGCGCTAGTAGGCGCCCCTCATAGGCATGACGCCCGGGCGTTTAAAACACTGGCGCCCGGGTGTCTAGTAAGCACTGCCCTAGTAAGCACTGTAGGCGCCCGGCGCCCAGTCTCCCATGCCGTCATTTTTCGAGAGGACTCCCCGCGAGTTGACGACGCGCACAACGTCGCCGAGCAGCCAGTGCTCAAAGAACCAGCGGCCATTATCCATGGACACGTTGAGGCAGCCATGCGATGAGTCGTAGTGCCCCTGCGCTGCCATGGACCAGGGGGCGGCGTGGAGGAAGATGCCGGAGTAGGTCATTCGCAGCGCGTATTCCACGTCGGTGCGGTAGCCTTCGGGCGCGGTGACCGGCACACCATAGGTGGAGGAGTCCATGATGATGTGTCGGTGTTTATCCCCAATGTAGTAGGTGCCGTTGGGGGTTTCGTGCCCGGGTTTGCCCATGGAGGTGGGGACGTGGCGGATAACTTTGCCGTCGGAGTAGACGGTAATCATGTGGCTTTTATCGTCGGCGACGGCAACGTGGCGGGCACCAATGTGGAAGGTGCGGACGCTGTCACCTACTTTTACCCGCACGGTGGTGTGTTGGGGCCAGAAGGAGGTGGGGCGCCAGCGTAGTTGGGTGGGGCTCCACCAGCGGAAGTAGCCGCGGATATCGTAGTGCTCTTTCTTAGAGTTAAAAACGTCTACGGAAACGAATCGTTCTATACGCCCAGGATTTTTGGGCGGCTGGTTAAAGGTGATGATAATCGGCTGCCCCACGCCCACGGTGGTGTTTTGAACGGGGTTGATGGTGGCGGGCTTAAAGTTGGCTCGTTCTATGCGGGGTGGTTCTGGCTCCGGTGTTCCCGGGTGGGGGAAGGGGAAGTCAATGGCGTTGGCGGCGGTTGCTGAGCCCAGTGCAAGAGCTACTGCACCAGCTAGGGCCGCCACGGTGCGGTATGTCACAGTACGGTGTGTCACGGTACGGCGTGTGTTCATTGTCATGATGTGAGTAATCCTTGCATGGTTACGTGTTGCGTAGTTAATACGTGGTTAATACTTATATTCCCCAATATAGCGTTGCCCCTAAATATAGCGATCGCCGGTTCCGCGAGGGGGGATGGCGAAACCGGCGATCTTTGGCGTTGGCTTACAGAGTCAAATTGGGGGGTGCGCGACTCTGCAATCAGCTATCGGCTCAAGCAACAAGTGCGATCCGCAACGCCACGGATTTACCTTAACAGACAATACGACGCCACGGGCAACTTCCTGAAAATTTACTCACTATAGGAGAACACCAGGTGGCACCGCTAATCACGGGACAGATACGGGGCAGACGCGGCCCAATGCACAGGCAGAGACCAGGGCATTCCTTGAGATTACTTGGAGCCGTGTGGCTTACGCACCACCATGAGGGGAACAGGGGCTAGCCGCAGCAATGCCCGTGATGTTGATCCCAATAACATGCCGGTAAAACCACCGCGGCCGTGGGATCCTACAACGATCATGCGGGCACCGTCGCCGAGTTCCGCCAATGCGGCTTCGGGGGATTCCCGCCGAATGACAATTTCGGGGGTAGTGCCGTGGTAGTCTCCCTTGCACTCCTCCAATTCCTGCTGGACAAGTTTCCGCTGTTCTTCCTTGGCTTGCTCCCAATCTATGTCGGAGAGGTTCACTCCGGCGAGGGAGGAGGACACGGCACGGTCCAGCCACGCATTCACAGCAACAAGGTTGGCTCCGTAGGCTTCTGCCTCCGTATAGGCCGCTTGCACTGCCAGCGCGGAAATGTCGGATCCGTCCGCACCCACCACAATGCGGTTATTCTTGGCGCTTAAATCCATGTTTTCGCGCACAATAACCACGGTGCCGTGGGCGTGGTGAACCAGGGAGGAGGATACCGACCCCAGGAGAGCACCAGCGAAACCACCTAGCCCGCGGGAACCAATGACCACCATTTCTGCTTTCTTCGACAATTCCAGCAGCATGGTGATGGGGTTGCCCTCATGAATCTCCTGCATGATGTCAATATCCGCATCAACTTTTCGGATCTCGTTCACAGCCTCGTCCACAAAAGTCTGTGCTTGCCCCTCCAACTCGTCAAACACTGCGGTTGACGGCACCATGCCTTCTGCATAGAGGAATTGGGGGACAACATAGGCGGCTGCCAGCAGAATGGGCAGCTTGCGGACGTGAGCTTCCTGCGCCGCCCACTGCACCGCCAGCTTTGACGGGTCGGAACCATCTACACCTACAACAATGCCTACGGTTTCATCACTCATGACGCTGCTCCTTCCGGGATCAGTGCGGCAGTACTGCGCACAGTAATACGGCCTAGCTATGCCCTTCATTCTAGAGGGCTTGGGGACCTAAAAAGGCTTAAATGAGAACGAATGACAAGCAAATTGCTGTACTCACGTACACTGCAGCTATGGGCACTCCACACCACCCCACCCCACATCGACCGCTCCCCCTCCGTGACGGTGTGGACCCAGTCTGTTTCCGTCTCCCCCAGCATTTACCACCCGAGTGGGAGGGACGCCCCGCCGTCGATATTCTTTTAGAACGCTTCGACCGCTCCCGCGATTGTCTTGCCGCACAGCTTGCCGCCGGCACCATTGTTGACGATGACGGCCACCGCATTACCTCCCACACGCCCGCCCGTGGTGGTCTTGCCCTCTGGTCCTACCGGCCACTGCCTGCCAGTGAGCCCACAGTTCCCCTCACCATGCCGGTGCTCTACCGCGACGATGACATTCTTGTTATCGACAAGCCGCACTTTCTTCCCACTATTCCGCGTGGCCGCTACGTTACCCACACTGCCCTCGTCCAGTTACGCCGCCAGCTGGCTGCCGCCGGGGATACGGAGGCGGCGGCCCTCATTACTCCGGCGCATCGGCTCGACCGGCTTACCGCTGGTGTTCTCCTTTTTACGGTGCGGAAGGAGGTACGGGGGCTCTATCAGACGCTTTTCACCCGGGGACTTACCCACAAAACCTATTTCGCTATTGCGCCACTCCCCCAGCCCCCGTTTTCTAGCTCGCCCCCGTTTTCTAGCTCTCCGTCTGCGCGCTCTCACTCTTCGTCTCTTCGCCCCCACCCCGCACGGCAGCAGGACGCTGCACTCCCCTTACTCGATGGCCAACCCGTCGAGGTACATAGCCGCATTGTGGTGTCGCGCAACCGTCTTGACTGCTATGAGGAACCCGGTGAACCCAATGCCCACACCACTGTGGAACTGGTGGATAGCCGTGGCGCATACGGTCTTTACCGGCTTACACCACACACTGGGAAAACACACCAACTACGAGTACACATGAATAGTTTGGGGCTCGGTTTAGTGGGCGATCCCCTCTACCCAGTTGTGCTGGACGATGGCCCCGACCACCCCGAGGACCCACAACGCACTCTGCAACTCTTGTCTGCAGAATTAAATTTTCCTCAGCCTCACCAGACAAGCAACGCCGCACGCTGCACATATCGCAGTAAGCGCACATTGCAATGGCCAGACGGCACCCCCACGATTCAGTTTCACTACTAGACTGGGGAACGAGCCTTTTATTAGTGACCGTTAACACGTCAAACAATAGGGCTTATAAATATGACGCTTTCCCCACTCCCTTAAGGGGAGAGAGGCACACTAGTGGTCTTTAGAAAACACCATATTACGCAACAAATAAAGAAAGAGGATCCACCATGGTAGACAGGGTGGAGGTATTCGTCGATACCTCATATTTACTAGCTAGTTTTTACAATTCCTGGACTACTGGCGCTCGAGCCCAATTAGAAATAGACTTACCAGCCGTCACCGACCACCTTAATACGATAGTTAGCAACAAACTCCACCTGCCCGTCCACCGTCAACTCTGGTATGACGGTATCCCCGACTCCGGCCCCCACCGCTACCAGCGCACCCTCCGCCACATTGACGGTGTGCAACTGCGCGCCGGACAACTTATTGAGTGGGGCGACCGCCGCACCCAAAAAGCAGTTGATACTCGCCTTGTAGCCGACATGGTTCTACGCTCCATTCGCGGACTGGTCAGTGACATTGTGCTGGTCTCCGGCGATGCAGACATGATCCCCGGTGTGGAGGCCGCCATCGACCATGGGGTACGCGTGCACCTTATTGGCTTCGGCTGGGACTCCATCTCCAACTCCCTCCGCTCCGCCTGCGACACCGTCACCGTACTGGATCCGCGCGAGGATTTCGCCGACTGCATGCACATTGACGTACTGGATCCCTTCCACACTGACAACACCAGTGAGCACAGTGACCTGGCCACAGATGGCCAGACTAACGGCCCGGCTGATAGCGGGACTGGCAACCACTCTGAGCAGGGAAACTCCGACATATCTAGCCCCGTCAGCTCTAGTGACGCTGCTAACACCACCGGCAGCACTGCTGGCAATACCGGTGAAGGTACTGCCGCGGATATGCCTGGTGACATGGCTCATTCTTCGACGGCTACCCACCCCTATGCAAGCACCGGCGATACTGCAGACGAGGACGAGAACACTGATGGTGCCAATGTTCTAGAACATGGTGTTCCTCTTGTACCGCCGGTCTTATCCCCCGGCAAATTTGGGCACCACGGGGTTCGTCGCCGCCTACGTATCCAGCACGCCACTATTGACGACACAGCGAGCACCACCACCGACAGCGTCACCAACAGCACCACTGACACCGCCGCCAACAGCGGTACCACCAGTACCGACGCCACTACCGATGCCAGCACCGATGTTAGTGCTACTGATAAGTCCGTCAACAGTTTCGCTGACGATAGTGCCATCAGCACTACTGATAGTGCCGATAGTTCTCTCCCCGCAGATACTTCCTTGCAATCCTCTCAATCCTCGCACGAGGACACTATGTCGGGAGCGACTGCGGATCTTGATGACGACGATGATGTCACCTCCACTGCGGCAGTTGAGGCTGCCAACAAGGCGAAAGCCAACAATGCTACGCCTGAAACAAGTGCTCAGCCTGACGCTGCACCCGATACCCCCGTGGATGCGGAACCTGCCAGCGAGCCAGTTCACCGTCCCTCCCCCGGCATGATGGCACAAAAACGTCGCCCGCCCCAGCGGTCCCGCTATGTTCCCCTCCCCTACGACGAAGTGTGGGAGAGCGCCGGGAACCAGACTCCTTTTGATATTGGGCAACAGTACGCCATCTGGTGGTACAACAATGCTGCTACTTTAGATCAGCGTGGTAGTGCCCATATTCTGACGGGTGGCGGTCTGCCGGCAGAAATCGACCGGCCATTGCTACAGTTTGCCTGCCAGATACTGGATGCCTACACGTTAAGTGATGCTCAGCGTGTTAACCTGCGTGATGGGTTCCACATGGGTATTCGCGGCATCATCATGGGTGGATAAGAAAAACCAGCTATAGACCAAGAGAGCAAGCGGTGCCCCGCCGGGATAGGAGCGGGGCACCGTATGCATTTCTCAGGAGAGAGTTACTAACACCTAACTCGAGTGGGAGGGCATGGTATGGTGCGAGGCCATGACACGCCCCCCTCCCACGGTTAGAACTTGAGGGGTGACTTTACCGGGTAGAGGGTGTTCATACCCTCCTTGGTAGCCCAGGAAGCGCCCCAATGCTGTCCGGTACGCTTATCGGACTTGTTGTTAACAAAGAACCAGTCGGCCTGTGCGAACCTCTTATTGAGTTCGACAACCACGTAGCCGTGCTTAGAGCACTGGCTCCACTGTACGTGCTGGTTGGCGAGCTTGATGGCATCATCGACGGTGGTGAAAAGACGGTCACCTTCGGGGATACGAACGTGCGTCTTGTCGTAGATAATATCATCGACGTTAGCTGCCGTGATGGAAGGTCCAACAAATTCAACAGCCACTTTGCGGCCGTTCATATTGCCGTCGAACTTCTCGTAGATGTGGTTGGCGAACGACATGTGAATATCGCCGGTAACTGCCACCACGTTCTTAATGTTGTGCTGGGCAATCATGGTGGTCAGGCGGTAGCGGTCCCACTGGTAGCCGTCCCACTGGTCCGAGTTGAAGATAACGCCGTGCGGCGGGTTGCCGGTCTTTTCGGCCAGGAAGTCCGCAATGTCGGGGTTCAGTGGCGGAATCTGTAGCGGGGCCATCATGACCGGGTTTCCGATAACCTTCCACAGGCAGGGGCTGTTCTTGACGTTGTCGCGCAGCCACTTCATCTGTTTCTGGCCACCGATGGTGTGGTTCGGGTCGTCCTGCTTGAACCAGTTCTGCTTGGTGCGGTAGTTGCGCAGGTCCAGGGCGCTGAGGTCCATGAGCTTGCCCCAACGGAAGTAGCGGTAGAGGTGCTGGCCGTCGGTGAGGCTGTTGACGCGGGTGGGCATCCACTCGAAGTAGGCTTTTTCGGAGGCGTGCTTACGCTCGTGCCAATTGCCTTCTTTACCCTCAGTGTGGTTGACGGCGCCTTCTAGGTAAGCATTGTCGGCGGACTCGTGGTCATCCCACACGGTGATGAAGGGGTACATGGCCTGGCAGCGCTGCAGATCCGGGTCGGTCTTGGTGTTGGCGTGGCGGCCACGGTAGCGGTTGAGGGTCATGGTTTCGCCGTCGTACTCATGGCGGCGAACACGGCCGTAAGCGCCGGTGTACTCGTTGGTCTTGTATTCGTAGAACCAGTCGCCCAGGTGGACGATGAAGTCCAGGTCGCCACGGTCGGCGAGGAAACGATACGTGGAGTAGTAGCCAGCTTCCCAGTTGGAGCAGGAAAGGAAGGCGAAGCGAACGCGTTCCGGCATGGAAGCGTTGGAGGGGGCAGTCTTGGTGGCGCCCACGGGGGACACGGCGCCCTTGGCGGGGCCGTCGAGAACAATGAAACGGTAGAGGTAGCGAGTATTGGGACGCAGACCGGTGGCGTCAACCTTCACGGTGAAGTCGCGTTCGGGGCCGGTAGTTACTTCGCCGGAGCGAATAACGCGGCCAAAGCGGCGGGAGCGGCCCACCTGCGGGGAGACTTCCCACTTCACACGGACGGGCGTACCACGCATAGAACCGGGGGTCCAGGTGGGTTTCTGGGTGACGCGAGTCCACAGGATAACGGCATTCGGCAGGGGGTCGCCGGAGGTGATGCCGTGGACAAAGACATCTGTGGAGTACGGTGAGGTCGCTTTCTGTGGAGCGTTTCCGTCCGGAGTGTCCTTGACCTTACGGAATTTGTCCGTCAGTGAGCCAGCATTGGCGGATGTGGCGGAGGCAGTGGGGAGGACGGCGGCGGAGGCACCAATGGCGATGCCGGCGGCGGAAGCCTTCAATACACTGCGGCGTGAGAGAGCCTTATCGGGTAGTTGACGATCCGAGGTATTCTCGTTCTTCTCCGAAGAATGCATTTCTTGTGTTCCCATAGCTGCCATTCTAGGACACTTCATGAGCGGTGAAATTAATCGATACAGCATTCTCAGCAGGTATTGTCTCAGTATTCACGCGGTAAACGGAAGAATTAACTATATATACACTTTATAGACACATACTATTAAGACGGGATTAGCGGTCCGTGGGCACTACAAGATCTTTGCTGAATGGCATCGCCTTGCTGAATGGCATCATTGCACGAAATTACTGTGCAGAACTGCCCGGCGCAGGACCGTCCGCTGCAGAACTGCCCGGCGCGGAACTATCTTCAGAGGGAATTATAGATAGAATAGCTTGTACAACAATAGGTTTCACTTCATCAAGGCTCTGACCTGCCTCTAGTGCACGAAATCCCACTGCCAGCTGCGCCATCGTGAGATTCATATAAATATCCCCATGCCCCGGAGCTAGCTGTTCCCATACTTCCTGTAGGTGCACGTTAACGCGCTTATGGACATCAACAACATCCACACCGGCGCGCGTAAAGGAACAACGATTATCAATCGTGGCATTGACGTGCGGATTCCGTCCCCCCTGGTTTTCTGCACTGACTACCACATTGCGCATCCATCCATGGTCGGAGGCAACTGCCTGTTCTAGATTGACGCTCACCCATGCCGCTAGCCATTCGCGCGGATCATCAATACCTTCTGTTGCTGCTGTGACGGCTGACATCCAGCCCGGCATGTAGCGTTCAATAACCAAGCGGCGGAGGTCATTAACGGAGGTGACGTAGCGGTAGATACTGTTCCGGGCAATGCCGGCCCGTTTGGCGATGGCGGCAGCTGTGAGATCAGTACCGGGCTCGTTGCGAAGAATTTCTTCAGTCACATCAACCAGCGCTGTTTGCACATTTTCACGGTGTTCTTTCACCGTTTTAGCCGTGATCCGTGGCATAGTAGCCGACCTCCTGTTCCATCTATTCTAGCGGTACTCTTGACAGCGTCGACAACACTACGGACAATGTTAGAGACACCATGTCTCTAACATCTGGCGGGTAACACTATGGCAACCACACCTACTACTACAGCTGACACCACAGCTGCCGCATCTGCTGCTGAACCCATTAAACACAAATGGGCTATGCTCGCTGTCCTTGCCCTGGGACTTTCCCTCATTGTGCTTGACGGCACCATCGTGAACGTCTCACTCCCCACCATCATCAAGACCCTCCACCTAGACCTCTCCCAAGCACAATGGGTAAGCGCCCTCTACACCGTGGTCGTCGCCTCTCTTCTCCTTGAAATCGGTAGTGTCGCAGACCGTATCGGACGCCGCTCCACTTTCGTTATTGGTCTTATCATCTTTATTGTGGCCTCTATCCTGGCCGGCATATCCACTAACGGCAGCGCCCTCATTGCCTCCCGCGCCCTACAAGGCGTTGGCGCCGCCTTCGTCATGCCCTCCACCCTCTCCAACGTGCACGCCAACTTTACCGGCAAAGACCGCACCATTGCCTTCGGAGTGTGGGGCGCCACCATCTCCGCCATGGCCGCCATTGGCCCCCTCATCGGCGGTGCCATTACCTCCTACACAAGCTGGCGCTGGATCTTCTTCATCAACATACCGTTCGGCATCCTCATCCTCATCGGCGCCTTCCTCACCGTCCCCAACACCAAAGACACAGGAGCTAGCACCGCCACCGGAGCCGGCACCGCATCATCCTCTCCCCGTAAGCACGATGTCCTGGGGTTTATTCTTTCCGCCCTATCCGTCGGACTTATCGTGTTCTCCATTATTGAAGGCCCCAAACTGGGCTGGTGGAACCACAAGGACACCTTAAAAATGTGGGGTCACTCGCTTTTTGCCGACTCCTCAATAAGTTCAGTTCCCTTCACCCTGCTGATGGGCATTCTGCTTCTCATTGGTTTCATCACATGGGAACTACACCAACTAAAAAGACAGCACTACGTCCTCCTCAATCCCCATCTTTTCCAGAATCCCTCCTTCGCCTGGGGTAACCTCACTGCCCTGGTGGTAGCCATTGGCCAATTCTCGCTGGTGTTCCTTATCCCCATGTTCGTCATTAACGATATGGGGAAATCTCCCCTCACTGCCGGCTGGGTACTAGCCGCTATGGCTCTTGGTGCCATGGTGTCGGGTGGATTAGCCCGGCACGTTACCGCCATTATTCCCCCCACGGGCGTCGTCATGATGGGCCTCGCCCTAGAAGTAATCGGGGTAGCCACGCTTGCCGGAACGCTGCACACGTCACAAAACCTATGGGTGATGGCACTGATACTGGTTATCTACGGCGTGGGCTTGGGCTTCGCTTCGGCACAGTTAACGTCCACAGTGATGGCGGATGTTCCCGTGGAACACTCCGGCATGGGCTCCGCTACCCAGTCCACCGTGCGTCAGTTGGGTAGCGCCTCCGGTATTGCCCTAGGTGGCTCCGTCCTGGCAACTACATTGAGTAACCATCTGCCCGGCCTGGTGGCCCCGTTGGGTTTACCTCAGCAGATGACTGTTCCCCTTGTGGAGGCCACTATTAATTCTGGTGGCGCAAACCTCCACGGCCTTTCTATGCCGCCATTGTCTGACGTTCTGCGGGAAGGCTACTGCGACGCTATCTCTACCTCCATGTGGGTGTCGATGGCGTTCCTAGCAATAGGTTTACTATCGTCACTGCGGTTGTGGTGGGTCACTAAACAAGCGGCTAAAAACACCTCAGTTAAAGGTGAAGAGACCAGCGATAGCCCCCAGCGCGAGACCGCCTAGTACTGTTCCCAGCAGATATGCGACCGCCTGCCACGTGTGATGATGTCGCAGCATCGTCACCAGTTCCACGTTCAGTGTGGACAGTGTCGTAAGGGCCCCGCAAAACCCTACTCCCCATAAGGAATACGCCTGGCTACTCATCACCCCTGCGGAGAACGCAGCTGCGAAAAGCCCCAGGAGGAAACTTCCCACTAGGTTCGCAATAAGGATACCGACGGAATACGTGGGCGTGTGGTGTCCTGCGCCGGAACGCATTTGTCGAATAGCAAGAAAACCACGGTCAAGGAGAAAGCGGAGGAATACGCCCAGCGCACCGCCTCCCATCACAAGAAGGACAGTCACTCTCATCACTTCGATTCCGAAGCGTGAGACTTATAGGCCCTAGATGTACACAGTATGGCCACTGCTGCAGACCCTATACCCAGGAGCATGTTGAGGATTATCTGCAGCACACCCATCCAGGGGGCACCGTTCTCCATTAACGTAAGACTGTCCACTATGACAGTGGACAAGGTGGTGAAGCCACCCATCATGCCGGTGCCAAGAAATGCCACTACAGTGGGGTGACGTTTCAACTGGTGGGACGCTACCTCAGTGAGAACACCGAGAATAGCGGACCCCACCATGTTAATAACCAGGACAGACCAAATAATACCGTGGACGTTACCCGGCCAGGCCGTTGTGACAGCCCAGCGGAGAATCGCCCCCACAGCACCACCCACTGCTACCGCCAGCCCTGTAGCGAGAAACGCCAGTACTGTTCGAATAGCTGTTTTTTGGGTAGTGCCAGAAGGTATCTGTTGTGAAGATGGTATGTGCCCGGTCATAAAGAGAACTATTACCCGCGATTCTTGTTAGGAGCAGGCTTCGTAGGAGTGGACGTGGACGTCTTCTTAAGAAGAGACTTCACCCATCCCCAGAAATTAACAGTGTTATGCGTACGCACTGGTACCGGCTTACCCGTCCACAGTGTGTAAAGCTTATTCTTAGCGGATTTATCCGTAATACGGATAACGGTCCCGTGGCGGTTTGCACGACGACTACCGTCCTTACGCAGTGTGGCTATCTTGCCACGTCCTGCCCATTTACCGTTAAGGCTAGATGCTTCCGCCACAAGAGTACCGCGGCTGGAGTCTTTACCCCAGGTGTGGAGTTTATCGGTGAAAAGGTAGTAATGGCCGTTGAGCTTCGTCAGAGAAGGCCCCTCAGAGCCCTCCACAGCATTGCGGTTGACCAGCTGCCAACCACCCGTTCCCATGTGGTTATTGCGCCAGATTTCATTATGCGCACCATCACGTTTGATGGTGATGTAGTAGGAGCCGTCATCATCGTGGAAAGCGGATCCATCGATGCGGTCAATGGAGGGAAGAGGGAAGTTGATCTGCTGGGCACGGCCAGGACGGAAGGTGATCTTGGGGAGACGCTCATTGTATTCAAAGGGACCGTCGTAGTGAAGCTCATTCACCTTTACCAGGTAAGGAACCATCTTGTCCTGGTAGGGCCGACCGTGGAAGAGGCCAAAGTAGCCGGCGGAGAACATGATATATACCTGGCCATTATTATCGCGGAACCATTCTGGGGCCAAAATATCGGTACCGTAGCGTGCCCCTGGGCTGAGGGCGATGCCTGGATACTTCTTGCCACCGAATTTAAGTCCCTCGGGGAAGGACCAGGTTTTACCGTCTTTGGAGACACCGATCATGGGCCAGAATTTGCCGTCGTGGCGGTTCCAGCCGGAAAGCATCCAGAAGGCACCATCGTGGTACATAATGCTGGGGTCGCCCAATGTGTGGTGGATGGGGCCCAAGGTGGAGGTGTCGTCGTTAGGGTTGGTGGGACTGGCGTCCTTATAGGCAACACCAAGTTCATCGAAGCGTTTGCCGTCGGTGGACAGGTAGAGGGTGTCGGAGTGGTCGCCATCGCTGGTGAAGAAGGCTCCCATGAGGACTTCATGAGACATGAAATCGTCGTAGCTGACTGATCGATCGTAGGCGGGGGCAGCATTGGCCGCTAGAGGGGCTGCAGTTCCCACCGCAAGGGTGAGGGCGAGAGTGGCAATAGCTCCGCGTCCTAGTCGGCTGCGGTGGTGGTGTGTGTCGCGGCGAAATGCCATGGTGGAGGAACCTTTCTTATTATGAGGGGTAAAAGTGGTGGCGTCAGTTAGGTGCGTGGACGAGAGAAAGGACAAAAGACACGTCTAATCGTCCCGTGCCTTGTTAACGAAGCGTGAGTAGTGCAGCTGTTCAACAACTTCAATGGTGCCGGTGGGGCCACCACGATGCTTACCGATAATGATTTCGGCTTCTCCCGCATGCACATCATTGGGATCGAATACTGCAGGACGGTGGAGGAGGAGCACAACGTCGGCGTCCTGTTCCAACGACCCGGATTCGCGGAGGTCGGAGACTTGCGGACGCTTACCATTACGGTTCTCGGAGTTACGGTTAAGCTGCGAGATGGCGATAACGGGTACTTCCAGTTCTTTGGCAAGGAGTTTGAGTTGGCGGGAAAATTCCGCAACCTCTTGTTGGCGGCTTTCTACTTTTTTCCCGGAGCTCATCAACTGGAGGTAGTCCACCACAATAAGGTCCAGGCCATGTTGTTGTTTAAGACGGCGTGCCTTAGCCCGGATTTCCATCATGGTGATGCTGGGTGAGTCGTCAATATAGAGGGGTTTATCCGCTATCTCGGACATACATTTGACCAGGCTATCCCAGTCGGATCCGTCCATATTTCCCTTGCGTATTTTGTCGAACAGAATATTAGCTTCTGCAGATAGCAGACGCATTGTTAGTTCCGTGCGCCCCATTTCGAGGGAGAAGATAATGGACGTCTTATCCTGCCGGAGGGAACAGCTGCGCATAATATCCAGTGCCAGAGTGGATTTACCCATACCTGGGCGAGCCGCAATGATAATCATTTGGCCGGGCCGAAGTCCGTTAAGCGTATTGTCCAGGTCTAAGAAACCAGTGAGAATACCCAGCGCCTTACCGTCACTGTTGGCAATGTTATCAATCTCTTCCATGGTGGGGACAAGAACCTCGTCGAGGGACTTGTAGTCTTCCGTACGGCGCTGTTCAGTGACGGAGTAGATTTCCGCTTGGGCGCGGTTTACCATCTCCTCTACTTCCATGCCCTCGGTGGCGGCGTAGCCGTAGGAGGTAATGCGCATGCCCGCGTCAATAAGGCGGCGGAGGAGAGCCTTTTCGGCAACAATCTGGGCGTAGTAGGGGCCACTAGCTGGGGATGGTACGGACTCGATGAGTGTGTGGAGGTAGGGGCGCCCCCCAATACGTTCCAGCTCACCGTCTTTTTCCAATTGATCGGCGACGGTGACGGCGTCGGCAGGCTCTTCATTGGAGGAGAGCTTGATGATGGCGTCATAGATACGTCCGTGGGCGGGTGTGTAGAAGTCCTCTGCACGCACAATTTGGTGCATCAGCGGGGGGAGGTCTTTGGAGAGCAGCATCGCTCCCAGGACTGCTTTTTCAGCAGCTTGGTCGTTGGGGGGTTGTACGTCGGCGAGGGATTCACTGGAACCAGTAGTGCTGCCGGAAGTGACGGCGTAGGGGTCGTCATAGGGCGGCGCGAAGGCGTCACCAAAAGGTCCAGTATTACTCGGCATAGCGCATATTCCTCGTGTTTATCACTGCTGTGTACTGCCTTTTACTCTAGGTGGTCGGTGGGTCAAAGTCAGTACCGGTGGAGTGTCATTATTGTGGATAGGTCTGTGGATAAGTAGTGCAGTTATACCCAATGCCCTTGTCGCATTTGGGGATAATTTGTGGATAACTGTGGAATTATGTGGATTAATTTTTTATTAGAGCAGGTCAATATCTATTTTTATCTGTGGATAAAACTTTTCTCAAAAGTGCTCTTGTCCCTCTATTAAAAACCATTTCTGCCACGTTATCCACAAGCAGGCCTGGGGAATAACCCCCTTGACATAAGAAACAGCCATCGGCTAACTGCGAGCTTTGTCCAGAAGCGTAAAGCAGTAGGCCGATGGCTGAAATGCTGTTGTCTGAAGTTATGGGATGGGTAGAGTACCTACGTACTACTACTCGGCGGTGACGGTGACGTTAACGGTAGCCGTGACCTTATCGGAGAGCGCTACAGCAATGTCGTAGGTTCCCACGGCCTTAATCTGACCCTTGGTCAGTTCAACGGCGTGCCGGTCAATCTTAGGACCGTCAGCTTTTTCAATTGCGGTGACGATGTCGGCGGCGGTGACGGAGCCGAAGAGCTTGCCGTTCTCGGCGGACTTCACAGCGACCGTAACATCGGTAAGAGCTTCCAGGGCTTCCTTGACCTCGCGGGCGTGCTCAGCATCGCGAATAATACGATCCTGCTGAGCGCGCTGGATAGCGGCGATCTGCTTTTCGGCACCGCTGGTGGCGACAATGGCCTTATTGCGGGGAAGCAGGAAGTTCCTTGCGTAACCATCCTTGACCTCGACGATATCGCCGGGGGCACCAAGGTGGTCAACGGCAGTGGTGAGGATCAGCTTCATTGATCTTCTACTTTCTTCGTTGATAAATCTGTGTGCTGTCTGCCGGTTTAGAACGGGGGTTCATCCGTTCCGCCACCGAAGTTAGACTGCGGAGCGGAACCCCACGGGTCATCAGACGGAGCGGACTGGTTGGCAGAGCCACCACCGAAGGAATTATTAGAGCCACCTCCACGGTTCGCTTTCGTCACCTTAGCGGTGGCGTAGCGAAGAGAGGGACCGATTTCATCGACATCAAGCTCGATAACGCTGCGCTTCTCACCCTCGCGGGTTTCATAGGAGCGCTGACGCAGACGGCCTTGCACAATAACGCGAGAGCCACGAGTGAGCGACTCTGCCACATGCTCGGCGGCGTCACGCCAGATACTGCAGCGTAGGAACAGCGCGTCGCCATCCTCCCATTGACTTGTCTGAGAGTTGTAGCGACGTGGCGTAGAAGCCACGGTGAAGTTAGCCACGGCAGCACCCGACGGGGTGAAACGTAGCTCAGGATCTGCGGTGAGGTTTCCCACCACCGTGATCGTAGTTTCGCCAGCCATAATTCCTCCTGCGGTGATATGCGTTAGTCAGCAGCCAAAGGCTTACTGATCAGCGCGCAGCACCTTGGTGCGTAGAACGCTTTCATTCAGGGTGAGCAGGCGGTCGAGTTCCTGGACCGTTGCCGGTTCGCAGTTCATTTCGACTACCGCATAGATGCCTTCAGAGTTCTTCTTGATCTCGTAGGCAAGACGGCGCTTACCCCACACATCAACCTTGTCAACCTTGCCGCCTTCTTCACGGACTACGTTCAGTAACGTATCCAGGGACGGGGCAATGGTGCGCTCGTCGAGAGTGGGATCAAAAATGACCATCAATTCGTAGTGACGCACGGACCTCATCACCTCCTATGGACTAATGGAAATCGGCCACGGCGGTTCCGTGGCAGGAGGGTTCGTTGCGTCTGCAACTGCACCAGTCTAGCAGGAAAAACAGTTCTCCTCCTAACGGCTAGCGCCACAACACCCCATTGTCCCTATTATCGGATTCAGGAGACTTCGGAGTGCTCCGCGAAGGCCCGAACGGATTCCGCATTCCCGGGATATCCGGCAAAAGCGGACTGCGGCTCTGCGTCTTAGGATGATTCTCCTTACCAGAGTGATCCTTCTTAGGCTTGTGCTTTGACGAGGACTTCGACTCCTTCTTTGTAGACGTGTCCGTAGTTGTTGTGTCGCCACCATAGTAGGACTCCGGACGTCCAGCCTGCCCCGCAATAGCCCCAGGAGTGGGGAAATAAGTGAACTGCTGGTTCTGCAAGGCTCCATTCATGGTGTACTGCCAAATATCTGATGGTAATGTGGACCCCCACACGGCAGCCCCACCACTCGTTTCCAGAGCAGTACCATTCTGGGTACCCACCCACACAGCGGTAGAAGCCTGCGGAGTGTAGCCCACCATCCAGGCATCACGGTTTTTACCCGTACTACCCAGCTGCACCGTACCGGTCTTAGAAGCGGAGGGGCGTCCTCCCGCTAGACCGTGACCATTGGAGTAGCTTGCAATGGGCTCAAGTGCCGAGGTGACGTTATCTGCCACCACTTCCTTTACACGGCGCTCTCCAGAGTTGTCGTCATGCTTGTACACACTGCGTCCACTACCACCGTTCGCGACGGCTTCTTTCACGAAGAAAGGTTCGTGGTAAATACCGCGGGCGGCAAAAGTGGCATAGGCAGAGGCCATATCGAAGGGACGCACCGGGTAGGCGCCCAACGTAATACCACCTTCGACAGTGCCATCTTCATTTTGAAGAGTTTTCCCATAACCGGGAATTTCTCGCGGAATACCCGCTTTATAGGCCATGGCCTGTACGTCTCGTGACCCATTCTTCAGGTCCATCATCAGTCGGTAATAACTGGTGTTCAGGGACATCACCGTGGCTGACGCAATAGTGCAGGTACCGCAGGACATATCCTCCGAGTTTTCAATAACCACCTTGCCCATCTGGTAAGGGGCGGAGGAATACATTTTGCTCAGCGGAATATCCTGGTTCAACGCTGCTGCCAGCGTAAACACCTTAAATGAGGAGCCCGTCATTTGCGGGGCGTAAGCGTAGTCAAAGTCACCGGCTCGGGCGCCCCCGTAGTAGGCCAATACTCCACCGGTTTGGGGATCAATAGTGACCGCGGCGGCCCGCATTTGCTTCGGCTGATTTTGCAGAGTTTGCGTTACTGCCTCAATGGCAGCATTCTGCGCATCCATAGAAATGGTGGTAACAATGCGCAGGCCCTGTGAGGTGACGTCCTGTTCAGTGAAGCCATGCTCGGCAAGCTCCCGCATAATCTGTGCTTTAATAAGCCCATTCGGGCCAGAGAGACGCTCGTCAATACGCAGACTCTTATTTTCTGGAATAGTCTTCGGGAAGTCCATGGTGGCCACTTCGCTAGCGGACAACCATCCTTCATTCAGCATGCCGCGTACCACATACTTCCAGCGGGTCTTAGACGCTACCGGGTTCACCCGCGGATCCAGATTAGAGGGCTGCTGGATAAGACCCGCCAACATAGCGGATTCGGCAGGGGTGAGATCCTGCACATGCTTATTGAAATATGCCTGGGAAGCAGTCTCTACACCATAAGCACCACGGCCAAAGTAAATAGTGTTCAGGTAGGCCGTCATGATCTCATCTTTAGACCACTGGTTGGACATCTTCATAGAGACGACAAGTTCTTTGAACTTACGCCAGTAACTGTGCTGATTACCCACCAGCGCATTCTTGACATACTGCTGGGTAATAGTGGAGCCACCGCCATTATCGCTGCGATGCGTCACTTGGCCGACAGCAGCGCGCCCAAAACCAGTAAAGGAAAAGCCTTTATTGGTCATGAATTCGCGGTCTTCGGCGGCCATTGTGGCATGGCGGAGATGGTCGGGGATTTGCTTCGCGTCTACCTCGCGACGGTTACCGGCCTCGGGGATAATGTCCCCCAAAACAGTTTTACCGTCGCTTGCTACCAGGGTGACGCGCTGCGCGGTAGGGATATCGCCCGGCGCGGGTACCTTGACGAAAAGGTACATAAGGACAAAGAAAATAACGCAGGCCACAATGAGTGCCAGCAGAATAATGCCGATCCATTTGAAGATACTGCCGACAATAGATTTGGGGCTTCGTTCTTTAAGGGGGACCTTCTTTTTAGCCTTAGCTTTACTAGCTTTACTGACCTTGGGTTTAGTAGTTTTGGGGGCTTTACTAGTTTCAGTCTTGCGCTTGTCTTGGTTCGTGCTGCGGAGAGTGTCCTGACGCTTGTTTGCGCGGTTGACAGGACGCTGAGATGCGCGTTTGGACGACTGCTGCGAAGTGCGCTGTGATGACTGTCGCGACGTTGATGACACTGATGTAGCGGTTCGGTGGCTGGTCCGTGCTCCATCCGTTGTGCGCGTGGTGTTATTGGCAAGCAGGGAAGTTTTGCCCTGCCAGGAAGCTCGGGTATCGCTAGGATCCCCCGAGTTCCGGGGAGCGCTGTGTCGTCCCATACGATGTGCCCTCTCTTGCGGCGAACGTTATACAACTTTCCATCTTATAGGCACTTTCCACTCTGCACGATTCCTAAATGCGACGTCAACGGGGGTCAATGGGGGGAAAAGTTGCTCACACTAATATTTTGACGCTTCTCGTTTTTCTCTTGTTTGGGAAAACCTTGTATAAAAACTTCACAAAAACCATTGTTGAAGATATATCGGTTCGATATAATAAAAATCATCTTTGGGGCATTTTCCCTGCTCCTGCTAATGTTTCTGAGTGGTAGCGACCACTTTATCTGCGGAAAGGAGACCACAGTGCTCGACATTGCAGTACTCGGACTCCTCGATGTAGAGCCCATGCACGGCTACCAAATCCGTAAAGTGCTTACTGAAATGTCAGGCACCGTCCGCGGATTCTCCTACGGTTCGCTCTATCCAGTACTGAACAGGCTCGAGGAAAACGGCTTCATTGAGTCTCCTGTGGAAGACCCCGCCGCCCACACACGCCGCAAGGCCAAAAAGGTATATCGGCTTACTGACGCTGGTCACCGGCATTTCCTGGAACTATTAAGCGACATTAATCCCACCTCTTTTACCGATGAAGACTTCGGCGTCCGCCTAGCTTTTTTCGATAAAACACCAGCAGACGCACGCCGTCGCCTGTTGGAGGGACGCCGCCGACTCCTGGAAGAACGACGCGACCACCTCATGAGTCTGATACACGGCAGGGCCATACCATCTACCAACCCCCACAACACGCTGTCCCCCTACAGCCAAGGGTTGAACGAGCTGACCCTAGAATCCACACAACGTGAAATCTCCTGGGTCAACTCACTCATTCAAGCAGAAGAAGACGACGCCTAACAGCACCGTTCCGCCTTTTCTTGGATGATCCACCGTGAACAGGAGTAGTACCCGCTACCCCACCGCTAGGAGTTAAAAGTGACTGACAACAAGATTCGCGTCGCCATCGTCGGTGTTGGCAACTGTGCATCGTCCCTCGTACAAGGCGTGGAATTCTACAAGGACGCCAAACCCACCGACCGCGTCCCCGGCCTCATGCACGTCGTATTCGGCAAATACCACGTTCACGACATTGAATGGTCCGCCGCCTTCGACATTGACAAAGACAAAGTAGGCCTCGACCTAGCCGACGCCATTTGGGCCGGCCAGAACTGCACCATCAAATTCTGCGACGTCCCCCAGACCGGCGTAAAAGTCCAGCGTGGACACACCTACGACGGCTTCGGCAAGTACTACCGCACCGTCACCGAGGAATCCCCAGAAGAACCCGTCGATGTTGTCCAGGTCCTCAAAGACACCAAGACTGACGTCCTCGTCTCCTACCTCCCCGTAGGCTCCGAAAAAGCTGACAAGTTCTACGCCCAGTGCGCCATCGACGCCGGTGTTGCCTTCGTCAACGCCCTCCCCGTCTTTATCGCCTCCGACCCCGAGTGGGCCAAGAAGTTCACTGACGCTGGCGTACCGATCGTCGGCGACGACATCAAGTCCCAGGTGGGCGCCACCATCACCCACCGCGTTATCGCCCGCCTCTTCGAGGAACGCGGCGTTCGCCTGGACCGCACCTCCCAGCTGAACGTGGGCGGCAACATGGACTTCATGAACATGCTGGAACGCGACCGCCTCGAATCCAAGAAGGTCTCCAAGACCCGCGCCGTCACCTCCATCGTCCCCCACGAGATGGCCGACCGCGACGTTCACATTGGCCCCTCCGACCACGTCGCCTGGCTGGATGACCGCAAGTGGGCCTATGTCCGCTTGGAAGGCACCACCTTCGGTGAGGTTCCGCTGAACCTTGAATACAAGCTGGAAGTATGGGACTCCCCCAACTCCGCCGGCATCATTATCGATGCTCTGCGCGCCGCCAAGATCGCTAAAGACCGCGGCATCAGTGGCCCCGTCTGGGCTCCTGCCTCCTACTTCATGAAGTCCCCGCCGCGCCAGCTGCCCGATGATCGTGCTCGCCGCGCCGTGGAAGACTTCATTGAAAAGGGCGAAGAATGGCCGGCCGACCTCACTGAGGCCTCCGTCTGGCATGCCGGTGAAGATCCCGCTGAATGGAAGGCCTAAAACGGCTAGCTTTCCTTCACTAAGAACACCAAGAAGGAACGTCACACCCACTACTAAAGTGGGACAATAATATGGGTGGTGCGGGTGAGATATTCTCACCCGCACCACTCATTTAGTTAGGGCCGTTTTAGTACGATAGTGCCAGCTTGAGGAAGGCAACTTTGGCTTTCCAGGTGGCGTTAGCTTCGATCATGGTTGGCATTTGCTTTTTGACCATTGCCGCAACAATAGCTAGCGGAGAATCGCTAAGAACATAGTGAATGTGGCGGGCAATAGTATTACCCTGCTTGTCTTTATCTGCTCCCGGGGGAATCAGGACAAACCAGTGACGGTTGCCGGCCTGTGCTTTTAACACGTTCTCAAAGAAATAGATTTCGTTGTCGCCAACATGCAGTCGCTTGGCCAGCGTGTATTCTCCTTTACCGAGAATAGTGTGGTTGCGTCCCATCTCCGTCATGGTGGTGGGAGTGAAGCTCAGGTAGAAGACTTCCCCGGTGCTCTTGCTTTTCTTGAAGTCGGCGCGGGCTTGGTCTTCGCTCATATGCTTTTTCTGGGCTTTTGCCTGGAAAAGTTGCGCTACGTTCGGGCAGCTGGACTCGGCGAGAAAATCTAGTGTCTCCCATCCCTGTGATGTTATCCAGGGGCCAAAATCTGTGGCATGAACAGCAGGGTGGCCACCGTAGGTGCTCATTTTGCCGTTATTGGCAGCGTTATTGATGTCGTCAACGTGGTGGCGGAGTTGGGCAATCTGTGCTGCCGTTAATGTGGGGAGGGAATTGTCAGCGGGTGTGGTGGGCGCTGCGATGGCGGGGGTAGCAACTATGCCAACGGTGAGGGCTGCTGCTACCAGGCTGGTGGTAATGCGATGGTGTCGCATGTATAACTCCTTTACTAGTGAGGGTGATTCATAATTTGTTTCTTATGTATTCATACAAATCAATAGCTTAGGCTTACCTAAATTAATCACTAGTAAGGAGATAATGCAACCCGCACTATGTGCACCTTTATGTACTACAACTGGGAAATGCGCAGGAAGAGAAGGAAAAGAAGCGTTAAGAAAAGCGTCAATATTTAGCGCTCAAGAATTTTTGCGAACACCATGGTAGAGACAGCAATGCCGGGGTGAGAGCAATCTCACCCCGGCATTGCTGTATTTACCGATGTGACGGTTACTGTACACGCCATTACGTTTTTCAACAAGCTCTACAGTACCCAATGAGACGTACTATACAGATATTCATAATAGTGTTATAAGTAACACAAGCTCACCATCCCGCTATCCCACCATGCCAGCCCCGTCCAGCCCTGGCTCCCCATATACGAAGAACGACCCCGGTTAAGGGGCCGTTCTTCAGTGGGAGTAGCTTGTGTACATCTACTTACGTACGTGTTAGTTAGTTTAATGCAGTGGTTCTACCCCTGCACCCCTTTTATGAAACCTTTGACAATTTTTTCAAAGCCACCAAAAAAGAGCACGTCACCACACGGTTTATTCAGCTTATTTAGCTTATTTAGCTGCACACACCAGCTGTACACACTAGCTACGCAGTGTGAACTGTGAGGGGCGCTTCGGGATATTGCGCAGGTTAGAGCGGGCCATAGACATAACTTCGCCCAGGCCACCACCCAGTACTTGCTTAGACATTGCGGTAGCAAAACCTTGCATCTGCCCAAGCGTAATCTTCGGAGGCATAGACAAGGCGTTGGGGTCTGTCACGACATCAATAACGCACGGGCCGGGACGCTCCATCTCCGTGGTGAAAACACTCTCCAACTTAGTGGGGTCTTCCACTCGCACAGAACGAATACCGAGTGCCTTACCCACTGCCGCATAGTCCACAGCCTGGGAGTCGGTAGCGAAGTCCGGCAGACCAGCCACCAGCATTTCCAGCTTTACCATGCCCAGTGAGGAGTTATTGAACACGACCACCTTTACCGGCAGGTTGTAGTTCTTAATGGTGATGAGGTCACCCATCAGCATGGAGAGGCCACCGTCACCACACATGGCAATCACGGGGCGATCGGGGCGATACGCACCCACACCAATAGCGTGCGGCAGCGCATTGGCCATGGAACCGTGCAGGAAGGAGCCGATAACGCGGCGTTTTCCGTTGGGGGTGATGTAGCGGGCTGCCCACACGTTACACATGCCGGTGTCAACGGTGAACACTGCATCATCGGGGGCAGCTTCGTCGAGTTTCACCGCCGCATATTCGGGGTGAATGGGCTTCGCCTTGGTGACGTCGCGCGTGTAGGCACCCACAACTTTGCTCATGCGATGCTGCTGACGCTTCAGCATATCGTCAAGGAAAGTCCGGTTCGTCTTGTTTTTCACCAGCGGGTTAAGGAGGGCGAGCGTCTCCGCCACATCACCGTGGATAGCGTAATCCAGGCGGGTGCGGCGGCCCAGGCGGCCAGCATCAATATCGATTTGTGCTGTCTGCACATTCTCGGGGAGGAACTGCTGGTAGGGGAAGTCCGTACCCACAAGAATCAGCAGATCGGAGCCCTCCATAGCGTCTTGGCAAGCACCGTAACCGAGCAGGCCAGACATGCCCACATCGTAGGGGTTATCCCACTGAATAACTTCCTTACCACGCAGGGAGTGCCCCACCGGAGCCTTGGCTAGTTCCGCCAATTCCATAATGGGGTCGTGGGCGCCGCGGGCACCGGCACCTACGAAGAGAGTCACTTTACCGGCGCGGTTAATGGCGTCAGCCAACCCCTGTACGTCCTCCATATTGGGGACGACGCGGGCGGGGCGAGGGCTGGTGATGGTATCGGGAAGATTACCGGATACCTCCATGTCGGCAATATCGCCGGGGAGGGTCAATACAGCAACACCGTGGTTAGAGAGGGCCTGCTGAATAGCGGAGCGGGTAACGCGCGGTACTTGCTCACTAGAGGAAATCATCTCCGAGAACACAGAGCATTCGTCGAAGATGCGATCGGGGTGAGTCTCTTGGAAGAACCCAGTACCAATCTGGGAGGTGGGAATATGGGACGCGATGGCGAGAACCGGCAAGTGGGATCGGTTAGCATCGTAGAGACCATTAATAAGGTGGAGGTTTCCGGGGCCACAGGAGCCGGCACAGACAGCGAGCTGGCCGGTAATTTCGGCTTCAGCAGCAGCTGCGAAAGCGGCAGTTTCCTCGTGACGAACATGGATCCAGCGAATTTTCTTAGAGCGTCGGACAGCATCAACAACGGGGTTCAGGGAGTCACCCACGATGCCGTAAATGTGACGGACACCGGCCCCTTCCAGCTGGTGAACGAGATGTTCTGCAACTGATGCCATTATTCTTCTTCCTGCTACCTCGAGAGAGTATTGCGAGTATTAAGCCTTCACTGGGCTTCAACCATAAAGCCACGGCAAAATATTCCCGCCACTTCTAACGTTTAATTCACCATTGTGGTAATAGCAAGCATTATCAGTGGTGTTACTCACACAAGCAGCCTATTTCAGCCGGTAGTACCACACCGCCAAGACGGCCAACACCACTGCCGCAACCAGAAAAATAACGATAGACGCCACCAATGCGGCACCCGACGCCTCCACGCACGCCATCACTAACGTGAACAACGCCAGAATGGTAATAGTGCCAACGAGCCCCATCGCCACTTCAAGACGCTGCATGGTGCCACGTTTCCGCCGCCCCGGATCAGCCACACGACTACGGCGTCCACGCTGTGCTTCCTCACCAGATGTTTCCTTATCAGATATTTTTCCATCAGATGTATGTTCTGTGCGCGCCATAGCCGCCGCCTCCTTCTAGGCTTTCACCCCGCCAGAGGTAAGACCGGCAATAATCTTCCGCTGGAAGATAAGCACCATAATGACCAGTGGAACTGTCACAATAGCACCCGCCGCCATTACCGTCGCATAGGGGTAGTCGAACGCATTACCGCCGGTGAAACGGGCAATAGCCACCGTCACCGGCTCCGTGTGAACCGTGGATAGTTGCTGCGCCAACAGAAACTCATTCCACGCCATAATGAACGCCAAAATAGCAGTAGTGAAAATAGCCGGAGTAGCCAACGGCAACATAATCGTGCGGAAGGCCTTACCCCGGGAACAACCATCTACACGGGCCGCCTCTTCCAGCTCCCACGGTAGTTCATCAATGAAACTGGTGAGAGTAAAGATTGTGAGCGGCAGTGCGAAAGAAATATTGGGAATGATAAGAGCCCAATAGGAGCCCCGCATACCCATATCGGTAAACAACTGAAAAAGCGGTGTGACCAAAGCAATTGAGGGGAACATAGAAGCGCCCATAATAATGCCCAACACCACATATTTCCCTCGGAAGTTGTAGCGCGACAACGCATAGGCGGCGAAAATACCGACCGCCACCGCAATGACCGTAGTAACGGCAGAAATAATGAGGCTGTTGCCGATAGCCCGCAGGAAATTATTACCGAACTCGGTGGAAAGAGCCTCCCGGAAGTTATCCCACGTTAGGTGGCTTGGCCACGGGTTAGTGGAGAAGGTGTAGTCCTTATCCCGGAAAGCTGTCACCAGCATCCAGTAGAAAGGCAGCAGACCCCACAGCACAATAATGATGGCCCAAATGTAGGTACCAACAGACCCGGCGTGGGGGCGACGATTGCGTTTTTGCGCGTGCTTATGTTTAGCCATCACTTACTCCTCCTCCGCCACGACGGGCTCCGCTTGGTGCGCAACCTTACTTCCTAATGATTTCACAAAGCACAAGGCAATAAGGAAGATCAGGAGGAATATCAACGTTGACAATGCCGACGCTGCGTTCACATGATCCTGCCGGATAGCGGCCACCACCAGCTGTGACAGTGTAGCTGTGGGAGAATCCGGGTTGGAGCCCACCATAATGTAGGGAAGGTCATACATGCGCAGGGCATCTAGCATACGGAAAAGAACCGCCACAATAATGCTGTTCTTCGCCAACGGCAAAGTGATGCGTGTAAACCGCTGCCAGGCGTTAGCCCCATCCATCCGGGCCGCCTCGTAAAGATCCTTGGGGATCATTTGCAGTCCCGCCAGAATGAGCAACGCCATAAACGGGGTTGTTTTCCACACGTCCGCCAAAATGATGGAGAAGCGGGCCGCCCACGGATCTGTTTGCCAGGCGACATGCGCATGGAAGATCGAGTTCACAATGCCCTGCTCGGAGAACAGGAATGCCCACAGTTTTGCGGTGATGGCAGTGGGGATAGCCCACGGAACAAGCACTGCGGCACGCAGCAGGCCACGGCCATGAAAATCCTTCGCCATAACGAGTGCCATACCGATACCGAGGATAGTTTCCAGCAGCACCGTCACCAGGGTGAAGAAAAGCGTGTTGCCGAAAGCGGGCCAGAAGTTATTAGCAAGCGTACCGGGTGGGCAGCCCACAGATCCGTGGCCAGTGGGACAAGACTGGGTGAGCCAGTAACCGTAGTTGCGGAAGCCCACAAAGCCACCCGGATAGAAGAAACCATCTTGCTGGTTAAGCACCGGATCCGATTTGAAGGAAAGGACAATACCGCTTATCAGCGGGTAAAGAATAATGACGCCGATAAGAACAAGGGCAGGCGTCAGAAGGAGCGCTACTTTGCCGCGGTGGGACGGGCGCTTGTGCTGTTTCTCGCTCATTAGTGTTCTGCCACCTCGATCGCACTCGTCATATCTTTCGTGGCTTGGACAACTGTTTTACGCCCGGAAAGCGCCGCATAAACATTATCCTGAATAGCCTTCGAGATAGCCGGATAGAAAGGACTTACCGGGCGCGGCACCGCATTCTCCAACGAAGTTTTAAGAATCGGTAGATACGGGTGCTCTTTAATGAGGTCCTTATCGTCATAGATGGAGGTAAGGACCGGCGGGAAAGAATTTTGTGCGAAACCGAGCTGATTCTCGCGGTTTTCCACAAAAGCAATGAAGTCCCGGGCCGTGGCCTTGTGCTCCGAATACACGTTAATGGCATTGTTGTAACCACCCAACGTGGAGGCACCTACCCCATCTTTACCCACCAGGGGCGCTACTGCGAACTTCCCCTTCACCTTAGAATCATCGGAGGTACCGGCGTTTTCGTACATGTAGGGCCAGTTGATGGCGAAGAGAGCCTCACCGTTGACGAAAGCCAGGTTTGTTTCTTCCTCGGTGAAGGACACAACACGCTTGGGGAACACCCCATCCTTATATGCATCAACCAGGGTCTGTATACCCTCGCGAGCAGGATCGGACGTGACTGTGGGGGTAAAACCATCCGCCCCCACAATTTGGCCACCCCACCCATTAATGAACATGGACGTGTTGACGGTGAGCCCCTCATACTGCTTCAACTGGCTCACAAGACAGTCCAGCTTATGCCGGGTAGCGATAGCACAATCCTGGGTGAGTTCCCGCCACGTATGCGGCGGATGCTTAATAAGATCACTGCGGTAGAAAAGAAGCTGCCCATTAGTGTTTTGGGGGGCAGCGTAAACAGTGCCCGCATAGGTGGCGGACTCCACGGTGGCGGGCAGAAGATGCGTCATATCAACAGCCATATCCCCCGTGAGGGGCTGCAACCACTGGTGGGCGGCAAAACTAGCAGTATCAATAACATCCAGGGCAATAACATCGAATTCCCCGGAGCGTGCCTGCAGCGACTGCACTAGCGTATCGCGCTGCGAATCGGCCTCACCAGCCAACTCATGCAAGGTGACGTTCTCGCTGGGATGGTCCTTATTCCAGCGGTCCACCACCGGCCGCAGGTTAGCAATGTCGTTTTTGCCCATGGCGAAGGTGATGGGTCCACGCTCGTGAATGTTTCGCTGGGCGGCGCGGGCAGCATCATCACCGGAGCCATGGGAACAGCCAGTGAGGGCGAGGACACCCGTAAGGAGGACGGCAAGAATGCCTCCCTTACTGTTTCTTCTGCTTCTTCCGTAGCTACTCATTCACTCGCCTCCTTATCCCAGAGGGTGACGCCCGACTCATCATCGGCAAAGAAGTACATATTCTCGGGGGAAACATCTACCCGCACCAATGCCCCGCGGGCAGGCGGGTTCTTCCAGTCCACTGCGGCGGTAATGCGCTGGTCAGAGATCTTGTCACCAGCCGCGTTAGCAAGGTGACCATGGGCGATAGCCTGCGAGCCGAGTTCCTCCACCAGATCCACCAGCATGTACAGGGAAGAGGTGCCGGCGGCAGCGCCAGCAGCGGCAACCTCAGTGCCGGCGGCAGTAGCACCTGCGCTACCAGGGGTAACCTCAACACCCTCCACCCGCTCAGGCCGGAAACCCACCTGCACAGAATCAGTAGGAACACCGGCGGGAAACTCACCTGGCAACGGCACAGCCGTCTCCCCCAACCAGGCGGCATTATCCCGCACAGAAGCAGACAGAATATTCATGGACGGGGACCCGATGAACCCGGCCACAAACGCGTTAGCGGGGTGGTCGAAAAGATTACGTGGAGTATCCACCTGCTGCAGTTTCCCGGCACAGAGAACAGCCACACGATCCCCCATCGTCATAGCCTCCACCTGGTCATGGGTGACATAAACGGTGGTGGTGCCCAGGCGGCGCTGCAGTTCCGCAATCTGGGCGCGGGTGCGGACACGCAGACGCGCATCCAGGTTAGAAAGAGGCTCGTCCATCAAGAAGACGCGGGGGGAACGAACAATAGCGCGCCCCATGGCGACGCGCTGCCGCTGGCCACCGGAGAGTGCCTTGGGTTTGCGGTCCAGATAGTCGGTGAGGTCGAGGAGTTCGGCGGCTTCCTCCACGCGACGCCGGATTTCTTTCTTATCCACTTTCGCCAGTTTGAGGGCAAAACCCATGTTGTCGGCGACAGTCATGTGCGGGTAGAGGGCATAGTTTTGGAACACCATGGCAATATCGCGGTCTTTGGGATCCATCATGGTGACGTCCTTGTCCCCAATGAGGATACTGCCGGAGTCGACGAATTCAAGGCCGGCCAGCATGCGCAACGTGGTGGATTTGCCACAGCCGGAGGGGCCGACGAGCACCAGGAATTCGCCGTCGTGAATATCCAGACAGAGGTTGTCGACGCTGGGTTTAGCAGCTCCAGGGTAGATACAGGTGGCGTGATCGAAGGTCACAGATGCCATGTGCCATAGTCCTCTCGTGGCGTCCTCTCGTGGCTGTGGCATGAACGTGATAGAACATGCACAGGCCCCAGGATAGTTATCTTTATTATCTCTACTAAGAAATTATTCACGCTAACCCCATGGCAATGAGTAGACTAAAAGAACCATGCGCAGCGCTAAATCACCTTTTATTCGGCAACCCATACGGGACATTGTGAACCAGTCCGGTACGGGAACGAACCGTAACGATGACGGCTCCGGCCCCACGCTCAGCAAGAGTATTTCCACGTTCGAGCTGGCCATGATGGGTGTGGGCAGCACTGTGGGCACCGGCATTTTTTACGTATTCACTGTCGCTGTCCCCGAGGCTGGCCCTTCCGTCATTCTCGCTTTCCTTATCGCTGCGGTTACCGCGGGTCTTACTGCTCTATGCTACGCGGAATTAGCCTCCTTTATCCCCACCTCCGGCTCCTCCTACACCTACACTTACGCCACCCTAGGTGAGCTAGTCGCCTACCTGGTGGGGTGGTGTCTACTGCTGGAGTATGCGGTATCCGGGGCAGCGGTAGCTGTCGGCTGGTCCGAATATTTAAACGATTTCCTGCAGCGCGTTTTCGGATGGCAACTACCCGCCTATCTCTCCGTAGCCCCCTGGAGTAACGGCTCCTTCACCGGATTCTCCATTAACCTGCCGGCAATAGTGCTGGTAGCAATCTGCTGTGGCCTCCTGATGGCGGGTACTCGCGAGTCTGCGCGCGCGAACGCCGTCATGGTTATTCTGAAAATTGCTGTCCTCTTCATGTTCGCTGTGGTGGCGTTCACCGGCTTCAAATCCGGCAACTATCACCCCTTCGCCCCCATGGGTATGGCGGGTGTGGGAACTGCCGCCGGGTCCATCTTCTTCAGCTTCATCGGCCTGGACGTTATCTCCACCGCCTCGGAGGAAGTGGAACACCCACACCGCACTATCCCCCGCGCCCTCATCATCGCCCTCATTGTGGTAACAGCTATCTACATGCTGGTGGCGGTAGCCGCAGTGGGCGCACAAGAACAAGGACTCTTCAAACACCAGAAAGCGGGCCTATCCCAGATCCTGGAGCATGTGACGGGGTCAGGTGTTTTCTCTGTTATTTTGTCGGCTGCTGCCGTCATCTCCATCTTCTCCATTACACTAATGACGATTTTTGGGCAGACCCGTATTCTTTTCGCCATGTCCCGCGACGGCATGATCCCCAAAGGCTTCGCCCGCATTCACCCCCGCACCCACACACCACTGATGAACACCGGCATCACCTGCGCAGTAGTAGCTGTACTGGCCGGCTTCCTCCCCCTGGAATACCTCTCCGACATGGTATCCATCGGCACACTAACCGCCTTCGCAGTGGTGAGCTTGGGTGTCATTATCCTGCGCCACACAAACCCCACAACGGAGCGCGGTTTCCGGGTGCCGCTCTACCCCGTCACCCCCATTATTTCGATTGCTGCCTGCCTCTACCTCATTAGCCAGCTACACCCCGTCACCTGGGCAACCCTGGCGGTCTGGCTACTGCTTGCCTGCATAACCTATGCCGCCTACGGGTATCGGCACTCTGCCCTGCGCAAGCGTCTCCTGGAGGAAGAATCCGCCGACGCCATTGCTACTACTACCGATAGTGCCAGCACCATTGCGGCTAGTACCGTCGCCGGCGACATTATTCCCCCAAACAGCCATGATGCAGATACTCATAGTACAGACGTTGCGCACAATACCGTGCAGAGCGCTAGCGGCAGCGGCAGTACTAATGGAGGCAGTGCTAGCGGGGACAGCGGGGACACCGATACTGACGATCAGTAGGGGCTATGGCAGACAGTAACGTCCGCATGGGCGAGTGCCGTCTGTGCCTCCATCTCTGTTTCGGGGCTAACAGAGGCAGAAAGATCCGCAAAAATAGTGGTGGTGAAGCCCGCACGTTGCGCGTCCAGGGCTGTCGCACACACGCAGTGGGAGAACGCTAAGCCCACAATCTCCACCTCGTCCACCCCGTGGCGGCGCAAAACATCAACCAGTGGTGTGCCGTCATCCGTCACACCCTCAAAACCGGAGTAACTGGCCGCGTACTGGCCTTTACGAACTGCAATCTGCGGAATATCGGGATGGGTAGTGCGCAGGGTCTCCAATGCGGACACAACATGCGAGTGCACTTCCGCATGGGGAGTGCCGGCAACACCATGAGGTGGCCACGTGTCCACAAAATCAGGATTGTCGCTAAAGTGCTCGCCTGGCTCTATGTGCCAGTCTTGGGTAGTGACAATAAGGCCATAGCGGGCGGCGTAGGAACGAAGAAAATCGGCAATGCGGTCCGCAACATCATTACCACCGGTGACGGGAAGTTCACCACCTTCGCAGAAGGTAGGTTGCATGTCAACAATGAGCAAAGCGCGCATTCACTAGCTCCTTCACAACTGGCGTCCTGTGACGTCCCCGATAGTGACGTCCCCTAATATTTCTTGGCACCCCTCGGTACCCCACGATCCCTACACTACGTCTCCATAATGTACAATAACCACCCGGGGCGTGCTGCCTGCCGGGTGGTTGTTGCGTAATCTGGGGAGAATTACAAGACTATGTGTTACTTATTGAACTTACTCTTGACGGAGTCGAGGAAGTCCTTGCCTTTGCTCTTGATTTCCTCTTTCGTCTGCTCATCTTCGAGCTTGTTCTTCAGTTCTTCGGCCTTACCCTTGAACTCGCCCGCTTTATCCTTGAGGTCTTCTTCGGCCTTGCCTTTGAACTGTTCGGCCTTGCCCTTAAATTCTTCTGCTTTGTTCTTGAACTCGTTAGCGTCGACCATTGTTCTTTTCCTTTCGGATATCACTAGCTCATGATGAACATGATTGTAAAAGGGAAATCTGTACTCCGCTGTGCTTTTCCACGAAATTACCTACCAGAGAACATATCCCCACCAGCCATGGCCTCCATTTATGCACGGTGACACGGCTTTTTAGCAGATAGAGACCATCCTCCTACACGCTCATAATTGCGAAACTTGCCACAGAAAAGGGAAACCGCAAAGTAGAAACTAGCTGGTGACGAACTAGGCTGAACTCATGCGTGAGTTCTACCGTTTCCAAGTGTGCTGGCACCCCACTACCGCAAATGCCACCTCCACCGTCACCATTACTGGTGCTACTACTGCAACAACGACGGATGGGGAAACACTCACTGTGGAGGGTACCCATCGCGAGGCCCTCGCTCTGGCATGTTCCCTGGCCGCTATTGGGCAAAGTACCGTGCAAACTATTGCTCCCGTCTACCCCACCGATAATCTGTCGGGCACACGGCGGCTCCTCCAAACTCTTCACGATAAGCTCAAAGCCCCCACGGCGAAGCCTGGTGACGCTACTGCCGCCGTCCAGGAACTCGGTGTTCTTGGGTTGGGCTCCAACCATTTTGCCCAGCCCGCTGTCCTCAAAGTTATTGCTGACGACCAATGCTCCGCCATTGTTGCCGGGGTGCATGATCCAGATGCCCTCACCACTAATATGGTCATTCTTGGCCCGGAAGCACACGATTCCCTCACTGGTATTACCCCGGACAGCATTGCCCTTAACATCATGCGGGAATTGAGCCTGCCGGTTGCTATTGCCCCCTTAGGATATCCCGGATCCCCCTCCGGTATTCGCCGTGTGACCTGCACTTTTGATGATTCTCCCGCCTCCCATGCGGCGCTACGTACCGCCACTACCCTGGCACAGGTTCTCGATGCGGAAGTACGGGTGGCAACGACCACTCCCCCACCGCTTAGTGACGCAGATACGATTACCCGCACTGTGCCGGTCATGGATCGCGTTCTTAACAAGGGATGCGGTTTAGTGACGAAATGGAGTGGCGCAGACACAATTTCCAGCCCGGAACCAGACTGGGCTATGCATAATAAGGAATCGTCCGCGGAGGCACGCTGGTTGCCGGAAGAACTTGTTGTCTTTGGACATATTCCCACAGGTGCCGATAGTGCAGCATGGGCAAAAGCGTGCTGCGCCTTTGGTATTCCCATAGTTCTTGTGCCAGAAGTGGCCCTTAGCGCAGAAAACTAGCGGCACACATTCACAACGATGAAAGAAATACGAAAGTAAGGTGTCCCAAAGCCACACCGGCAAACACGCTAACTCCTATGCTGGGGGTATGCGCATATTCACCAAGACGGATCCACACCGTCCACACGCCATCAAATGTGAAGCGCTAGGACTTAAATGGCTGGCTGAGGCCATGCCCCATGGTGGCGCTCCGGTTGTTCCGGTACTGGATTACCAACCGGGAATAATGACTCTCGTGGAAATACCCAATGGCCGCCCTACCCGCCACGCCGCCTACCAGTTTGGGCAAACATTGGCGGTTACGCACGCCGCCGGGGCCCCCAGTTTTGGGTGTCCGCCACCCGGTTGGGAGGGTGACGGTGTTATTGGCCGCATGGAATTACCACTACGCCAAACCTCCGAGGAGACACTAAACCGCACGTGGGGTGAGTTTTTTGCGGAGGATCGTATTCTCCCATGCCTGCCCGTTGCACGGAATAATAGGTCTCTTAGCGCTGATGACGTGTCCATCATCGAGGAAGTATGCAAGCGTCTTGCCGATGGACACTGGGATGCCCCACAGCCAGGGTTAGTGCATGGTCCGGTTGCCCGTATCCATGGAGATTTATGGAGTGGGAATGTGCTGTGGGCACGCCGTGAGGATATTCCGTGGACAAATCCCTTGCCGGATAACGTTACTGACCCCATCATAGGAGTACTCATTGATCCTGCAGCGCAAGGTGGGCATGCGGAAACAGATTTAGCGTTCCTGGAAGTGTTCGGGCAATCATTCCTGGAGGATATTTACGCGGGCTACAATTCCGTCTCCCCACTAGCAGACGGGTGGGAGGAACGCCGGTGCGTGCACCAACTCTATTTATTGGCACTTCACGCAGCTATTTTTGGTGGCTCCTACGGCCCAGAAACAATGTTCACAGCGCGACAATGCTTGCGGCTCTAGCATAATCAGCTCTAGCATAATCCGCGCCAGAGTAGCCTCTCCAAAGTAACTTCTTCCCCAATTCACACTTGCAGGAGAAGAAGTGAATGGAACGGGAGGGAATAAAACGGGAATAGCAACAGCTATTTTCCCGTTACACAAAATAGATCTCGCAGTGATCGCAGATTTCAGCACAGTGCAGATCTCAGCACAGTGTAGATCTCAATTCAGTGCAGGCCGCATTGATGGGAATTGAAGGGAAAGGATTATTCACAATGGCTCAGACTAAATTCACTGGCACTGTTGTTAACACTGTTGGGGGACTACCCCAGGTGGGTTCCGTTGCACCAGATTTCACGCTTACTGGGGCGGACCTCTCCGACGTAAAACTATCCGATTTCGCTGGTCGTAAACTTATTCTCAATATCTTCCCCTCACTTGATACTGACGTGTGCGCCGCCTCCGTCCGCAAGTTCAACGCGGAGGCCGCCAAACTCGACAACACCACAGTGTTGTGTGTTTCCGCCGATCTTCCCTTTGCCCAGCAACGCTTCTGCGTATCCAACGGCATTGAGAATGTTCAGAATGGTTCTTGTTTCCGCTCCAGCTTCGGCGACGACTACGGTGTGAAACTTGTTGATGGCCCGCTCGCAGGTCTCCTCACTCGTGCCGTCATCGTCATCTGCCCCAAGGGCAAAGTCCACTATGTTGAGCTTGTTGATGAGATCACCAACGAACCCAATTATGACGCTGCTATTGCGGCTGTTAAATCCTTCTAAGATACCCATATAGTGGTAGTGGAACATAGTTCCACAGAAGCCCCGCACACCAGGACTGCAAGTGTGCGGGGCTTCGTTTACCCTATATAAAGCTGTCTTGTCTTTCTGACTATCCTTATTTCACCGGAAGTGTAATAGTGCTGTTCGTGCATCCGGCAGGCTGTGGGTCTCCACTAAAGATTCCCACGATTTCTGCTAGCATCTGGTCAAAGACAAGGAAGTTAGGCATCATGTGAGTGAACATGGGAGCTACCCCCATAGCGGTATAGGGCACTGTGTAGAAGTGCACATTAGCGCCCGCCTTGCACCACGTATTCACGCCGCGCTTCACAGTGTCGTAGGGAACGACGGCATCATGCGGATTAGCATAGAGGACAACACGTGCTTTCGGGGTGGGAACAGAAGCGGCACGCTGGTCATCAAAAACTTTCACAACTTCTGGATATTTCTGCAGGAACTCGACGAGTGGTTTACCATCATGCGTCCATTTACCAGTGTCCTGGTAGGCATATCCGAAGAGGGTGTCGGCAACACAACTATTGGCGAGTTTCGCCAAATTCTTACGGCCGGATGTGTTGATATTTTCCTCTACAGCCTTTCTCACTTCTGGGTAAGTACCAGCGAAACCGTTAACACCGTACCCAATTAAGCCGGAGAGTGCGCCACCTTCTACCTTTTGGAGAGTGGGGATGAGGTCAATGGGTGGGGCGCCCGCATAAGACACTTTGAGATTGACATCAGGAGCGTAAGTAGGTTGCAGAGCAGCACCAACATAGGCGGCTCCACCTCCTTGGCTGAACCCCCAAATACCTACTGGCGTTGTCGCAGAAAGATGATTAAGTGAGCGAATGGCGCGGGCACCATCGAGCATGGCTCGCCCGGCTTCTATATTGTTCATGTAGGGCTGCACGTTATCGCCGTCAGCCATGCCGTTATAGTCCACAACAAAAACACTGAGGCCTTTGCCCAGAAGTTTCATAACGTTGAGGTTCTCATAATTAGTCACCATAGAGATGGCTTTATGAGACTGCCCTTGCCGCGAGTCTAGTCCACTGGTGAAGGCGAGGAAGCCACCGGGAGTTTTCGAGAAGGCGCACTGCTTACCTTGGCCGGATGTGCTTGTGCCATAGATAAGAAGAGGGCGTTCCCCTTTACCCACCCATGGAGAGGTAGGTTCCATGAGGGCACCGGTAGTGATGTACACCTTCCCATTGGAGAGAGTGGTTGTGTACATGACGCGTTTACCACGGATGGGGTAACGGGTGACGGGGCTTTCGAGGGGATAGAAGAAGGATCGGAACGACTGGGTTTTTACAACACGTCCCGGAACAGTGGGATAGTGCGCGGGAACGCTGTAGAAGCCGTCAAAATTGTTGGCATAGTTGAGGGCTGCCGATGTGGTGTCGAGGGAAATTGCGTTTGCTGGGGTGGACTTAATCCCCATAAAAGTAGCGGCAGTGAGTGCAGTAATAGAGATAGCTGCTATCACACCGCTCAGCCGTTTAGAACAAGTTGACATGTAGAAAACCTCCTTAAGGTCTTCTACTCAAACTATCGATATTTACTTTTCTTTAAGCTGTTATTTATGATGATACCCATCACTTCATCAGCATTTCTTCAGGAACACCACAGTTGGGAAACGCTATACGGAAGCACTACAGCATTCCCTAGGTGTCTCTAGTGTCCGTCGGGAAGCTGGTGGTAGAGTGCCTGCTCAATAGTGCGGTATTCGAAGTAGAAACCCTGGTTTGGGAGGGATAGGAGTTTGCGGGGTTGGGCGCGTTGATCCGCCATCGATAGTTGGCGTGCCCCTTGGTGGCCCACCATTGTGGAGGCAATGGCGGGAATGATGAGGGGTGTGGGGCGGTCGAGGGCTACCCCTAGCGCTTTTGTAAAGTGCGTGTTTGTGCAGGGTTCTGGGCTGGTGGCGTTAATGGGGCCGCTAATCTGCTCGCAGGTAAGCGCCGTAATGTAGATGCGGACAAGGTCGTCAATGTCGATCCAGGACATCCAGCGTTTCCCTACGCCGATCAGTCCACCGCCGCCCCATTTGAAAATGTCCACGAGGAGCGGCAGCACACCACCATCACGGGACAGCACAATGCCAGTACGGACATTGACAACGCGTTTACCGGCGGCGCGGGCGGGCTGGCAGGCACCTTCCCATTTTTGGACAACGTCGGCGAAGTAGTCGTCACCAGGAACGGAGGCTTCTGTGAGGACTTCCGCACCACGGTTGTCCCCGTAAACGCCGATGGCGCTGGCGCAAATGAATGTTGTTACAGTATCCGATTGGGCGGCAAGTTCGGCCAGTTTGTGGGTGGGGATAACGCGCGAGTCGCGGATACGGCGTTTCTTATCGGGTGTCCAGATACCTTCAGTATTTTCGCCAGCTAGGTGGATGACGGCCTGCACGCCGTCAAGGACAGCGGGGTTGGGGTTGGTGGGATTCCAGGTGCGGTCGTCCAGGCCGCGGGCATCGTCGCGGACGAGGCGGATAACGTGGTAGCCCTGTTTGTGGAGTTCCTCGCAGAGGGCTTTACCGACAAGTCCAGTGGAACCGGTGACGGCCACGGTGTGAATAGTGCGTGTATCGGAGTCTGTGGATCCCATGTTTTCAGGCTACCTGGAATGTGTGGAGGGTGGTCATTTTTGTGGTATAAATGGCAGCAGAAGTTTAGCCAAAATCGTAACGCGTCTTAAGGGCCGCAAATTCTGTATCCCAGCCAGGCCTATCGTAGCTGAGGGTGCGCCCGTCCGGTAGCACTTGGCGGGCTCCTTCAGCGCGGGCTTGCTGGAGACGATATGATCCCACCCCTTTACTGTGCAGCATGTCCACAATGATGGGAAGGTCGGTGACGGCGACCGAATCGGGGTACAGGGTGGTGCGGGCCTGTATGTCTATACCAGCATCGAGCAGCATGTCGAGGGCTTCCATGGCGTGACGGCTCCCCACAGTGCCAATACTGGCATGCGGGTTAGTGGCGATAATGTCGCCGTAGTGGGCGGGCGCGGCTTTAATGTCGAAGCCCACCCAGTCAATGAGGGGAATGAGGGGACGCAACAGTGTGGGGTAGGCGCCCATAGTGTGGAGACCTACCTGGAACCCCATGTTGCGGACGCGAGCCATGGCGTCGGCTAGGCCTCGTTGCCGGGTGGGTTCTCCCCCCGTAAAAACAACACCGTCGAGGAGACCGCGGCGACGTTGGAGGAATTTTTCTACTTCTGCCCATTCCATAATTCCGGGTGTGCGGCAGTCGATAAGGTCCGGGTTGTGGCAGTAGAGACAGTTCCAGGGGCAGCCTTGGAGGAAGACGGTGGCGGCCATGTGTCCGGGCCAGTCGACAGTGGAGAGGCGCACGAGGCCAGCGATGGTGAGGTCATCTGCGGTAGCCATAGCGGCTGCTATCCGCGCGGGTCGAGGAGACCGGAGCCGGCCGGTACCCCAGCCGGGTCTGCTCCCTTTTCCAGAATGTGATTCTGCTTGTCGACGAAGATCACTTTGGGCTGGTAGGTGTGGGCTTCCGCGTCATCCATAAGGCCGTAACCGATGAGGATAACGAGGTCGCCGGGGTGAATGAGGTGGGCGGCGGCACCGTTGATGGAGATAATGCCGGAGCCGCGCTCCCCCGCAATGCAGTAGGTGGAGAGGCGGTTGCCGTTATCGACATCAACAATGTCTACTTTTTCGCCTTCCAGCAAGTCGGCGGCTTCCATGAGGGCAATGTCAATGGTGCAGGAGCCTACATAGTGGAGGTCTGCCTGTGTGACGGTGGCTCTATGGATTTTGGATTTCAGCATGGTGCGAAACATGGTGTGACGTCCTTAGTAGTCCCAGGGCTGGAGCATCAGTCCCATATTGTCAATAAGTCGAGTAGTGCCAACACGCGCCGCCAGGAGCAGGCGGGCCGGCAGTGAGTTATCGGAGTAGTCGTTGAGTTTCCGCAGTCCCGCGTCCCGCAGTTCTACGTAGTCAACCTCAATTTCCGGGTAGCGGGCAAGGTAGTCGCGGGTGACGGTGACGACCTCGCGGGGGGTGGCACCTTTATCGGCGGCGTCTTTGCCGGCGCGGAGGCTGGCGGAGAGTTGCTCGGCCAGGGTGCGTTCCGTATCGCTTAGGTAGCGGTTGCGGGAGCTAAGGGCGAGGCCGGATTTTTCGCGGCGGATAGCGACAGGGTGAAGGGTAACAGGAATGTTGAGATCCTTCACCATCTGCTTCAACAGGGTGAGCTGCTGGTAGTCCTTCTCCCCGAAGAAAGCATGATCGGCGCGGGAGATGCCGAAGAGTTTAGCGCACACGGTGAGGGCACCGGCGAAGTGGCCGGGGCGGGTAGCACCCTCCATTTCAGTGGAGAGGGGTCCGGGGTTGACGGTGGTGCGGAAGCCATCCGGGTACATGTCTTGCGGGGTGGGGGCGAAGGCTGCGTAAACACCTTCGGAGGCAAGGAGGTCAAGATCCTCGGGGAGGGTGCGCGGGTAGGAGTCGAGGTCCTCGTTGGGCCCGAACTGGAGGGGGTTGACAAAGATACTGACGATAACGGCGGCGTTGGGAATCTGTTTTGCGGCGCGGACAAGCTGCATGTGTCCATCGTGGAGGGCCCCCATGGTGGGGACGAGGGCGACGGGTCGTCCGTCAGCATGAAGTTTTTCGGCGAGGGCGGTGAGGTCGGCGGGTGTGGTACATACTTGCAGGGACGTATTCTCACTAGTCACTCTTTAATTATGGGCTTTTTCCTGCGGAAAACCAATTAGAAAAGAGTAGCGAGCTGGTCCAGAATGCGCATCGCTACGCCCCGTTTCGACATGCGCGGAATTTCCTTTACTGTGACACTGTCTGTGCTTTTTCCTGCGCTATTCTCTGTACCTTTTTCTGTGCCGCCGCGCCCCAGCAGCCAACCGGCGTTGGTGGGCTGCCCGAATGTTGTGTGGAACCCTACTTCATTCACCATGAGCAGGTCGCAGCCTTTGCGGGCGAATTTTTCGCGCCCTAACTGCAGCACTGTGTGGGTGGCGTCGCCGGTTTCTGCCGCGAATCCGACGGTGACCAGATTGGGGTGACTGCGGGTGAGGCTGGCCAGAATATCCGGGTTGCGGGTGAGGGCAATGCTATCGGGTTCGCTGTCTGTGCCCTTTTTCAATTTGGTGGTGGCAGTGTCGGTGGGGCGGAAGTCTGCTACGGCGGCGGCCATAATGACCGCGTCAACGGGTTCCGTCTCTACAAGGGTGGTGAGTTTATCCTGCAGGTCGAGGGCGCTGGTGACGGTCTCTACCTGGACGCCGGCTGGCAGGTAGGGCAGGTCATGGGCGCCGAGGAGGAGGGTGACGTGGGCGCCGCGTTGAGCAGCGCAGGCGGCGAGGGCGGCGCCTTGTTGGCCGGAGGATCTGTTCCCAATGTAGCGGACGGGGTCGATGGCCTCCCGCGTACCACCAGCAGTGATGATGATGTGGCGCCCAACCAGATCACGGGGCATAAGCTCACGAGGCATAAGATCGGCGCGCGCAGCGGCCCGGCTGCGCTCTCCTACCTGACTGCGTTCTTTGGCCTGGCCATGCCCTTCTGCCGGGCTGTGCTGACTGCGCTGACTGTACTCTTCAGCCAGCTTTTGTTCTTCAAGGAGCGAGTAGGCCATGTCCACAATGTCGGCGGGTTCGGGGAGTCGCCCGGCGCCAGAGTCTGGCCCGGTGAGGCGCCCCACGGCGGGTTCCATGACGGTGTAGCCATGCTCGCGGAGAGTATCAACGTTGCGTTGGACCAGGCTGTTTTCCCACATTTGGGTGTGCATGGCGGGGGCCAGGAGGATGGGGCAGGTGGCCATGAGGAGGGTGGTGGTGAGCATGTCGCTGGCGGCGCCGGCGGCGATGCGGGAGAGGAAATCCGCGGTGGTGGGGACAACAACAACAAGGTCTGCTTGGGAGCCGACCGTGACGTGCCGTACTTGCGGTATGTCGGTGAAAACACTGCTAGTGACGGGTTGCCCGGTGAGGGCTTCGAGGGTGGCGGTGCCAATGAATTGGGCGGCGGCAGGGGTGGGGATGGCGGTGACGGTGTGGCCGGCTTTGGTGAACTCACGAATGACCATGCAGGCTTTGTAGGCGGCTATTCCTCCACCTACGCCGACGACAATATTTTTGTGCCCACCGGAGTGCGCGTCGGAGTGTGCCTCGGTGTATGTCTCGGAGTGTGCGTCAGGGTGCGTGTCAGAGCTTGTGCCGGGGTTTGCACTGGGGTTTGCGCCGGGGTTGGTGTGCGACATGTTCTGTCCTGCTGCTGCCATGTACCTATTCTATGCGGATACGTGCGCAGGGGTTGAGAATGTGTTGTTGCCCCATTTTAACTGGCCTTTTTGGGGAAAGGTGGCAGACTTGTAAGCATGCAAACTCGCGTTTCTACACTTGCTCAATGGAAGCAGGAGGGCCACAAGTGGGCCATGTTGACTGCTTACGACTATTCCACTGCCCGTGCTTTTGCGGAGGCTGAGATTCCCGTCCTGCTGGTGGGGGATTCTGCCGCGAATGTGGTGTACGGCTATGACACCACTACGCAGGTGAGCCTGGATGAGATGATTTTCTTGACGCGGAGTGTGGTGCGGGGTGCCCCGCAGGCGCTTGTGGTGGCTGATCTGCCGTTTGGCACTTATGAGGCCTCTGACGAGCAGGCCATTATGACATCGTCTCGGGTAATGCGTGAATCGGGTGCCCAGATGGTGAAGCTGGAGGGCGGTGTGCGCATGGCTGACCGAATCCGCGCTTTGGTGAAGGCGGGTATTCCGGTGATGGCTCATATTGGTTTCACCCCCCAGTCTGTTCATAAACTGGGCGGTTTTAAGGTGCAGGGCCGTGGTGATAGTGCGCAGCAGCTTATAGAAGATGCTCTAGCTGTGCAGGAGGCGGGGGCCAGTGCGGTTGTGCTGGAGATGGTACCGCGGGATCTGGCGAAAGAGGTTACCGAGAAGCTGGATATTCCGACGGTCGGTATTGGTGCCGGCCCGGATACCGATGCGCAAGTGCTGGTGTGGTACGACGCTATGGCGGTGCCGCAAGATGGCCGCCGCCCCCGTTTCGTGAAGGTGTTTGCTGAGGTGGGCGAGGCTATGACGGAGGCTGCCCGCACCTACCGCCAGGAGGTGGAGGCGGGGCAGTTCCCGTCAGATGAGCACTGCTTCTAATGAGCTCTGCTTCTCACAAGCACCGTGGCTAGCAACCGCTGTGCTTAGCGGTCGTTGGCGGTGGCCATGCGGTCGCCGGACATGGAGGGGACGGCGCGGGGTGCGGCCACGCTGGATTCCAGGGCAACGCCTTCCCGGAAGCTCTTGCGTTCCTTCTGCTCGGACTGCTTGCCCTTGTTGAAGGATTTGACGGGGCGGAAGTAGCCCATGACACGGGTCCATACTTCGCACTCCACCGGCTCCCATTCGGCTTCCAGCTGCTCGGCGGTCTTCTTCACTGGTTTGCCGGCGGCTTCGGCGGCGCGGGCAGCGGCCACTTCGGCGTCGTGGTCGGCTTGGCACTTGGGGCAGTACTGGTGTTCGCCGGAGATGTAGCCGTATTTGGGGCTGATGGAGAAGGTGGGGGTGATGGTGATGTAGGGGATGTGGAAGGCGGTGAGGCTGCGCCGAACGAGTTCGCGGCAGGTCTTGGCGTCGCTTACTCGTTCACCCATGTAGAGGTGGAGGACGGTGCCGCCGGTGTACATGGACTGCAGGTCTTCCTGCTGTTCGAGGGCTTCGAAGGGGTCATCGGTGTAGCCGACGGGCAGCATGGAGGAGTTCGTGTAGTAGGGGGCGTCCTCGAATCCGGCCTGGATGATGTCGGGGAAGCGTTTCTTGTCCTCGCGGGCGAAGCGGTAGCAGGCGCCTTCGGCGGGGGTGGCTTCCAGGTTGTAGAGGTGGCCTGTTTCTTCCTGGAAGTCGACGAGGCGGGTGCGCACGTGGTCGAGGAGTTGGACGGCCATTTCGTGGCCGACGACGGTGGAGATGTCTTCTGTGTCGTCGGTGAAGTTGCGCACCATTTCGTTGACGCCGTTTACGCCGATGGTGGAGAAGTGGTTGTCGAGGCTGGCTAGGTACCGTTTGGTGTAGGGGTAGAGGCCGCGGTCGATGAGTTCGTCCACTTTGACGCGTTTCCGCTCGAGGGTGTCTTTGCCGAGTTCCATGAGTTCGTCGACGCGGGCGAGGAGGCCTTTCCAGTCGCCTTTGTGCTGGTAGCCGAGGCGGGCACAGTTGAGGGTGACGACGCCGATGGAGCCGGTTTGTTCGGCGGATCCGAAGAGTCCGTTGCCGCGTTTCAGTAGTTCGCGGAGGTCGAGTTGGAGGCGGCAGCACATGGAGCGGATCATGCCGGGGTCCAGGTCGGAGTTGATGAAGTTCTGGAAGTAGGGCAGGCCGTATTTGGCGGTCATTTCAAACAGTGGCTCAACGATGGGGGCTTCCCAGTCGAAGTTTTTGCCAATGTTGTAGGTGGGGATGGGGAAGGTGAAGACGCGGCCGTCGGCGTCGCCCTCCGTCATGACCTCAATGAAGGCCCGGTTGATGAGGGTCATTTCGTCCTGTAGGTCCCCGTAGGTGAAGTCGACGGGTTCGCCGCCGATGAAGGGTACTTGTGGGGCGAGGTCGGCGGGGCATTGGAGGTCGAAGGTGAGGTTGGTGAAGGGGGTTTGGGTGCCCCAGCGGCTGGGGACGTTGAGGTTGAAGATGAGTTCCTGCATCTGCTGTTTGACGTCCTCATAGGTGAGGTTGTCGAGGCGGACGAAGGGGGCCATGTAGGTGTCGAAGGAGCTGAAGGCTTGTGCGCCGGCCCACTCGTTTTGGAGGGTGCCGAGGAAGTTGACGATCTGCCCGCAGGCGGTGGAGAAGTGCTTGGGTGGGAGGGAGGCGACGGTGCCGGGGACGCCGTTGAAGCCTTCTTCCAGGAGTTGGCGGAGGGACCAGCCGGCGCAGTAGCCGGCGAGCATGTCGAGGTCGTGGATGTGGATGGAGCCGTCGCGGTGGGCTTCTCCGGCGGCGGGGCTGTAGACGTTACTGAGCCAGTAGTTGGCGACGACCTTGCCGGAGGTGTTGAGCATCATGCCGCCCAGGGAGTAGTCCTGGTTTGCGTTGGCATTAACACGCCAGTCGCTGCGGTCGAGGTATTCATCAACAGTGGAGGTGACGTCGACGATGGGCCTGGGGGGTGGAATCAGTGTTCGCCATGACGGTTCCTTAGCGTCCTTCCGAGACAGTATTTTCTTTATGCTTCTCTTCGTATCCAACGATGTGTAGCCATTACTTAGTGTTACCTAACTAATGATGCGCTAGCGGTTTTAAACTTACTCGAAAGGTGTGTCGTTTTTTGCACTATATAGGGTTTTAAAAATTTTTTTACCACTACATATAGTGTCTTACGGGGCATAGTCGCAGGTTTTCATAAACATCAATGACAGCCATTGTGGTGATACAGATCACAATTACATTTTTGTCATTGGTGTGTCGGAAAAAAGACTCTGGATATACATTTCTGCATTGTCCTTTACTATGTTCTTGACAGGAAAGGACGCCCCGCATGTCTTGTAGCTCTCGGTCTTGTAACCCCCGGTCTTTTATTCTCCGGCACACGCGAACCCTTACGTTTCTCACCGCCATCATCACGGCAGTAAGTCTTACAACAGCTACAGCACCGTCAAGTTTTGCGGCAACGACCACGGCCAATTCTCACTCAGTCGGCTCT